>DDWE01000046.1 GCA_002345625.1 Desulfuromonadaceae bacterium UBA2294 | reverse complement strand
GGCCGGCTTGATATCAAGCCGGCCCGCCGTTATTTGAAAAAGTCGTTTGTCTACATGAAATTCTTCGGGTTCAGCGGCACATCATTACGACGAACCTCATAGTGAACATGCGAGCCGGTAGAACGACCGGTGTTACCGACAGCCGAGATCAGGTCACCGCGCTTGATACGATCGCCGGTACGTACATAGAACTTGGAGTTATGACCATAGTAGGTGCGATAACCGTAACCATGGTCGACCACGACCAACTTACCGTAACCGGGAACCGTCTCCGCCTTGCTGACGACACCGTCAGCCGTTGCATACACAGGTGTACCGGTACGAGCGGCGATGTCAAAACCCTCATGAAATTTCCGCTTGCCGGTAAACGGCGACGTGCGCATACCGAAGGAGGAGGTCAACCAACCTTTGGCCGGCAAACCTTCGGGAATGGCACTAAGCATGGAACGCTGATCATTGAGAAACCCCTGAATCTCTTCCTGGCTCTCACGACGCATATCGATGTCGCGCCGCATTTCGTCGATGCGACGCTGCACTTCAGAGAAGGAGTCACTGTTGTCAATTTCAGGTGGGCCGCCAACTCCGACCAGAGCGTCGGACTCCGACCGAGTGAGTTGAGCCATAACACGAACCTTGGCATCGTTCTGGGAAAGGAGAGTCATCTCCCGCTGCAAACCTTCAAGACCGGCAACCAGACGCTGCAAATCGCTACGCTGCTGCTGGTTTTCTTCACGCAGACGCGCCAATTCCGTCTGATCCAGATTCGTCAGAACGTAGTCGGTCGTCATCGCAAACAGGCCTGTGGCAGCCAACACACACGCAACGAGGATACACTGCAATTTCTTGCGCGGTAGTGCATAGCGCCGCACCCGGTGCGACCCCTCTGGGATAATGAGAAGGGTATATTTTTTTGCAGCCATAGTTTAGATCCTGGAGTCAAGCTGCCCGGAATCCGGACAACAGCCCATGCAACTTACAGTTAATACGGTAGAACTTTCATTCATGTCAAGCAATAAATCCCGCCGTGGGCTGCTGCAGCCCGACACGAAAGACTCGTCATAGGTTGATCATCACCGCCAATTCGTCACATTCCGGAAACTTTGGACAGCGAACACAATCTCCCCAAACCTTGTGTGGCAGCTGGGATTTTTCGATTTCGACAAAACCAAGCCGCTGGAAGAACTCCAGCTGGTAGGTCAGCGCAAATACCCGTTTCAGACCGATCTCTCGTGCCTCATCAAGACAGGCTGCGACAATTTTGCGTCCAACCCCCTTGCTGGTCATCCCCTCGGCAACGGCCAAAGAACGGACTTCGGCCAAATCATCCCAACAGATACTCAGGCAACCCGTCGCGATGACCACACCATCCTGTTCATAGACATAGAAATCACGAATCGACTCATAGATATCGGATAAGGAACGCGACAGCATCAGTCCATCACCGGCGTACTTGAGCAGCAGCTGATGAATCACTTTAGCATCGGTTATCCGGGCCCTGCGCACCATATGTTTATTCGACTCCTGCTTGCGACGTCATGGCCGTCGCGGTTTTTGAAACCAGTTCTCGGGCATGGGCCAGGGTCCGTTCCGTCACCTGGGCACCGCCGAGCATGCGCGCCATCTCACGCACCCGCTCCTCGCCATCAAGCAACACCAGACAGGTCCGCGTCGCGCTATCGTCCTGCTGTTTCGCCACCCGGTAATGCCAATCAGCAAAGGCAGCCACCTGCGGCAAATGAGTAACACACAAGACTTGCAATCCACGTGCCACACCATGCAGCTTTTCACCAACCCGTGTGGCAGCGACGCCACCGATACCGGCATCGACCTCATCGAAAATCAGCGTCGCCGTCCCCTCCGGCTGCGGTATCGCCCGCCGGATCGCCAACATAATGCGTGACAGTTCACCACCAGAGGCGATGCGATTAAGCGGCTTCGGTGGTTCACCGGGATTGGCCGAGAGGTAGAACATGCAACGCTCTGCCCCCTTCGTCGTCGGTTCAGGCACCGGCTCCAGTCGGACTTCAAAACGGGCGCGTTCCATGGCCAGGCCAGCCAATTCCTCCCCCACCGTCCGCGCGATCTCAATGGCAGCCTGTTGACGCCTGGCCGTCAGAGCAGCAGCGGCCGCAGAAAAAGCAGCTTCAGCCTGTGCCAGCTCACGGCTCAAGGCAGTGCGGGCAACTTCGACATCAGCCAACAGAACCAACTCCTCGTCAATCTGTACCTGCTGTTGCAGAATCCCGTCCAGAGAGGGGGCGTACTTGCGCTTAAGTACGGCAATCAGGGCAAGGCGTTCTTCGATCTCCGACTGCCGCTGCGGATCGAACACCACATCGTCACCGTAGCGCCGCAGCCGGGTGGCAACCTCCTCGAGGCCGAATTGCGCCTGCCGAACGGCTTCAGCCAGTTCGGCAAAGACCGGATCGACGCTGGACAAAGCCTCCTGACCAGCGGACAAGATGGCCAAACGACCGCAAATGGCCTCTTCGTCGGCATAAAGTTCCGTGTAACCGCCGGCGCACACCTCTGCCAGGCGGCCAGCATGCTGCAGGCGTTGGCGCTCCAGTGCCAGTTCTTCATCCTCACCCGGGCGCAGTGCCGCCAGAGCCAGTTCCTGGCTCTGGAACTGCAACAGATCGAGACGTTGCTGCCGATCACGTTCAGCGAGGTCGAGGGCCTGCATCCGCTCACGCAGGCGTTGCAGGTCGGTAAAAACTGCGGCACATGCGGCAAGCTCGCTGTCAACTCCGGCAAAGCGATCGAGCATATCAAGATGGGCTGATGGTTTTTGCAATTGCTGCTGCTCGTGCTGGCCATAGATGACCACCAGCTCGGCGCCGATGGCCTGCAACTGAGCCAGGGTGGCCAGGGCGCCATTGAGGTATATCCGGTTCTTGCCGGAGCGACTGACAATACGGCGGATCAGCAGCTCTACCGTCGCCTCGAACCCCTCATCGACCAGACGCTGCACCACCTCGGGCGCCCCATCCAGACCGATGATCGCCTCGACAGTCGCCTCATCGGCGTCAGCACGGATCAGTTCAGGGCGCGCCCGATCGCCGAGCAGCAGACCAACGGCATCGATGATGATCGATTTGCCGGCACCGGTCTCACCGGTCAGCACGTTAAGCCCGGCCCGAAAGGCAACCTGCAAACGGTCGATGGTGGCAAAATTACGGATGTTCAGTTCATTCAGCATGGCAAACAACGGCGCATCGGTTCAGCGCTCCCCCCAGCGCAATTTGGTCCGCAGAACCTCAAAATACTCCTTGTCCGGACTGATGATCAGGCGGGTACTGCTACTGGAGCGGCGAACAGCAACAATATCGCCTGCCTGCAGCGGCATGCCGACCTGGCCGTCCGCGGTGAGCAACACATCCTCATCCTGAAACATGACTTCAATTCGCACCACCAGATCGGCAGGGATGATCATCGGCCGGTTACTCAACATGTGCGGGCAGATCGGTGTAATGACCAGACAATCAGTACCGGGATAAATAATCGGTCCGCCCGCTGCCATATTGTAAGCAGTCGATCCGGTGGGTGATGAAATAATCAGCCCGTCAGCCTTGTAGGTGGTCAGATAAGAGTCTCCGACCCAGGCTTTCATGTCGATGATCCGGGCCAGAGCCCCCTTGTTGATCACCACATCATTGAGCACGCGAAACGAAGCGACCGGCTCACCGCCCCGTTCCACCACGACTTCGAGCATCAACCGGTCCGAAAGAGCGTAATCACCGGCCAGCACCTGGGTCAAAACCGGGAACAGCTCCTGTCGGGTAATTTCGGTTAAAAAGCCGAGGCTGCCAAGGTTGACGCCAAGAATCGGCACCTCAAGCTCGCCGATTTCGCGAGAGACCGAGATCAGTGTGCCGTCTCCGCCAAGCACGATAATCATGTCGCATTGCGGCGGAATGACGGACGCAGGGTGACCATTTGTGTCCATTTTCGCCGCCAGGCGTTCTTCCAGCAACACAGTCACGCCGCGCTCCGTCAGCCAGGCGTGGACCTGACCGGCGAGCTTGACGGCATCTGGTTGATTTCTTTTGGCAAAAATCCCGATCCGTTGCATTCAACTTCCTCCTTGCGCACCGGGCAAAATCTAGCACACCTCATGCAGCAAAGTCCATCTCTTCACCGGTGACTTGCCGGCAACGATCACGGTGTGCTAGTGTCCGACAATCCCCAACGGAAAAGTTTTTCGCTATGGACCTTTTTGACAGTCAGCCCGACCCGAGCCGTATGCCGCTGGCCGAGCGCCTGCGCCCGCAACGCCTTGCAGAGATGGTTGGCCAATCGCACCTGCTCGGCCCGGACAAGCTGCTACGACGGTTGATCGAGACCGACCGCCTCGCCTCGGTTATCTTCTGGGGTCCGCCGGGGACCGGAAAGACCACTTTGGCCCAGGTCATCGCCGCGGCCAGCAGCAGCCAGTTTGTTTTTTTCTCCGCCGTGCTGCAAGGGGTCAAGGAGATCCGCGAGATTGTTGAGAAGGCGCGCCAGAACAAGAATTACCATGGCCAGCGCACTCTGCTGTTCGTCGACGAAATTCACCGTTTCAACAAGGCCCAGCAGGACGCCTTCCTCCCTTCAGTTGAACGTGGCGATGTCATCCTGATCGGCGCGACCACCGAAAACCCGTCGTTCGAGGTCAACGCCGCCCTGCTCTCCCGCTCCCGGGTGTTCGTCCTCGAACCGCTGCAACCGGCTGACATCCGCATTCTGCTCGAACGGGCCCTGACCGATCCCCGCGGCCTGCCGGATCCGCGACCGCAGGTGGACGCCGCGGTGCTCGATTTTCTTGCAGAACGCGCCGATGGGGACGCCCGCGTCGCCCTGAACGGACTGGAGGTCGCAGTCGCCGGCGCCATTGGCGATCACGTCGATCTCGAAATGGCGACCCAGGCCCTGCAGAACAAGGCCCTGCTCTACGATCATGGTGGTGAAGAGCACTACAACGTCATCTCCGCTTTTATCAAGAGTCTGCGCGGATCCGACCCCGATGCCGCCCTGTACTGGCTGGCCCGTATGCTCGAAGCCGGCGAAGACCCCCTGTTCATCGTCCGGCGTATGGTGATCTTCGCCTCCGAAGATATCGGCAACGCCGACCCGCGCGGCCTGCAGATGGCCCTGGCCGTACAACAGGCAGTGCACTTTGTCGGCTTGCCGGAAGCCCGCATCAATCTCGCCCAGGGGGTCACCTACCTGGCGACGGCGCCGAAAAGTAACGCCTCCTACATCGGCATCAACGAAGCCCAGGCCGAAGTGCGCCAAAGCGGCGCCCTGCCCGTCCCGCTGCACGTACGCAACGCCCCGACCAGACTGATGAAGGACCTCGGCTATCACAAGGGGTATAAGTATGCCCACGACGATGCCGAGGGATTTGTCGTCCAGAACCACCTTCCCGACAGCCTGAACGGGCGACGCTTCTACCGGCCGACCGAGCGCGGCTACGAAAAGATGATCAGCGAGCGTCTCGCCTACTGGCGCCAACGCAAACAAGCGACCGAGGCAGGGGACAAAGACAAAAACAATGATAATTAAACATAGTTATATTTATTAAAATAAATATGACCTCAATATTGCATTCATAATATACAATACACTATAAATTATGATATCTGGACATACTTGTTCAGATATCATAATTGAAACCGTTCGTATCCCGGCTCGGACGACACAGAAAAAGCGCCTTTGACGGCGCTTTTTCTGTGTAACCCTTTCCCTTGTCCGCGCGACCTGACACCGGACACCAGTTACTTCAGCAGGCGGTTCAAGACTTCGGCAGGGTGCGTTTCCGCCTTGGCCACCTTCGGCCAGTGTTCCAGCACCACACCGTCCGGACCGATCAGCACCGTCGAACGGATAATCCCCATCGACGTCTTGCCGCAGCGCGTCTTCTCCCCCCAGGCACCATAGGACTGCAACATCTGTTTGTCATGATCGGAGAGCAGGACAAACGGCAAGGAGAATTTCTCGATGAACTTGTCGTGCGACGCCAGGCTGTCGGCACTGACGCCGAGGACAACAACATTACGCTGTTGCAGTTGCGGATGCAAATCACGAAAACTGCACGCCTCCTTGCTGCAACCGGGCGTGTTGTCACGGGGGTAGAAGTAAACGATCACCGTTTGACCGGCATAATCTGCCAACGAATGGGTTTTCCCATCACTGCCGGGCAGACTGAAAGCGGGAGCCTTTTCTCCGATATGTATCGCCATGCGACAACCTCTCTTTTATGCTGTGATTGTATGCACTTACATGTGCATCACAAGGGTACGAAGGAACAAGCCTCGGCCCATAAACATTGGCCGAGAACCTTCCACTCAAAGGGTCACTTCATACTCTTCATGGTGAACACTCTATTCTCTATTGCGCACAGGCAGTCACTCAGGGAAAGCCCCCTCGCCCGCCACATCGGCCAACGGTTTGCGACCGTTCGGCGCTTCAATCTCGGCCATCTCCTCATTGAGCAGGTTCGCTTCGCCCCGAAACCCGACTGCAACGGCCGCCATGATATCGAACTCCTCTTTGTTCACTTTGAGAAGGGTGTAAGCCTTTTCGATATCGAAACCAGCCATAGCATGCGCATAGAGGCCAAGACGCCGCGCCTGCAGGGCAAGGGACATCCAGGCTGCACCGGCATCAAAAGCGCCGTGCCGGTTGGGCTTGCTGCTGTGACCGAAATGGCGACGGGCGAGAACAAAGATTAACAGCGGCGCCCTGGACGCCCAGAGCTGATTTTTAGCCAGAAGCGCCTCGGCAAAAAGCTCCCGGTCGGCAGACGATCGGGCATAACGAAAATGCCAGGGTTGATCGTTGTAGCAGGACGGCGCCCAGCGCGCTGCCTCGAACAGAGTCGCCACCTGGTCATCAGTGAGCGGTTCATCGAGGAAGGACCGCGGCGACCAACGATCCGTAAAGATGGCGTCGACCTCAGTCTCCGGGATTCTGGGGTTGGCAAACTTTTTAATCATCCGGGTTTACTCCTATAGAATTAATGATGCTGTGATCAACAGAATATCAACCCTCAACTCCTCCGCAACCAATCGACGAGACAATATCTTAATCACTGCAACATCCTGAGGCTTGATTTCCCTCTGGCAACAACCTACACTGGCGCCACAACACACCAGCCCTATGGAGCCCTTTATGTCGTTATTTGGTTTCCCTCTCGACGTCTCCATTGCTCCTTTGAGCTGGGCAGGACTTCTCACCACCCTGTTCTGTGGTGCTGTTGTCGGCATGGAACGACAACTCTGCGGCAAACCGGCCGGCATCCGTACCAGTTGCCTGATCTGCATGGGGACCTATGTCTTTGTTGTTGCAGGAACGGCCGTCACCGGTGCTCTCGGCGACCCTTCGCGTGTGGTCGGGCAAGTGGTCACCGGCATCGGCTTTCTCGGTGCCGGCGTCATCCTGACCCGCGAGGGTGCCGTTCTCGGCGTCACGTCAGCAGCAACCATCTGGGTTCTGGCCGCTATCGGCGTTCTAGCCGGCATCGGGAACAACACAGCCGCCATCGCCATCGCCCTGCTGACGGTCGCGATCCTGGTCGGCGTCAACCGACTGGAAAACACCTTCCTCTTTCTGCAACGCGGTGTCCACAAACATCTCAGCTCACTGCGCCGTCGCAAAGAAGACGACAATGTAACAAACGAGGACTAGGAACCAGGCACAATGAATGGCATTAGAATTAACTTTCTTGCCCAACATGCAGCCATTTCCGTATGATTGACATACCCATTGCCGTATTGAGGTCCTTATGGCCCCTGTTTCCGACGCACAATCGCTGCATGAGGTTCTGCTGCATACCAGCCGGATCGTCCCCAACGCCGAGGCATTCATTTATCGCGCCGCTGGCTGCGAATTCACCGTCCCTTACCACAAGTTCTACGAAGATGTTCTTCTTCTGACCCGGGCTTTCGCTGCTCGTGGTATCCGCAAAGGGGATCGGGTGCTGCTGCTGGCCGACAACCGCTACGAGTGGATTGTCACTGATTTCGCTCTCATTGCTCTTGGTGCGATCAGCGTCCCGCGCGGCAGCGACACCCCGGCCCGCGAGCTCGATTTCATCCTCGACCATTCCGGCTGCAGTTCGCTGGTGATCGAGAATCAGCTCTTGCTCGACCGCCATGCAGAACTGATTCGCAGCCGCAAACAGCAAAACATTTTCCTGATCGAAGGCGAGAACGAGCACCGTCTGTTCAGCAACCTTTACTGTTATAATGATCTGCTGGAGGATCGCACCATCACCCCCTCAGACATCGACACCTTCGAGAGTCGCGGCAAAGACTTGAGCCCGGATGAACCCTTTACCCTGATCTACACCTCGGGGACCACCGGTCAACCAAAAGGGGTTCAGCTGACCCATCGCAACGTCATGTACAACGTACAGACCATCCCCGGAATCGTCGATCTGCAAAGCAGCGATCGCTGGCTGTCGGTGCTGCCGACCTGGCACATCTTTGAGCGCGCCGCCGAATACATGGCGATTGCCAGCGGCGGCTGCACGGTCTATTCGTCGGTCAAAACCTTTGCCGACGATCTCAAACGCTACCAGCCGACCCTGGTCTGCTCGGTGCCGCGGCTATGGGAGTCGCTCTACACCCGGATCAACAACGCTCTGGCCGAGCAAGGCAAGGCCCGCGCCTTCAATCTTCTGGTCGCCATCGCCAACGCCTACCGCTACAACCGACGCCTGCTGAACGACGAGTTGCCACGCTTTTCCAAGCGGCCGCTTCCGTTGACCCTGATGGTCAAAAGCCTTGCTCTTATGAAGGTCATGCTGCTCGCCCTCCCCTACAAGCTGGCACAAAAAAAATTCGTACTGGTTCAGGAGCGTTTCGGCGGCCGACTGCGCCTGGCAGTCAGCGGCGGCGGCAGTCTGCCTAAATATATCGACGAGTGGATCGATGCTCTCGGCATCCGTATTGTCAACGCCTACGGCATGACCGAATGCGCACCGGCCATTGCCGCCCGCGGCCTGAACTGCGATGTCTTTGGCACTATCGGCCCGCCACTGGCAGGGACAACCCTGCGCATCGCCGACGAAAACGACCAGCCCCTGCCAGCAGGTGCCGAAGGGGAAATCCAGGTCCACGGACCGCAGGTGATGCCTGGCTACTACAACAATGACGCCGAAAACTTCAAGTCGTTTACCGAAGACGACTACCTGCGCACCGGCGACCTCGGCATGCTGACCATCACTGGCGAGCTCGTCATCACCGGCCGCGCCAAGGAGATCATTGTCCTCTCCTCCGGCGAGAACATCGACCCGTCGCGCATTGAAGGCGCCATCACCCGGCTGCCGTTCATCAAGGATGCCGTGCTGGTCGGCCAGGATCGCAAGGGGCTGGCGGCACTGATTGTCCCCGATATGGACAAGCTGCGCGAATTTGCCCGCGACAAAATGCATGGATCAAAAGACGCCGGGGATGAGCTGCTCGGCGACAAGACAGTTATCGACCGGGTCCGACAAGAGATCAACCGCCTGCTGCATCCGAAAGAAGGGTTCAAAGCCCACGAGCGGCTGATGAACCTGAGCTTTCTTCCCGAGGAGTTCAAACCTGGGGAAGAGCTGACCAACACCCTGAAGAAAAAACGCCATGTCATTGAGCGCCGCTACAAGGAGCTCATCGACAAGCTGTTTCATTGAAAGCATTCAAGCGCATTCATCACGAAGGGCACAAAGAACACGAAGTTAAAACCAGGCCAAAGCTATTTTTGGACGCAGATTAAATCTGCGTCCAATTGCTTTTGCATTCAAAGACCCTTTCCCAACGCCCCAGAAGTAGCAATATCTGTTCTGACTTTCGGCTTACCTCCAAAAAATTTTAGATTTTGCTTTTGCACCTTTCTTCGTGAACTTCGTGTTCTTCGTGGTGAGACAGGCAGCCCCTGAACGAATCAACCAACCGGATAACCCTTCGCAACGGTTCCATTTTCCATCCAATCGTGTAAAATCAATCAACTACACTTTTCATCCACATCGCACGCCATAAAGTAGAGTCAAGATTATGATGCCACCCGTTAATCCGGCTGAGGAATACCGCGACAATTGCGGTTTCGGCCTGCTCGCCAGTCTGCGCAACACCCCTTCACACGATCTGCTTGAAGATGCCATCCGCGCCCTGTCGAGGATGATGCACCGCGGCGCCATCGCCGCTGATGGCAAGACCGGTGATGGTTGCGGCCTGCTCTGTGCCATGCCGTCGCCATTCATGCGTCAGGTCGCCGAAGCCGAGGGGGTGTCGCTCCCGGACGATTTCGCCGTCGGCACCCTGTTCCTCACCGACCCTGAGCAGCAAAAAGCTATTTTCACCAGCACTTGCGAACAGAACGACCTGCAGGCCGTACTATTTCGTGACGTCCCCCTCGACACGGCGGCGCTCGGCGTGTACGCCAGCGAGCGTTTGCCGAAAATCGTCCAGGTGTTCGTCGTCCCGAGCCAGCTCATCGCCACCAAACGCTTCGACGCCCTGCTCTATTTGACCCGCAAGGAGGTCGAGCACGCCCTGGTTGCCGATAGCGGCTTTTACATCAGCAGCCTGTCGCGTACCCTGATCTCCTACAAGGGGCTGGTGATGCCGAACCACCTGCGCCAGCTCTTCCCCGACCTCGCCGATGAGCGCTTTGCCACCAGCTTTGCCCTGTTTCACCAGCGTTTTTCGACCAACACCCTGCCGCAGTGGCGCCTGGCCCAGCCGTTTCGCAACCTGGCCCACAATGGCGAGATCAACTCGATTCGCGCCAACCGTTTCAACGCCCTGGTCAAGGCCGCCGGCATGCACAGCCCGGTCTTCTCTGATGACGAGCTGCAGCGGCTGCTGCCGATCCTGCAACCGGTCGGCAGTGACAGTGCCAGCCTCGACAATATGTTCGAGTTTTTGCTTGCCAACGGCGTTGATTTCTTTAAAGCAGCACGAATGCTGATTCCACCGGCGCGACACAACGTCGCCCACATGCCGGCCAGCCTGCGCTCCTTCTATGAATACACCTCCGCCGCCTGGGAACCCTGGGACGGCCCGGCCGCAGTCAGTCTGACCAACGGTCGCTACGTCGCCTGTATGCTCGATCGTAACGGGCTACGCCCGGCCAAATACGTTATCACCACTGATAATCGTCTACTGTTGACCAGCGAGTATGGCGTCCTCGGCGTCCCGCCGGAGAAGGTCCGCGAACGGGGCCGGCTACAGAGCGGCGAGATGATCGCCGCCGACCTGCAGCAGGGGACGATTTTCTCCACAAACGACATCGACACCTACCTGATGGCGTCGAGCCCCTACAACGACTGGCTCACCGACCGCACTTACTACCTGCAGGAGTTTATCGAGCATCAGTTTGAACAGCAGGCCGATCTGCACATCGACGATCTGCACCGCCTGCAGCGCTACCACAACATCAGCCACGAAACTCTTGAGCAGGTGATCAAGCCGATGCTGCGCGACGGCAAAGAACCGACCGGTTCCATGGGCGACGATGCGCCGATGGCCGCCTTCTCCGAAGTGCAGCGCAACTTCAGCGATTTCTTCCGGCAAAAGTTTGCCCAGGTCACCAACCCGCCCATTGACCCCTACCGGGAGAAGGTCGTGATGTCGACGACCATCGGCGTCGGTGAAATCGGCAACCCGCTCATCGAAACCGCTGACCGCGGTCGCCGGCTTAAAAGTATTTCGCCAATTTTGTCGCACGAAATTTTCGATGCCCTGCTCTCCTTCGGCGACCCAAGCAAGCCACGTTACGAGTCGTGCTACCGGCACGCCACCTTTTCGACCTGTTTCAGTCACAACCTTGAGCAAGGCCTTAATGATCTTTGTGACCGGGTCGCCGCCGCCGTCCACGACGATGGCGCCCGGGTCGTCATTCTCGACGACCGGGGCCTCGACGGCCAGCAACGCCTGATCCCCATGGCCATGGCGGTCGGCGCCCTCAACCAGCGTCTGCTGCAGGAAAAACAGCGCCACCTGGTTTCTCTGGTCGCGGTCAGCGGCGAAGTCGTCGATGCCCACTCTGCCTGCGTCCTCATCGGCTGCGGCGCTTTGGCTATCTACCCCTGGCTGCTCTACGCTTCCGCCCTGCACACCATGGAGCGCCTCGATGCCAGTCATCGCGGTGCGCGCCAGGGGCTGAACAATGTCTTTGAGGCGTTGACCAAGGGGATTCTCAAGGTCATGTCGAAAATGGGGATCAGCACTGTCTCCAGCTACCGCAACGCCGCCCTGTTTGACGTCATCGGTCTCTCCGAGACCATCGTCGAACGCTGCTTCCCGGCCTCCTCCTGCCTGTTACCGGGCTTGGGTTACGCCGATCTTGAGGCACGAATTGAGACGGTGCACAAACGCGTCTTCCACACCCCGGCCTTGCGTCCGTTCTACCCGCTGGCCATGGGCAGCCAACTGCGCGACAACCCGCTAGGCGAGTATCATGACTTTAACGCCAAGGTGATCACCACGTTGCACCGCTTCGCAGAAAGCCGCACCCGGAGTGGCTATCTTGAATTCCGCGATCTGATCGCCGGCCGCGGCCAACGCTTTATCCGTGACTTTCTTGACTTTAAAAGCGACCGGAAGCCGATTGATATCAGCGAGGTTGAACCGCTTTCGGCCATTACCCGCCGCTTCGACTCCGCCGCCATGTCTCTCGGATCGATCTCACCCGAAGCACACGAAGCGCTGGCCGAGGCCATGCGCCTGCTCGGCGGCTGTTCCAACAGCGGGGAAGGTGGCGAAGCACCGGAGCGTCTGAAATCGACCCGCAACAGCCGGATCAAACAGGTCGCCTCGGGACGCTTTGGCGTCACCCCGGCCTACCTGCGCAGTGCCGAAGAAATCCAGATCAAGATCGCGCAAGGAGCAAAACCGGGAGAAGGTGGCCAGCTACCGGGTGAGAAGGTGACACCACTCATCGCATCCTTGCGCTTCACCGTCCCCGGCGTCACCTTGATTTCGCCGCCACCGCATCACGATATCTACTCCATCGAAGATCTCGCCCAGCTGATCTTCGATCTCAAGCAGGTCAACCCCGAGGCCCGCATCAGCGTCAAGCTGGTCAGCAGCGCCGGGGTTGGCACCATCGCCGCCGGGGTGACCAAAGCCTACGCCGACCGCATCGTCATCTCCGGCTGTGAAGGGGGGACCGGCGCCGCGCCGCAGACCTCGATCAAATTTGCCGGCAACCCATGGGAGCTCGGCCTGGCCGAGGCCCACCAGAGCCTCAAAGCCAACAACCTGCGCGAGCTGGTGGAGTTGCAGACCGACGGTGGCCTGAAGATCGGCCGCGATATCGTCAAGGCGGCGCTGCTCGGCGCCGAGTTCTACGGTTTCGGCACCCCGCTATTGGTCATGCTCGGCTGCAAGATGCTGCGCGTCTGCCATCTCAACCGCTGCACCGTCGGCGTCGCCACCCAGGACCAGAACCTGCGCGCCCACTTCGTCGGTACGGTTGAAAAAGTGGTCAGCTATCTGAGCAACGTCGGTGAAGACGTACGCGAAATTCTCGCCGAGCTCGGTTATCGCAGCCTTGATGAACTGATTGGCCGCGCCGATCTGCTGCAACCGATCGACACTGCACAGGCCAGACAGTTCGATTTTTCCAACCTGCTGCGCCGTTTCGACGGCGTCGACACCTGGCAGCGGCGCAACCACCCGTTTGACGACAACGCCTTTGAAAAGAAGGTGCTGCAGGAGGTGATGCCGGTCCTCAAAAACCCGCAGGAGGAGATTGTCGTCGAGCGCACCATCAGCAACCTCAACCGCTCCTTCGGTGCTTTGACCAGCGGCGAGATCGCCAAGTACTACGGCGATGAAGGGTTACCTAAAGAAGCGATCACCTTCCGGCTTACCGGTGTTGCCGGCCAGTCGCTGGGCGCGTTTCTAATCAACGGTGTCAACGTCCATCTCAACGGCATTGCCAACGACTACGCCGGCAAAGGGATGCACGGTGGTCGGATCATCGTCACGCCGCGCATTTATCAGGAGGGGACCTCGGCGGTGGGGAACACCTGTCTCTACGGGGCCACCGGCGGCAAACTGTTTGTCGCCGGTGTCACCGGCGGCCGCTTTGCGGTGCGCAACTCCGGCGCACTGGCGGTCATCGAGGGGACCGGCGATCACGCCTGTGAATATATGACCGGCGGCACCGTGGTTATCCTTGGCGAGACCGGCATTAACTTTGGCGCCGGCATGACTGGCGGTGTTGCCTTCATCTACGATCGGGCCAAAACCTTCATGGACAACCTTAACCGCGAACTGGTTGAGGCACGGCGCATTGATGTTGACGAAGACAGTGAGGCCAAACTCTATCTGAAAAAGATTCTGGTCAGCTTCCACAACCGGACCCGTAGCCCCAAGGCGCGGCGCATTCTCGATCATTTCCGCGAAGAGTTGGCATATTTCTGGATGGTGACGCCGAAGAATATGAAGTCGCCGTTGAATCCGAAGGATGGGGATTAAGGCGTAACAGCTAAAGGCGGCCTCACGCTCGTTCGCTTTGCTCACTTAAGACGCAAAGGTCGCAAAGGAGTACAAAAGCAAAGGAGGGGGGAGATGTGGAGAGGCTAAATCATCTGGCCAGGGAGGTTGTGGATGCTGCGTTCAGGATTCACAACCAGCTTGGACCTGGGTTGCTGGAATCCGTGTACGAAAGGATTCTCGAACACGAACTAGGCAAAAGAGGTTTGACCGTCGAACGACAAAAGGCTATTCCGGTCTGCTATGACGGCATCCAGTTCGACGCGGGTTTCCGCGCCGACCTGCTGGTCGATGGCGAATTGATCGTCGAACTCAAATCGGTTGATGCCGTCGCACTGGTGCACAAAAAGCAACTACTGACCTATTTGCGCCTGGCAAACAAACGTCTGGGGTTACTCGTCAATTTCGGCGAAACATTGATCAAGGACGGCATCCACCGAATAGCCAACGGAATTTAAATACAAAAAAAGCTTATTGTTTTGCCTTGACGTTCTGCCTTAAAAACTTTGCGAACTTTGCGCCTTTGCGTGAGACAGCCTTTGACTCTTAGTGTTCTTCTTGGCGTCTTTGCGTGAGACCGCCTTTGAATTCAACAGGATAAACGTTATGCAAGGATTTATTGAAAACCAACGCCAGGACCCGTCCAAAGAAGATGTCAGCAAAAGGCTGCACAGCTTTGACGAGATCTACGCCTTCTTCAACAACCGCGTCGTCGCCCGTCAGGCGGAGCGTTGCGTGCAATGCGGCGACCCGTTCTGCACCAGCCTCGGCTGCCCGCTGAACAACGCCATCCCGCAGTGGCTGGAGGCGATCGCTGAGAAAGATCTGCAAAAGGCGTTTCTGCTGTCCAACGAGACCTCGCCCTTCCCGGAGATCCTTGGCCGCATCTGTCCGCACAATCGGCTCTGTGAAGGGGCCTGCACCCTTGATGACGGATATGGAGCCATCACCATCGGCCCGATTGAAGCATCGATCACCGATCTTGCCTTCGATGCCGGCCTGCGCCTCCCCTTCCCCGGGGTCATCCACGACAAGAAGGTGGCGGTGGTCGGCTCAGGCCCGGCCGGCATCAGCTGCGCCCACTACCTGCTGCGCGCCGGCATCGGCGTCGAGATGTTTGAACGCGCCGATCTCCCTGGCGGTCTGCTCACCTACGGCATCCCCGGCTTCAAGCTCGACAAAAAGATCGTCAAACGCCGCTTCGCCATTTTGCGCCAGGCCGGCATGACCCTGCACTTGAACACCGAGATTGGCCGTGACCTCGCTTTTGCCGATCTGCTGAAAAGCTACGACGCCGTCTTCCTCGGCCTCGGTGCCACCGCCGGCAAGCAGGCCGGCATCAAGAACGAAGACCATCCCCAGGTGTTCATGGCGATGGACTTCCTGACCAACGTGCAGCGCCGGCTTTACGAGCGTGACTGGCGGGAGGATTACAGTGTGGTCGGCAAACGGGTGGTGGTCATCGGTGGGGGTGATACCGCCATGGACTGCGTCCGCACCGCCATGCGCGAAGGGGCGGAGAGCGTCACCTGCCTTTACCGTCGTGACGAAGAGAACATGCCGGGGAGCCGCAAGGAGTATCACAACGCCGTCGAAGAGGGAGTGGTATTCATGTTCCACATCGCCCCGGACGGTATTGACGTCAACAAGCAAGGCCAGCTGGTCGGCATCGATGTGCTGCGCACCGAACTCGCGTCACCCGGCCCTGATGGCCGGCGGCAGGTGACAACGGTGGAAGGCAGCGAGCACTGCATTCCGGCCGATATCGTCATTTTAGCACTGGGGTTTGATGTGCAGGCGGCACCGTTTGTCAAGGACGCCGGCATCAGCACCGGCCGCTGGAACGAGCTGGGCTGCGATCCTGTAACCGGCCGCACAAACCAGCCAAAAGTCTACACCGGTGGCGACTGCCAGCGCGGCGCCGATCTGGTGGTGACTGCGGCGGCCGACGGTCGACGTGCCGCCCTGGCTATCATGCACGATTTGCTCTCAGGCGAGCCGGAATGACCGAGGCTGCTCTCGCTCACCAGAACCAGCCGCTGGTGGCGGTGTTCGACACCGAGACCAGCGGCCTGTCGCCAAGCAGCGGTCATCGCATTATCGAGATCGGTGCGGTTTTGTTACAGGGGGCGCAGGTCATGGACGAATTCCACAGCCTGATCAACGCAGACTGTGACATCTCGCCGCAAGCCTTTAATGTGCATGGTATCTCGAAACGGATGCTGCGCGATGCGCCGACCTCAGCCGAACTCTTTCCGCGCTTTTTAGACTTCATCGGTGGCGCCGATCTCGTCGCGCACAATGCCCCCTTTGACCTGCGTTTTCTGCGCCACGAATGCGACCTGCTCGGCGTCCGGCTGCGTAACCGCAGCCACTGTACACTGCAGCTTGGCCGCCGCCACTGGCCGAAATTGATCAACCATAAACTGGTCACCCTCGCCGCCCATGCCGGGGTCGACTTATCCAATATGCGGCAACACCGCGCCCTCGACGATGCCCGGGTTACCGCCGACGTCTGGCTGGCCCTGCAAAATGTCGGCTACAGGAACTATCCCTTTAACGATTGAATTCTCTCTTGCCTGCAACTGCCAATCGGCACAATCTCCAGCCATCATCAATAAGGTTTTTTCTGGGACCACCAACTTCGATGTTTGCAAAACTCGATATGTTCAAGCTGAAGCATCGTTACTGCTAAACGCCGCCATCGCTTCGGCGGTGAGTAGCTCCGGCTGATCCTGATAGCGCGGTGAGTGATGAAAAGTCAGTAGACGAGCAGCGCCGGCGCGGCGGCCGAGTTCACCGGCAATTTGCGCGGTCAGATGATTGCGTTCCAGCGCGCGGGGAAACTCCGCATGGGGAAAGACCGCCTCAATCGCCAGCAGATGTGCATCGCGGGCAAAGACCGCGATCATCTCTTGATTGGCAGTGGTCGGGGCGACATCGGTGACATAAACGATCTTCATGCCCCGCTCAGTGTGGGCGATCTGTGCCTGCAGTTCACCGAGCCCCAGTACGATTTTCCCACCGTCAACCAGCGGCACGTCGAGCAGTGTATCCGCCGCTGCGCCACTGCGCAGAAGATCCTTGAACCCGACCAGCCAGACTCCCTGCCGGTAGCCATAGCGCTCGAGAGCGTCCTTGTGAATCGCCACATGCAGCGGTTCCTGCAGGGCAAAGGCCAAAGAGACAATGCCGCCGTGATCGAGCGCTAAAGCGCGCACTTGCAGATAGTCGCTGGCTAAAAGCAGATCGCCCGCCCCGTCCCAGAGCTGCTCCCCTTCCGGCAAGAAAGCGTTCGCCGCGCGAAAGGTCACCTCGCGCCCCGGACCGTTGTCCCACTCACGCACAATCAGCACCAGCGGGTAACCATCGGTGAGGTTCCAGGTGTAACCGGAAAGCCGGCCGCGGATCTGGTCGGCAATGCCGGCCGGGCCGTAAACCAGCAGGGTGCGGTCGTGGTAGAGGAAACTGCGCAGCAGAGTGTCGAAGCCGACCATATGGTCGATGTGGGCGTGGGAGATAAAGACCGTACTGATTTTCAGGGCCTCGCGGGTTGGCAACCGGCGCAGTTCGCCGCAGTCAAACAGCAGCGCCTCGCTGCGGTGCGCCAGGCGCACGTAAAAAGCCGGGTCACCGAAGGGGCCGTTCAGCAGGCGGGGGGAATAGACCGATCTCATGGTCGGCCCGTCTGTCGGGATGGGTGGCACATGGTGTCACGGTAGCGCACAGAGGACGGGAGCGTCAACGATCAAAGGGGGATCCTTGCAGACAAGCGCAAAAAATGGTTTGGCGCAGAGACAATCAAGAAGGGACGCTAGATTACCAAGTTTTATCCTCCGCGTCTCAGCGCCTCTGCGTCCATAATGCTTCATTTCTGTCGCCTATTTTTTACTCGAAAGGTACAACGCCTCAACCTTACTCCGCGCCCAGGGCGTTTTGCGCAGAAACTTGAGGCTTGATGATACTGAGGGATCGCTGGTGAAGCAGCGGATATCGATGCGTTTGCCCAGCGCCTCCCATCCGTAATGTTCAACCAGCTGGTTGACAATCTGTTCCAGGGTCACGCCGTGCAAGGGGTCGCTACTGTTCCGCTCACTCATATCTACCACCATTTTTTTGTTTGGGAGAAATTAATTCTGAAATCATTTGTGCCTGAGTCATTGTATGCAAAATTTCAAAAGAGACTATCGGGAGGATACGATGGAACTGACCGAATTGGAAAAGAGAATCCGCTCCGTTCTGCATAAAAACCGAAGGGTTCTTCTTTTTGATTTCACCCGACTGACAAGCACCAGCGACGCCCTCGAAGTGATTCAACCCGCGAAAAAAATCATCGCCGGTCAATCGGAACATTCGGTCTTCACCCTGACCGACATTATCGGCAGTGACTACGACCGGGACGTTGCCTCAGCCTTGCAGGATCTGGCCAAGCACAACAAACCCTACGTCATTGCCGGTGCGGCAGTCGGAGTATCCGGGCTGCAAAAGGTGGTCTTTCGCTCCATCCTCGCTTTTTCCGGCCGTAAAAACATCCAGTTATTTGATACCCGTGAAGAGGCGCTTGACTGGCTGGCGACCTATGCCAGCAAAGAAAAATAACTCAGCAACAGAGTCTCAGTTGTTAATTTTTGGACGTGTAACAAAAGGAGTCCAACGGTAAAAGCACGCCGCAAAAAAGGCCGGCACCTGAAGTGCCAGCCTCTCTTATTTCTATGCACCCCAATCCAATCAGGGGGCTATTCAGTAATTAACCGAGGAAGACCTGCCGATTGCGCGCACGGTTGGCGGCAATGGTATGGTCCAACATCTCGCCACAGGCGCAACATTTCCATGCATCAAACGAGCGAACGAAATCATAATACTTCTCTGCGTACATTCTGCCACGACATTTAGGACATTTCATGATGGGCTCCCTCGGAACAGGTTCAATGACAAGTAGCTGCCTATGGTTTTCCTATACTTCACGAGGTGTGCCATAAAATGTGTTTTCAATTTGTCAAGCCGTACAGTTAAAAAAAATCAGTCTATTTTTTCAGTAGTTACGGGTGAAATAAAAAGTTGACTCCAGGCCAAAACACGCTTATTTCCAATACCTTGCACGCGCTGCACACCTTCCAGGCTGCCGAAATCGCCATTTTTTTGGCGGTCTTCAGCAATCCGCTGAGCTAACCGAGGACCAATTCCGGACAGAGACTGCCAATCCTCCCGATTCATTTGATCCGGATGCAATGCAATACCAAGGGCGACACGCTGTGCTGCCGGCATCCATCCAATAAAAAACCCTTGTACGACACCATCTTGCACCTGCAGGTCAAGGCGCTCTCCACTTTTCAGGGGCCGCGTCGTGTGCGCCTGTGCAACACATACATCAGCCACGGGCAGGCCCGCCATTTTTATGACGCTTAAAAAATCATCGCCGTCATTAATTTGACTTATGCTCTCCGGGTTGCGGAAACCGCTGCCCAATTGCACCAGAACCGTACCGCTGTGCATAATAAAAGCCGGGTCTCCCGCAACACGGGATTCCCGGCTTATATAGGTTGTCAACATCACAACAGTCAGCAGTAAAAGTAGTGAGACCGTCTCGCTGGTTGGCTTCACCCCTTGCCCGCCTCCTGATCGCGTAACAGCTTGTACTGCAGGGCATCGACCAGGGCGTGATAGGAGGCGTCGATGATGTTGTCGCTGACGCCGACCGTCCCCCAGCGACCGGCCTTGTCCCCCGACTCGATCAGAACCCGGGTCACGGAAGCCGTCCCCTGCCCGGCGGGCAACACACGCACCTTGTAGTCGAGCAATTTCATCTCACGTAGTTTCGGGTAGAAACTCTCCAGCGCTTTGCGTAGAGCGTTGTCGAGGGCATTGACCGGGCCACTCCCTTCGGCGGCGGTATGTTCGATACGCCCCCCGACCTTGACCTTGACCGTCGCTTCGGAAAGCGGCTTTTTATCCTCACCGTTGCGGGCATCGATAACGCGGAAACCGGTGACCGTAAAGAAGTGGCGCATATTCCCCAGGGCGCGGCGCATCAGCAGCTCGAACGACGCTTCGGCTCCTTCAAACTGGTACCCCTTGTTTTCGAGCTCCTTGATCTCTTCCAGAATTTCAAGGGTCAAAGGATCCTTGCTGTCGATATCGAGGTTGAACTCTTCGGCCTTGGCCAGAATATTGGAGCGCCCAGAGAGATCGGAGATCAGGACGCGGGTGATGTTGCCCACCACCTCCGGGCGCATATGTTCATAGGTTTCGGGATGACGCTGGATCGCCGAAACATGGACGCCGCCCTTATGGGCGAACGCTGAGTTGCCGACATAGGGCTGATGCTTGTTCGGCACCAGATTGGCCAGTTCGTAAACATAGCGGGAGATGGTGCGCAAACGTTTCATCTGTGCGTCGGTAATGCACTCCCGGCCCATTTTCATCTTCAGAGCCGGAATAATCGAGCAGAGGTTGGCGTTACCGCAGCGCTCACCAAAGCCGTTCAGTGTCCCCTGAACATGGATCGCGCCGTGCTCGACCGCAACCAGCGAGTTGGCAACCGCACATTCACTGTCGTTGTGGGCGTGAATGCCGAGCGGGATCGTGATCTGCTTTTTCACCGCCTCAATGATTCGCCCGACCTCAAACGGCAAGGTACCACCGTTGGTATCGCACAAAACGATACAATCGGCCTTGGCGTCCTGCGCCGCCAGCAGTGTTTTAATAGCGTAGTCGGGATTAGCCTTGTAGCCGTCGAAGAAATGCTCGGCATCATAGACCACCTCGGCCACGTTCTGCTTGAGGAAGGCCAGAGAGTCGTAGATCAACTCCATATTCTCATCCAGCGAGATACGCAGCGCCTCGCGGACATGAAAATCCCAGGTTTTTCCGAAGATCGTGACGACATCGGGCTCGGACTGGATCAGGGTACGGATATTATTATCCTTGTCCGGCGTCGTCTTTGCCCGCCGCGTGGAGCCGAAGGCTGCGATCTTCGCCTGCGACAAGGTCTCCTTCTTGATCTCCTTAAAAAAGGCGATGTCCTTCGGATTCGAACCGGGCCAGCCCCCTTCGATGTAGTGTACCCCGATCTGGTCAAGCTCAAGGGCGATGCGCACCTTGTCCTCAACCTGAAACGAGATGTCCTCCGACTGCGTACCGTCACGCAGCGTCGTATCGTACAATTTCACCAGAGTGTCGCGCTGACCCATGATCTCTCCTTTATGACCGAAAGGACGTCGCCGAGATAAATATGACGGCGACGCCCCCGATTCGTCATAAATTAAATGAAAAACAGATTTACTCGGCAGCGACCTGCTTGCTGTCGAGACCGAAAGCCGCGTGCAGCACACGAATCGCCAGCTCAGTGTACTTGGCGTCGATAACGCAGGAGACTTTGATCTCGCTGGTCGAAATCATCTGGATGTTAATCCCCTCTTTGGACAAGGTCTCAAACATCTTACTGGCGATGCCGGAGTGCGAACGCATTCCGACGCCGATGATCGACACCTTGGAGATGTTCTCATCGCTGATCACTTTGCCGGCTTCCATCTCCCCTGCAGTCTCGTTGACAATCTTCAGGGCCTTTTTGAAATCACCCTTCGGCACAGTGAAAGTCACATCGGTGAATCCTTCATGTGACAAGTTCTGAATAATCATGTCGACGGAGATATTCGCCTCGGACAGTGGCAGGAAGAGCTTGGAGGCGATACCCGGCTTGTCCGGTACGCGCACCACAGAGATTTTTGCTTCATCTTTGTTGAAACTGATTCCTGAAACCAGAACGGTCTCCATATCTGCATCCTCCTTCGTCACTAGTGTGCCCGAATTGTCATTAAAGCTGGAACGGACATGGACCACCACGCCGTATTTTTTCGCGAACTCGACACTGCGGATCTGCAGCACCTTCGATCCGAGCGAGGCCATCTCAAGCATTTCGTCGTAGGAGATTTTCTCCATTTTCGACGCTTCGGGGACAATACGCGGGTCAGTGGTGTAGATACCGTCGACATCGGTGTAGATCTCGCAGACGTCAGCCTTCAGTGCTGCCGCCACCGCCACCGCCGAGGTATCGGAGCCACCACGACCGAGAGTGGTGATGTTCCCCTTGCGGTCGATTCCCTGAAAACCGGCAACAACGACGATGGTTCGTTCTTTAAGATCGGCACGAATATTCTGATCACCAATCTCTTCAATGCGCGCCTTGGCACAGGCGCTGTCGGTAATGATCGGAATCTGGAAGCCGCAATAACTCTTCGCTTTGTAACCCATCGACTCCAGAGTGATGGCCAGAAGGGCGATCGACACCTGCTCGCCGGTCGAGACCAGCACGTCGTATTCACGCTCGTTCGGAAGCTCACTAATCTCGTTACAAAGGGCGACGAGTTTGTTGGTCTCCCCGGACATGGCCGAGACGACGACAATCACATCGTTGCCTTCATCGAAGGTCTTGGCGACCCTCTGGGCAACGTTGCGGATGCGCTCGATGGACCCCATCGAGGTTCCGCCGTATTTTTGCACAACCAGGGCCATAAGCTTTACTTCCTCCTTTGGTTCGAAATGCGGCCAGTAAGGTCGCGGATTAGCTACGTATTACAGGTATTAAGTGCGCCGACGTCCCGCCTTGTGCACAGCCAGACCGTCGACGTCCTCGGCCGCCTCCATGACAATCTCCGGAAGCGTCGGGTGAGCATGAATCACATGTGCCACCTGGGCCGCCGTCAACTCTTGGTCCATGGCCAGAGCGAGTTCGGCGATCATGGTTGAAGCCCCTTCACCGACGATGGCAGCACCAAGCAGGCGCCCGCCGTCCTTTTCGGCGACGATCTTGACCTGGCCGCGCGACTCGCCATCACACAGCGCCTTGCCCGATGCGGCGAACGCGAAGCGGCCGATGCTGGTCGCGATCCCCTGTGCCTTGCAATCTTCTTCCGACAACCCGACCTGGGCGATCTCAGGCAGGGTGAACACTGCGCTCGGCACCACCCTGCCCGAATAGACGCGATCACCACCGAGGGCATTGTCGACGGCAACCCCGGCTTGAGCCGAGGCGACGTGAGCCAACTGCACGCCACCGGTCACATCACCAATGGCAAAAATGGTCGGCACGTTGGTTCGCATATGGTCGTCAACCGAAATAGCGCCGCGGACCGATTCAACACCCGCCGCGTCCAGATTGAGGCCGGTGGAATTAGGTGCACGTCCGACTGACACCAGGACCTTGTCAAAGGTTTCGACGCGTCCGGCAAAGCGGGCTTCAACCCCGCCTTTCTCCTGCACGGCAAGGGACTCGACAGCAACGCCGGTCAGAATCTCGACCTCGCGCTCAGCCAACGCTTTCTCGACTTCACGGACAATCTGCTTGTCGCTGTTGGCAAGGATACGTGGTAACTGTTCAACAATGGTCACCCGGCAGGAAAGGGCGGCAAAAATCGAAGCAAATTCGCAGCCGATGTAGCCACCACCGATCACCAGCAAGCGCTCAGGGAAATCCTTTATAGCCAGAATTTCGGTGCTGGTCAAAATATTTTTCCCGTCACCGGCCAGAGCCTTCGGGCGCACGGAGCGCGACCCGGTGGCAACGATGATATTGCGCGCCTTAACCCGTCCAACCACCCCTTTGCACTGGAAGCGGATCAGGTTGACGGCTTCGAAGGCCGCCGTGCCGGAAAAGACATCGACTCCCGCGCTTTTCAACAACTGGACGATTCCGCCGACCAGTTGATCGACAATGGCATCCTTGCGCGCCACCGCCTGAGCATAATCGAAACTCACACCTTGCAGGGTGAAACCATGATCGGCCGCCTGACGCAACTGCTCCTGTAAACGGGCAGTGCCATAGAGCGCCTTGGTCGGGATACAGCCCCGATTGAGACAGGTGCCGCCAAGCTTGTCGGCTTCGAACAGGCAGACACTCGCCCCTTGGCGGGCTGCACGTAGCGCCGCGACATAGCCACCGGGACCGCCGCCAATCACGGCAATATCATACTCTTTCGCCCCCATTGCCTTGTCCCCCTTTTAGACTAGCTGTGCCAGCAGTGCGGTACCCAAGGTTCCCAGCGACGTCAACTCCAGCTCGCGCTCACTGTCGGTGACCCCGTAACAAAAACGGACATGCACTCCGTCGAGGGCCGCCGGCTCCAGCAAACCCGGCCATTCCACGGCCTTGACCCCCGGTCCGGCAAAGATCTCGTCAAAGCCGAGTTCGTCAAGTTCGTCGCCGCTCGCAAGGCGATACAGGTCGAAATGATACAGTTCGCAACGACCGTGATAATGGTTCATGAGTGCGTAAGTCGGGCTGTTCACCGGCTCTTCATTCGAGACGCCAAGCCCGTTGGCCAACCCCTGAACAAAGCAGGTTTTACCGCTGCCGAGATCACCGGTCAGCAACAGAACCAGACCATCCGGGCATAAAGCGCCCAGCCGGGCGGCAAAAGCCTGCGTCGCCGCCGGGCTGTCACTGACAAAGCGGACTTGGCCCACATCAGTTCCCCATGCTGCGGATAATATCGAGGCGAGCAACAACACCAATCAGCTTATCGCCATCGAGGACCGGCACCATATGTGCCTTTTTTTCGCTCATCAATGCGGCAACCTCGCTCACCGGAGTCTCCGGTGAACAGGTAACAGGGTCTGCGACATAAATTTCGTCAACGGTGCGTGCGGCCATGCGCTTGACGTCATCCTTGAACTTCTGCTCGCTCTCCAGGTAGATCACCCAGTCGAAAATCGAAACCACTGTCGGGATATGCAACGGTTTGTCACGCTCGATCAGATCGTTCTGGCTGACGATGCCAACCAGCTTCCCAGCGTCATCCACCACCGGCAAGGCGTTGTAACGGGTCTCTTCAAACAAGCCGGCAAGAGCCTCGATGCTGGTACCAAGCGGGACGCTGCGCACAGCCTTGGTCATAATCTCTTTTGCGGTCAACATAATGGTTCCTCTCCTTTAACAACACCCCACCCTGTGGTGAGTTTACACAATCATACCGCACCCGTCGGGGGATAAGACAGATTTTTACTCCAGATCACCATGCAACAACGCATGCCGGGCATCCGGCAAGGCACGCAGGAGATCGCTGGCGAGCAGCCCGGCATCTCCGCGACTTTCAGCCAGCCGATCGGCGGCGAAACCGTGCCAGAAAACGCCGAGCACAGCGGCAGAGACCGGGTCAAGGCCCTGAGCGAGGAGACCGCCGATCAAACCGGCTAACACATCGCCGGTTCCACCGCTGGCCAATAAAGGATTGCCACTGCCATTAAGATAAACATTTCCATCAGGGGCAGCAACAACCGTCTGTGCCCCCTTGAGCACCAGCACAACCCCATGTTCGACCGCAAATTTGCGGGCAATACCGAGACGATCGGCGGTGACGGTCGCCACCGGTACGTTCAGCAACCGCGCCATTTCTCCGGGATGCGGAGTCAATACCGCCGGAATCGCCCGGTGCCGGAACAGCTTACCGTTTGCGGCCAGGACATTGAGGCCGTCAGCATCCAGGATCAAAGGCAGATCGGTGCCCGCCAGCAGACCACGGATCAGGGCACTGACCGGCGTCCCGGTGCCGAGTCCCGGACCAACGCACAGCGCCTGCTTCCCTTCACAATGCAGAGTCAACTCAGGCAAAGCTTCACCCGTCAACTCACCACCGGCATCGGGGAGCGGTGCCGTCATCGCTTCAGTCAGTTTGACTTCGAAAATGGTGTTGAGGGAGGCTGGACACGCCAGGGTCACCAGGCCGGCGCCGCTGCGCAGCCCGGCGGTGGCAGCCAGAATACCGGCGCCGGTCTTCCCGGTGGACCCGGCGACAACAAGTAGATGACCGAAGGTCCCCTTGTGGCCGTCGAGGGGCCGTTCCGGCAACAATTCAGCCGCAGCCTCGGCATCAACATAGTGATGGCACCCGGCGTGTTGCAAAGAAAGGGCCTGGGGGATACCAATATCGACCACGGTGAGGTCACCGACATAATCGGCGGCCGGGTCGACGACATGACCGACCTTGGCCGATTCGAAGGTGACGGTCAACTCAGCCTGAATAGCGGTTCCAGAGACAGCACCACTGGTGGCATCGGTCCCCGACGGCACATCGACCGCCAGCACCGGAACCCCCAGAGCGTTGACCCAGTCGATCACCTCGGAATAATGTGCACTGAGTGCGCCGGTAAAGCCAGTGCCGAGCAGGGCGTCGACCACCAGGACCGGGGCCGGCAATTCGGCAATGGCGGACAGAAAAGCGGCGCCGTCGTCGGCCGGGTGCAGATCGGCACCGGAGCGTTGCATCAGATCAAGGAACAGTCGGGCATCACCGGTCACGGCCTTCAAGTCGGCGAGCAGCAAAAGAGAAACATCCCAGCCGCGATTCAGCAGATGCCGAGCGGCGACAAATCCGTCGCCACCGTTGTTCCCCTTGCCGGCGACAATCAGCAGCGGCCCGGGCCAGAGCTCGGCAAAGGTCTCTTCGAGCTGATCGGCCACACCACGGCCGGCATTCTCCATCAGCACGGCGCCGGGAAGCCCCCACTGATCGATCGCCTCACGATCCAGAGCACGCATCTCGTCAGCTGTCAGCAATCTCATTGTTCCTCCAGGATCACCGTCGCGGCGGCGTAGTCACCCTCGTGACTGTAAGACAGATGTAAACCGGTCAGTCCGCGACCGGTGAAAATCTCCTCGGCACGCCCGGATAAGACCATAAACGGTTTACCCAGCGCATCGTTCTCCACCGACATATCCTGCCAGCTGATGCCGTCGCGCAGTCCGAGACCAAGAGCTTTGAGAAAAGCCTCCTTGGCAGCGAACCGGGCGGCAAGATGCGGCGCCGGATATCCCTTGGACAAAGAGTAGGCCCGCTCGGCCGGGGTGAACAAACGCTCAATGAGCGCCGAACTGTTCTCGTCCAGCATCCGCTGAAAGCGGCTGACCCGACTAAGGTCAGTGCCGAGTCCGGCCACGGCCATCGTCAGCCCCCGCGTACCAGAGTCGCCATCTCGCGCACGGCCCTCTCCAGTCCGACCAGAACCGCCCGTGAAATGATGCTGTGACCAATATTGTACTCTTCGATACCACCGAGGGCGACGATCGGACGGATATTGTTGTAATTGAGTCCGTGCCCGGCATTGACGCCAAGTCCAAGCTTGCGTCCGGCCTTGATCGCCGTCTCAATCTTGGCCAGCTCGCTCTTGCGCTGTTCAGCGGTACGTGCTTCGCAGTAAGTGCCGGTGTGAATCTCGATGTAGTCAGCACCAACACGATGTGCCATCTTGATCTGGTCGATGTCGGGATCGAGAAACAGACTGACGGTGATGCCCCCTTGACGCAGCAGATCAACCTGTTTACGCACCAGATGGCGGTGCAGGCTGACGTCGAGCCCCCCTTCAGTGGTCAACTCCTCGCGCTTCTCCGGCACCAGGGTGACATAGTCGGGCAAAACTTTAAGGGCGACACTGACCATGTCATCGGTTGGGGCCATCTCCAGATTGAGCCGGGTCTTGACCGTCCGCCGCAGAATCTCCACATCACGCGGCTGAATGTGCCGGCGATCCTCGCGCAGGTGAACCGTAATACCATCGGCGCCACCGAGCTCAGCCAGCACCGCGGCCGCGATCGGATCGGGCTCCTTGCCACCACGTGCCTGACGAATGGTGGCGACGTGATCAATATTCACTCCGAGCTTGACGATACTCACCTAAACCTCCCGTCCGGCGCCGAGCTGCTGCTCGACCACCGCGGCGATCTGTTGTGCCTGTTCACGAATCCGCCCTTCATCCTCTCCTTCGAGCATCACCCGCAGCAGCGCCTCCGTACCGGAATAACGGACCAGCACCCGCCCGTTACCGCCGAGATCGGCTTCGACACTACGGATCGCCTGTTGCACCGCCGGAAGCTCCTCAAGGGGTCTTTTTTTTGCGACCCGGACATTGAGCAGCACCTGCGGCAAGGTCTGCATCACGGCCGACAACTCAGACAGTTTGCGGCCGCTGCGCTGCATGATCGCCAGCACTTGCAGGGCCGAGACCATGCCGTCACCGGTCGTATTGTGGTCGAGGAAGATCATGTGCCCGGACTGTTCGCCGCCGAGGTTGTAACCGCCTTTGCGCATCGCCTCGACCACATAGCGATCACCGACATCAGTTTTGACCACCTGCCCGCCGGCCTTGCGAATGGCGATGTCGAGCCCCATATTGCTCATCACTGTCGCCACCAGGGTTTTGTGTGCCAGGGTGTTCGTCTTCATCATCTCGGTGCCACAGATCGCCATGATCTGGTCACCGTCAACCAGAGCGCCATGCTCATCCACAAAGATCACCCGATCAGCATCACCGTCGAGGGCAATACCGAGATCGGCGCCATGCTCACGGACCGCCGCCGCCATCACCTCCGGGCACTGGGAACCACAACCGGCGTTGATGTTGGTCCCGTCCGGATTCACCCCGACACGGATCACCTGGGCTCCGAGCTCTTCGAGCACGGTCGGTGCGACCTTGTAAGCCGCCCCGTTGGCACAATCGAGCACAATCTTCATGCCGTTGAGATCGAGTTCCCGCGGAAAAGCATGTTTAAGAAAAACGATGTAGCGCCCCTTGGCATCATCGATCCGGTAAGCTTTGCCGACATCGCCGGCCACCGGCCGCAAAGCATCGACCCGGCTGGAGCCGATCAACGCTTCCATCTCCATCTCCATGGCGTCCGGGAGCTTGAATCCGTCACGAGAAAAGAATTTGATGCCGTTATCCTGATAAGCATTATGTGAAGCAGAGATCACCACACCGGCGTCGGCGCGCATGGACGTCGTCAGAAAAGCGATTCCCGGTGTCGGCATCGGCCCGACCAGATAGGCATCGACTCCCATGGAGCAGATACCGGCCACCAGAGCACTCTCGAGCATATAGCCGGAGAGGCGCGTATCTTTACCAATAATGATCCGATGTCGGCGTTCACCATCCTTGAACAGGTACGCCGCCGCCCGACCCAGTTGCAGGGCCATTTCTGTTGTCATCGGGTGGATATTTGCTACCCCACGCACGCCATCCGTGCCGAAAAGCTTCTTTTTCATTTCTTCCCTTTATCCAACGTTGTCACCGGTGCGATTTCCACCCGCACGTCAGTGGTTTTATCTTCTTTGAGTTCAGAGTATTTACCGATGTAGTCGAGCGACACGATCTGGCTGAAACTCTCCTTGACATCGGTCAGGTCGATCACCTCGGTCGGGATCTCATTGACGCTCTTCAATTCACTTTCAGCGCCGGAAACCACCACCCGTGCCGGAGTCGCCTTCATCGATACGACATAAAAACCTTCTGATGGATCCCCGGTCAAGGTCACCCGGACCGGTACCTTCTTGTTACGCAGACGCTCCAGACGGACATCGATGACCGCCGGTGCCATGCGGGTGACTTTCAGGGTACGCGGCAGACGGAAACGCTCGTCAAGGCGTTTGAACGAGGTGATCCCCGGCGGCAACTCCTTGAGGTCCAGGGTCAGGCCGAGCTCGTTGGCCTGCAGGTTCATCAGCACGGTGCGCGGCCCGCTGATCCGCACATCGACCAGTCGCGGCACTTCGTTACTGACCACCATCCCGTCCGGCACACCCTGCAGCTCCAACGGCACGGCAAATCCTTTTTCCAGATTCTGTTCGCCCATGACAAAAAACCACAGCACCAGGGCAAAAGCGATGGCCAGCAGTTTCAACAGCCAGTTTTCAGTCAGAGTCAAATTCATGGTTTTACCGTTTCTTGGCCGTCACCCGCCGCGGTTCAAGCAGGCGCGTCAGGACGCGTTTGAGTGTCGGCGGATCGAGATCGCGGGTCAACCTCCCACCGACCACCACCGACACCTTGCCGGTCTCCTCAGAGACGACGATGGCGACGGCATCGACCAGTTCTGTCAGGCCGATGGCGGCCCGATGCCGGGTGCCGAATTTGCGGCTGACCGTAGTGTCCTGGGTCAACGGCAGAAAACAGCCAGCCCGTTTCAACCGCCCATCCTGCACCACCAGGGCGCCGTCGTGTATCGGAGATGTCGTGAGAAAAATCGAATGGATCAGTTCGCTGGAGACCTTGGCGTCGATCTCAACCCCGACTTCAAGAAAATCGTTGATACCGGTTTCGCGTTCAACAACGATCAGAGCGCCGATGCGTCGCGCGGCCATAACCCCGGCGGCCTTCGACAGCTCCTCAATGACCGCCGACTCTTCACGATAGGAGAGATCGGCAAAAAAAGGGTTGCGGCCGACATGGATCAGCGCCCGGCGAATATCGGCCTGAAAAATAACAACAATAACCAGAATGATTGATGACAAGAAGTTATCGAGCACCCAATGCAGGGTGTAGAGGCCACCGACCTGAGCGGCGATGTAGACCAACAGAACCACAGCCAGACCGAGCAGCATCTGCACCGCCCGGGTCCCCTTGATCAACAGGAAGATCCGGTAAATAATGAAGGCAACCAGCCCGATATCGAGCAGGTCAAGCACCCAGCGGAAATTTTTGAACATTCCTGTCAGCTCAGCCATTGAACCAGCCCCTCAAGAACCTGTGCGTCGCAAAAACTCGAATCAAACGAAAAACATGTAAACAGGTGAAACGGGTAACAACAAAATGTGTTCACCACGAAGGGCACGAAAAACACGAAGTTAAAAACAAAAGCTTTGGGGTTAAAACCAAAATGATTTCGATTTTCTTCGTGCCCTTCGTGATGAAAGCCTTTTATTCAGCCTCGATGCCATGCAACACCGCCCAGGCCATGAGTGCTGTTTCACGTGCGGCGCGAACATCGTGAACCCGGAAGATTCGGGCACCAGAGGCGACACCTAGGGCCACGGTCGCCAGCGTCCCGTAGAGTCGTTCCCGCGGGTCGGGCTGTTGCAACACACGACCGATAAAACTTTTGCGCGAGGTGCCGAGCAACACCGGTCGGCCGAGTACCAGCAGCTCATCCAGCCGTTGCAGTAGCTCCAGATTCCCCTCGACACTCTTGCCAAAACCAATACCGGGATCGACGGCAATCTTGACCGGGAGAATCCCGGCGGAGATGGCCTTGTCCATGCTGTTCCGCAAACAAGTGATCACTTCGACCATAACGTCGGTGTAGTCGGTCTGGTGCTGCATCTGGTCGGGGCGACCGCGCGTATGCATCAGAAACAGACCAGCACCACTTTGCGCCACGGTCGCTGCCATCTGCTGGTCGAAGGAGAGGCCGCTGATGTCGTTGACAAAGTCGGCACCGGCGGCCACGGCCGCCCGGGCAACAACGCTCTTGCTGGAATCGACGGAAATGGCCAGATCGAAACGATCACGCACCGCCTCGACCACCGGCACCACCCGCTGCAACTCCTGCTCTTCGGGGACCGCCGCGGCGCCGGGGCGGGTACTCTCGCCACCAATATCGACCAGGTCGGCCCCTTCCTCCACCATCTGTGCCACCCGGTACAGGGCGGCATCGACACTGTTGTGCTTGCCACCATCAGAGAAAGAATCCGGGGTGACATTGAGTACGGCCATGATCCGCGGCCGGGTCAGGTCGAGGCACGCTGTACGACCCAACAACAAGGGAGGCTGCTCGCCTCCCTTGTTGTATAAACCGGTCACACTCAACAGGCTGGGTCCGAATCGGCCTGATCAAGACAGGCACCGGCACCCGGCGCCACTGAGGCCCCTGCTGTTGTATCCTCAGGCGGGGAGGAATCCGGGCCGAAGACCAGAACGCGCAGCTCTTCGCCGTCCATATTCTCCCGCTCCAGAAGCGCCTCGGAGACCCGGATCAGGGCGTCGCGGTTCTCCAACAGTATTTTCTGGGTTCGTTCATAGTTTTCAGTGACGATACGCCGAATCTCGCTGTCGATCACCTGGGCGGTCGCTTCGCTGTAGTTTTTGACATGACCGAAATCGCGGCCGAGGAACACCTCGCCCCCCTCTTTCTCACCAAAGGTCAACGGGCCGAGTGTCTTGCTCATCCCCCATTCGCAGATCATCTTGCGGGCGATGGCCGTGGCGCGCTCCAGATCGTTGGAGGCACCGCTGGTGATCGACTCAAAGGTCATCTCTTCAGCGATGCGCCCGGCGAGCAAGGTGCAGATTCGGGTATAAAGCCCGTTTTCGGTCTCGTTGTACTTATCCTCTTTCGGCAGATACATGGTCACCCCCATCGCCCGACCACGCGGGATGATGGAGATCTTGTGCACCGGGTCGGCACCGGGCAGGAACAGGGCGACCAGAGCATGGCCGGCCTCGTGATAAGCGGTCACTTTCTTCTCTTCTTCGGTAATGACCAGGGAGCGACGCTCTACTCCCATCAGCACCTTGTCCTTGGCCGCTTCAACATCGCCCATGGTGACCGCGCTCTTGTCGGCGCGAGCCGCAAGAAGAGCCGCCTCGTTAATCAAATTTTCCAGATCTGCGCCGGAAAAACCGGGCGTCCCCTTGGCGACAACTTCCAGCTTAACATTCTCTTCCATGGGGACTTTGCGCGAATGAACCTGCAGGATTTTCAGGCGGCCCTTGACATCAGGACGCGGCACCATCACCTGGCGATCAAATCGGCCCGGACGCAGCAATGCCGGATCAAGGACATCGGGGCGGTTAGTGGCGGCGATAAGGATAACCCCTTCGTTCGACTCGAAACCGTCCATTTCGACCAGCAACTGATTCAGGGTCTGCTCACGCTCGTCGTGACCACCGCCCATGCCGGCGCCGCGATGGCG
>DDWE01000144.1 GCA_002345625.1 Desulfuromonadaceae bacterium UBA2294 | reverse complement strand
GCTGTCAATCGACTGGCCCTTACCGATTTCCGAACTTTCTGAGAGGGATTCTCTACATCCCTTTATCGCGGCTGATTTTGAAGGGTTCGATCTATGAATTGTCGTCATTGTCGTGCGGAACTGACTCTTCCGTTAGTGGATCTGGGTTCAGCACCTCCGTCTAACGCCTATCTTGCAGAACCGGCCTTGCACGCTCCAGAGAAGTATTACCCTTTACGGGTTCTGGTTTGTACCCAATGCTGGCTGGTACAGACTGAAGACTATACCGAAGCAGGTAAGTTGTTTGATTCTGACTATGCCTACTTTTCGAGTACTTCGTCCAGCTGGTTGGTTCATGCAGAACAGTACACAAGCAAAATTGTCAAACAGCTGGAATTGACTTCCGCAAGCCTGGTGATCGAGGTTGCCTCCAACGACGGCTACCTGCTCAAGAATTTTGTCGCCGCCGGTATTCCTTGTCTGGGCATCGAACCGACTGCCAGCACTGCCGCTGCGGCCGAGCGGCTCGGCATCCCGGTTCTGCGTGAGTTTTTTGGCGAGCAGCTCGGCAAAAAACTGGCGGCGACGGGGAGGCAAGCTGACCTCATCGCGGGCAACAACGTCTACGCGCATGTTCCTGATATCAACGATTTCACGCAAGGGCTGAAGGCTGCTCTCAAGCCAGGGGGCACGATCACCCTGGAGTTCCCACACCTGATGCAGTTGCTCGCACAGGCCCAGTTTGACACGATCTATCATGAACATTTTTCCTATCTGTCACTTTATACCGTCTTGCGGATGTTCGACGCTGCCGGTCTGCGGGTTTTTGACGTCGACATATTGCCCACTCACGGAGGGAGTCTGCGTGTATACGGCTGCCATGCTGACGATGAGCGTTGCTCAACGCCTGCCGTTGCCGCGATGCTGGAAGAGGAATCCCGCCAAGGGATGCAAACCCGGTCAGCCTACCAGGGTTTTCAAAGCCGGGCGGATCGGATCAAGGATGACCTTTTGACCTTTCTGCTGACGCAAAAACGCATCGGCAAGACGGTTGCCGCCTACGGTGCTGCCGCCAAGGGGAATACCTTGCTAAATTACGCTGGCGTCAAACCCGACCTGCTCCCGTTCGTCTGCGATGCCGCCGCCGCCAAACAGGGTAAATTCATGCCGGGAAGTCATATCCCTATCCTGGCTCCAGATGTTCTGATTGAGCAGCGTCCAGATTATCTGCTCATACTTCCATGGAACATTGCCCTGGAGGTTAAGCAGCAAAACGCCTGGTTATTCGACCTCGGTACGCGATTTGTCACCGCCGTGCCAGAATTGGAGATTGCGTGAGCCGCGTTGTCTTGCTCACCGGCGCCACAGGTTTTGTCGGCCGGCAAGTGCTTCGGGCGCTACGTGAGCGTGGGGAGACGGTCCGTGCCGTTATCCGTTCGGGGACGCAGTGCCGGCTTGAAAACGTTGACAGCATTGAGTCGATTGTCGATACGCAGGATCTTTTTGCCGTGGATGACCAGTGGTGGGCCGTTGCTTGTCGGGGGGTCGATACCGTTATTCACGTTGCCTGGTATGTTGAGCCCGGGCAATATCTTCAATCGGCAAAAAATCTTGATTGTTTAGCGGGAACATTGCAGTTGGCGAAGGGCGCTGCCCAAGCGGGAGTGCGGCGTTTTATTGGCATCGGCACTTGTTTTGAGTACGATCTTGGTGGAGGAGTCTTGTCCATTGACACGCCACTGCAGCCGTTGACCCCTTACGCTGGTGCCAAAGCGGCTGCGTTTATGGCCTTGTCACAATGGCTTCCCGCGCAAGGGGTTGAATTTTCCTGGTGCCGTTTGTTCTATCTTTACGGTGAAGGGGAGGACGCACGGCGTCTGGTCCCCTACCTGCGTGACCGGCTTGCCGCCGGCAAGCCGGCCGAGTTGACCAGCGGCAGTCAAATTCGTGATTTTATCGATGTCTGTGAAGCTGGTCGCATGATTGTTGAAACCGCACTGAGTGCAGAACAGGGCGCTGTCAACATCTGCTCCGGTGTGGCGGTGACGGTGNNGTGCGCCACTTCGCAGAACAGATTGCTGACGAATATGGGCGGCGTGATTTACTTGAGTTTGGAGCCCGCCCCGAAAACCTGGTTGATCCCCCCTGTGTTGTCGGGGTCAGGAGCGTGGCGTTATCATGAACCCGGATGCTCATATGGAACTCCTGTATAAGCAGGAGCAGTTACCCGTTTTTCAGAATCGGATGTATGCGACTGTCGAGGCAGCCAAGGCATGCCCAAAGGGTGATGTGGTCTTGGTTGAGGATATGGAAACAGGCCTTGTTTATAACTCCGCCTTTCGTCCTGAATTAATGGAGTATGATGCCACCTATCAAAACGAGCAAGCATTAAGCCCTCTATTCCAGGAGCACCTTGAGCAGGTTTCATCCATCGTCGAGCGCCTTTTAGGGATCCATTCACTCGTTGAAGTTGGTTGCGGTAAAGGGTTTTTCCTCGAGATGTTGTTGTCAAAAGGATTTTCCGTTACTGGCTTTGATCCGACCTACGAAGGAACCAGCCCGAACATATTGAGGCAATACTTTGAGCCTGGAGTCGGAGTCAAGGCGAAAGGGTTTGTGTTGCGGCATGTCCTTGAGCATGTTCAGGACCCGTATGCTTTTTTGCTCCAGCTCAAAGAGGCAAATGGTGGCAGTGGCAAGATATACATTGAAGTGCCGTGTTTTGAGTGGATCTGTGGACATCGTGCATGGTTTGATGTTTTTTATGAGCACGTAAACTACTTCAGGATTTCTGATTTTCTCAGAATGTTTGGTACTGTGATCGAAAGCGGCCGGTTGTTTGGCAATCAGTACCTCTATGTCGTGGCTGAGTTGGCAACCCTGAAAAGACCGGTCATTGATTTGAATGATAGAGTCCGGTTCCCCAAAGACTTCACTCGTTCTGTTGATGTGGATCGGCCCGGTCCTGAAATCGCTGCTATTTGGGGTGGCGCCTCAAAAGGGGTCATATTTGCTCTACTCAAAGCGCGGTTTGGTCAACCCGTAAACATCGTTATCGATATTAATCCTGCCAAGCAAGGCAAGTTTTTGCCCTCTACGGGGTTGCTGGTTCAAGGGCCATCTGAGGTTTTGCCGTTACTGCCGAAGGATGCGATTATTTACGTGATGAACTCGAATTATCTCGCTGAGATCAAACAAATGTCAAACAACGCATTTAATTATGTAGAGGTCGATCATGGATGATTTTCAAAAAGAAGTTAAAGAGCGTATTGCCAACGTTTCAAAGAATAAGCCGCTCTGCGAATCGGCAAGCACATTTTTATGCGCTTCAACGATTCCAAAATATTCCTACAATTTTTCCTGGCAAGGTCGCCCGATCATTCAGTACCCGCAAGATATTGTTGCGATGCAAGAGCTTATCTGGGCGGTCAGACCAGATCTTATCATCGAAACCGGCATAGCTCACGGTGGGTCGCTTATATTCAGTGCGTCCATGCTGGCTCTTCTGGACATGTGTGATGCGATAGAGACCGGGGTTGAACTCAATCCTAAACAATCTCACCGCAAGGTTCTGGGTGTCGATATCGACATTCGAAAACATAACCTTGACGCGATTGAAGCCCATCCCATGGCATCGCGTATTCAGATGATTCAGGGTTCCAGTATCGCTCCAGAGATCATTGAACAGGTCCGATCCGTCGCTGCGAATTATTCGCGTGTCCTGGTTTGTCTCGACAGTAATCATACGCATGATCATGTTCTTGCCGAACTCGAAGCTTATGCGCCACTGACAGGCAAGGGAAGTTATTGCATCGTTTTCGACACTGTTGTCGAGGATATGCCTGCGGACATGTTTCCTGATCGCCCATGGGGCCCGGGCAATAATCCAAAAACGGCGGTGTGGAAGTATCTGGAATCTCATTCTGAATTTGAGATTGATAGAGACATCCAAAATAAACTTTTGATAACCGTCGCTCCTGACGGTTATCTTAAGCGGGTCAGGTGAGAGATTTTATCCGCAATGCCGGGAAATGAAATTCAGAAAATAACAGTCTTTATCCCGGTGTGGAATGGCGCACGATTCATCGGACGGGCGATTGAGTCTGTTCTGTGTCAGACCTTTCGCGATTTTCGGCTCGTGATCGTGGATAACTGCTCGACGGATAACACGCGGGAGATTGTGACTCGGTACCTTGCGGATGATCGGGTTGTTTTCTGCCCGAGACCCAAAAATATCGGGATGTTGGGCAACTTCAACGCTTGTCTAGATGATGTTGAAACAGAATACTATCTGGTCCTTTCTCATGACGATTTTCTCTGTGCGGACATTGCCTTGGCCGCGGCTTATAACATCGCAAAGACTCACACCGAAGTGCCTGCGATTTATTGTGAGACATTATTTGTGGATGAGGACGATAAGTTGATTGCCCGGAGGCATTTCGGCCTTTCCGGTCTGGTTGACAGTGACATTATCGCCCGAAGATCCATCATTTCTGGCAGAAATTTATACGGGGTTCCTTTGCTGATCAGGACAAGCGCTCTCGCTGATATCCGATACGATAGCTCCTTCCCCAATTCTTGTGATGTTGACTTTTCGATCGCTATCGGGAAAGGGAAAAATGTCATCTTTATCCCGGAGGCTTTGGTGGCGATTCGTTTCCACCGATCCAATAATACTGCAAGGATTTTTAAATCGCTTGAGACTGAATTTAAAGGGATTGCTCAAAAGCAAGGTATTCGATTGACGAGGGGTGATGTTGCCCGTATTAAGATTAGTAATTTGATGGTTGGCTTGAAAAAAAAGCTGTTTTTCTTTTACCTCGACAAAATCAGAAAATAGCCTGAAAGTGAAGCAGGAAACGCACAAATTCATAAGGTTTATTGTTGTCGGGGGTTTGAATACCGCAGTGAATTACGGTGTTTATGCACTGTTGATCTATGCTGGATTATGGCACGTAACGGCGGCAACATTATCTTTTGTCTTCGGTGTAACGTTCAATTATCAGACACATGGCCGTTATGTTTTTGGTAACCGTAGTGGCCATGCATTTCGCCGTTATGTATTGAGCTGGACCAGCCTGTATTTTGCCAATATAGCAGCTCTCGATCTTCTGGTTCGTTACGGGGTCAACAGTTATCTGGCCGGGGCGATATTAGTGCCTCCCATGGCGGTGCTTGCTTTTGTTGTCTTAAAATTCGTTGTCTTTAGAGCTGATGCGAGTGACGAAAAGGTCCCCTGATGAATGATAATCGTGTGGTAAAGGGAAGTGATTCGCTGGAAATCTCTTTTGTTGTTCCGATCTACAATGGTGCGCGCATGGTCGAGGCGTTATGTGCCAGGCTTGCCCCGGTGGGTTGTACGTTCGGGACCTACGAAATTATACTGGTTGATGACGGTAGTCGGGATGACAGCTGCGCAGTGATTCGGCAATTGCAGCAACGTATGCCGGAAGTTTGTCTGGTCCAGTTGAGTCGTAATTTTGGCCAGCACAACGCCACTCTGGCTGGCCTGGCGCAGGCGCGGGGTGACCTGATCATCACCCTCGACCAGGACCTTCAACATCCGCCGGAGGAGATTTCAAGTCTGGTCGAAAAAATTAATGAAGGGTTTGATGTCGTCTATGGGCTCCCGAACAAGCGCCCCCATAGTCTGTTCCGCAATTTGACCTCTGACTTCAGTAAGTGGCTGTCACGTAAAATTCTGGCAACGGCCCTTAAGGGGAATTTCAGCAGTTTTCGCGCCATTCGTTCCTGGGTCGTCGCCGAAGTCGTTCAATATAACACCTCCTACATCTACCTCGATGGTTTTATCAGCTGGACGACGGCCAATGTTGGCGGCGTAACGGTGCAAAACCCCAAATCAGAATTTGAATCGCAATACACCTTTTTTAAACTCATCACGCATGGGATCAATCTGTTGGTGAACTTTTCGATTCGTCCTCTTCAGGTCGCTTCAATTGTTGGTTTTATAAGTTCATTTGTCGGGTTTGTGCTGGCTGTTTTTATCGTGATTAACAAACTGTTTTTCGGTGAGCCGGTGCAAGGGTGGACTTCGCTGATCGTGGTTGTTATGGTGCTTGGTGGGGCGCAGATCGCTTTTCTTGGCCTGATCGGCGAGTATATCGGCCGTATTCTGATGAACACCAACCGGGCACCAAATTATGTTATCCGCGAGATTCGGCGTGAAAGGCCAAGTGATGCAACATAAAACTGACAAACACTGCGTAATCCTTGGTGGCTGCGGTTTCCTCGGTTCGGTGGTTGTCCGTCGACTGGTGTCGACCGGCTGGAAAGTTCGTGTTTTTGACAAAGAGGGCGTCGACACCTGGCGATTGCGAGATGTCCTTCAAAAAATCGAACTGATGACCGGCGACTTCATGAATGTGGGCGATCTGAGGCGTGCGGTGAATGGCATACCAACCGTTCTGCATTTTATTGGTACGACAATTCCGCAGTCGTCAATGAATGATATCCACTACGATATCGAGACCAACGTTATGCCCACTGTGCGTCTGCTCGAGCTGATGCGTGAGCAGCCCGGCCAACGCCTGCTCTTTGCGTCGTCTGGTGGAACCGTATACGGTGTCGCCGCCCAAAACGGCCCCCTGTTAGAAACCGACCCGACCGAGCCCATTGCCTCGTACGGGGTGTCCAAGCTGATGATCGAAAAATATATCCGTTTATTCGGGCACAATTACGGATTGGATTATGCCATTTTGCGACTGGCCAACCCTTTTGGCGAAAGTCAAAGCGTCGAACGCCCGCAGGGCGCGGTGGGGGTCTTTTTACACAAGGCGTTGCACGGCGAAACAATTTCTATCTGGGGCGATGGTTCGGTGGTTCGCGATTACATCTACGAAGCGGATGTCGCCCTTGCGGTCGAATCGATTCTTGAGGTGGGGGTCCCTTCGGGTGTCTACAATCTCGGTTCCGGTGTCGGTGTCAGCCTGACGGACCTTTTGACAACCATTCAGGATGTGACCGGGCTCAACTGTCGTGTCACCTATGACCCGTCTCGCAAATTTGACGTCCCGTGTAATATCCTCAATATCGACAAGATTCAGAAGAATTGCGGTTGGAAGCCAAGCCATTCGTTGTCTGATGGCCTGCGTAAAATGTGGGCGGCGCTTGAACCTCAACGGTAGACTGCCCCAGAACGGGGTGCGGTACATTGATGCCGGGAATATGGTCGGGCTGAGTCCCTCCTGACTCTTTATGGAGAGTGCTGGTCTGATTCGTCTGTGTTGATTTCGGAACGTCGGGATAATCCTTATCAATGTCACCTCTTTTTTAGCGGCAGTTGAGATCTTGTGGAGTTTTTGTGATGAATGAGAGCAAAGCCGATCTCCATCGATACGGGTTCTTGCTGGGGTTGGCCGGGGTCGCGTTACTTGCGGTCATTTTTTGGTCTATTGAAATGGATATCCTGAATCCGAACTTTTCCTATGGTGACGAAGGGCTCGTCGCCGAGTCGGCCCGCAGGATATTTCAGGGCGAAGTCCCCTATCGGGATTTCTTCAACCCGGTCACTCCCGGCTCATACTATTTTTATGCCCTGTTGTTTACCCTGTTCGGTCCGACGTTCTTTATTCTGCGTGTCGGGGTGATCTTGACTGCGGTCATGATTCTGGCCGGAACGTGGTGGGCGCTGCAGCGGTTCGGGGTCCGCAGACTGACCCCGTATGTGATGGCAGCAGCCTATCTTGCCTACTATGCAGGCTATAGCTGGTTTTTGGCCAGTTACCACTGGCTGGTACTGGCTCTTTGTCTTTTCAGCCTGGTCTATTTGCTGACGGACGAGGAGGCGCCTGCGTTCTATGGAAAAATGGCGGTCTCTGGGGGGTTCGCTGCGCTTGCCGCGTTTACTATGCAACACAAAGGCGGATTGTGGATTCTCGCCGCCTCCATCGCCCTGTTGCTGACGCGCCCCGGGAAAGGATTGCGTGCCCTATCCTGGTTCTGGGGGGGCGTTTTAATCGTCACCCTCCCATTGGTTGTCGGCTTTGTCCTGATTGTCGGCTGGGATTCCCTTATCTACGATCTGATCGAATTCCCCCTGACCCAGTATCACAAGATGGCATCCCATCATGGGACCATTCTCAGTGCGATCTTGAAAAACTGGGCGGGTACCCACTCGACGTGGCTGTTTCGCGAAACGTTCGTCGACTGGGTGCGGATTTTTGCGTGGCATACGGGGTACCTTGGGCAACTCGTCATGTTTCTGCTTCCTATCCTTGGGAGCCTGGCTCTGGGCGCTCTGTGGCGGAGTCGTTGTCTGTGCAAACATAAATCGGCGGCGCTGACAGCCTTCTTTATTGCCAGTTATTTTGGAGCGTTACATCGCCCCTCCGACTCCACGCTGGTTTTTGCTGCGCCAGCCGCTGTTCTTGTGATTATTCTCTATTTGTACTCTAGCGACAGTGGAGTGGGCATCGTCCTGACCAAAACCAGAAAGTGGCTGGTCCGGTGCTGGCTGGCCGTATTTGTCACCGTTGTTATCGGCTACGGTCTGTTGGGGCTCCTTGCCCCGCGCGTGGTGACGCAGACCCCGGCGGGACCGGTCGGATCAACGATCGTTGGCCATGCCAAGACGATAGAGGGGACCATGGCGTTCCTGCGCCCGCGACTCCAACCGGGGGAGAAGGTGTTTTGTTACACCTATATGGCGATGTTCTATTTCTTATTGCAGGCTGACAATCCAACCCCTTACGATTTATTGACTTACCCGATGAATACCCGCGAGCAACTCCTTCACGCCAGAGAGTTACTGGAGGCAGATCGGACGCGTTGGGTCATCTGGGACTATCTATCGCCAGAGGGGGATCCTCTCAAGGATTACCTTGCCCGGAATTATGAAATCAAGGCACGTTTCAAATATGCCGCAATCATGGAACGCCGTGCACAGTAACGCGCACCGAATTCAGGCGAGGAAGGTCCGTGTCGCCGCAAGACCTGATGGCCCATTCTCGCCTGGTGAAAGGACGTAGTGCCGCATGCTGCCATTTAACAAGCCGTTTATGACCGGCAAAGAGCTTTTTTATATCAGTGAAGCGCATCATCGCGGTCAGCTTGCCGGCGATGGCTCGTTTACAAAACGCTGTCATGCCTGGCTGGAGGCCCAGTCCGGGTGCGTGCGGGCTCTGTTGACCCATTCCTGCACTGCAGCACTTGAGATGGCGGCCTTGCTCGCTGATCTGCAACCGGGTGACGAAGTGATCATGCCGTCATACACCTTTGTGTCGACGGCCAATGCTTTCGTACTGCGCGGCGCAGTTCCGGTGTTTGTCGATATTCGACAAGACACACTAAATATTGATGAAACCCTGATTGAGGCGGCGATCACACCAAGAACACGCGCCATTGTCCCCGTACACTATGCCGGGGTCGGGTGTGAGATGGACGTTATCTGTGCGGTTGCCAAACGGCACAACCTTCTGGTGATTGAAGATGCTGCGCAAGGGATTATGGCCACCTACAAAGGTCAACCTCTCGGCAGTATCGGCGACCTTGGTTGTCTCAGCTTCCACGAAACAAAGAATATTATCTCCGGTGAAGGGGGAGGCTTGCTGGTGAACCGCCCGGAGCTGGCTCAGCGGGCGGAAGTCATTCGTGAGAAGGGGACCAATCGCAGCCAGTTTTTTCGTGGTGAGGTCGATAAATACACATGGGTCGATGTCGGGTCCAGTTACCTGCCGGGCGAAGTTATTGCCGCTTTTCTTTGTGCGCAAATGGAAGAAGCCGAATCCATTACTGCCCGACGGCTGTCGATCTGGGAGGATTATCACAAGGCCTTCTTTGCCCTTGAAGCACGTGAAAAAGTCCGTCGGCCGATCATCCCGGCTCACTGCGAACACAACGCCCATATGTACTATCTGCTGCTCGATTCACCTGCCAGGCGGACGGCATTGATCTCCGCACTGAAAGCGGCAGGGGTGCATTCGGTGTTTCATTATGTGCCGTTGCATTCGTCCCCGGCTGGCCGGAAGTACGCCCGGCAATGCGGCGCATTACCCAACACGGAGGTCTTGTCCGAGCGCCTTTTGCGTCTGCCCCTGTGGCCCGGTCTGACCGAGGTTGAGCGGATTGCCGGAATCGTTGAACGGTTTTATGCCTGACCTGGTCTCAATTCGGGCAGTTCAACCGTATCGTTCCGGATGCGTTGAGGACTGTTCATGATTTGGGACACGCTAGCCTTTAAATCGATTTGCAGGGGAAACGGGCGAAACATGTTGGTATGGCTGAAAAACCTTGATTTAAGTGGTACTGGATCAAAAAAAATCCTGCTGTGTTGCACTCTTTTTCTCTTTTCCTATTCAATGTTGATCTACGCAAAGACGTTAGGCAACGATTTCGTCTGGGACTCAACCGGGGTCATCCTGGAAGACCCCATGATCCGGAATTTCGGAAATATTCCGAAATTTTTCATGGAACCACTGGTTCTTGGCACAACGGGAGATGTGGGCGAGGGGTTGAAGCTTGGGGCCCTGAAATATTATCGACCGCTTCTTTCCTCTCTTCATACGGTCGAATTCTTTCTGTTTGGAGAATCGCCTGCAGGATACAAGGCGGTCAACCTCTTTCTGAACGGAATCGTTGTCGTCCTCGGCTTTTTGGTCGTTCGTAAACTGACCGGGGATGTCCTGGTATCGTTTCTGTCGACGCTGCTCTACGCCTCGCTGCCGGCACGGGCCGAGGCCGTCTACTGGGTCTATTCTGACTCTTATATTCTTGCCGCCCTGTTCGCTCTTTTAGCTTTCGGATCATACTTGAGTCACAACAAGAAACGGGCTGCCCTTTTTTTTGTTGTGGGGCTCTTTTTTCAGGAGGGGATCGTTGTCCTGCCGTTCATTCTTCTGATGTATGAAATGACGCGAAAAGATCCCCCTTCTGTTTCTCAGCGATTTATCGGGGTGTCTCTTTTCGGGGCAATTTCGATGGTGTATCTTGTTGCCCGACACCTGATTGTCGGGGCTCTGCCGACGGGATCGTTGAGTCCGCTGAGCCTTTTAAGTGCGGTCGGCTTTCAATGTTGGGGGCATCTACGCATCTTCTTTTGGCAGGATGCTTCCGCGACGGTCTACCTGTATGAGCAGGGGATGTTTGCCTCTGGTCGTCCCGCTTTCTGGTGGGGCATTGTTTCCCTCTTCTGTTTCTCCGGGGTGGCCATATGGCTCTGGCGTTCCCGTAAAGATCTTTTTTTCTGGTTGATGTGGTATGTCGGCTGGCTCGCTGTGACGTTTAACGTCGGGGCTTATAACTCTTACCTGATGGCGGAGAAATCAGTCTATCTTGCCGCTTTGGGGATGGCTGTTCTGATTGCAAGTCTGTTGACACACTGGCGACCGATGCGGCACTTCGGCGTCGGGGTAGTGGTTGTCATTGTTCTGGCGAATTCAGTCCAGACTTACGCTCGCGCCGCGAGCTGGGTTGACACCGCTACCTACATCGACGCTGTGCTGAAGTTCCAGCCCGGGTTTGATCTCGCACTTTTTGAAGGCGGGAAAATTGCCTATGCCCAGAAACGCTACGCGGCGTCTGTCCGCTACTATAAAAGGGGTCTTCAGGTCCGCCCCGAGCTTACAAACGCCATGGGCGGCTATTATGCGGAGAGCGTGATTCGCTATTCACAACAGTTGGCTGAAACCGGGGATCTGGATCAGGCACTATTGGCTTTACAGGAAGCAACGCGTCTGGTCCCTGACAATAGTAATATTCAAAACAGTCTGGGTGTTGTCTATTATCTGCAGGGCAAACGTGCTGAGGCGATCAGTCGTTGGCAATTGGCGCTGAAGTTTGATCCTGCCAACCGGGAAGCGCTGAATAACCTGAACATGTTCCGTACGGTTCAATAAGAAAAAAACTGCGTTCAGGGGTTTGAGGTTCTTTCCAGAATCATGGCGAGAGGGAGCCGTTCTCTGACCCGGTAGTGTTGTTCAAGATAGTGGATGAATGGGTCATTCTCGACTGCGGTAGTCAGGATGACCCATTTGTTTTTAGCCTGCTCAAGTTGCTCAATAGCCTCAGCACGTTGCTCGTCGGTGGCCATTGGGTACACCAGGGTGTCATAATGTGTCGGGTTCGTTGCATGGAACAGGAAATAGAGCATTGGCGCGTAGGGATAGCAAAACACAGGCTCTCCTGCCGCTTTTTTCTCAGCGAAGAAATAATTGAGCCGCTGCAGAGTTTGTTGGTCTGCCGGGGCGAGGCTGTAAATTGGGCCGGCCGGGGTCTGGGTAAGTGCACGCGGTGCAAGCAGTTGGTAGGAGGTGGTCGCCGCACCGGTGCACAGAAAAACAACCAGCCACAGCCCTGAAAAGAGCCGAACCGATTTGCCATAGGCTTCGTTCTGGCGCAATTGTTCAATGACCAGAAGCAGGATGAGTAATGAGGCGGGAGCGGCAAAGACCAAAGTCTGATCCATGATTCGGGTCAGGACCTTCAGGTACTGTGCGCAGAAAAAAGCAGTCAAGAGCAGTAAAACGGGCCGGCGTAACGTGCTGTCGCTTCTCCAGAGATAGGCCAGTCCGGCCATGCCTGAAAAAGGGAGAATGTAGACCAAGATTACGCCGATAAAGAGAGACGTAATCGTGACGATGCGTACCCAGTTAAGCAGGTTACCCTGGTCTGCCCAAGAACTGGAAATCATGTCGAGGATCGTGCCGACATAGGAAAGGTCAATGCCTGAGTGGGCTTCGATGAGATGGTAGCGGGTCAGCGGAAAGGTCACCAGGTCGTAATACAGGGTAGTCAGCCCGACGTTGGCTGCGTAGTAGCCGGCCAGGGGCAGGGCGATCAGGGCGACGCCACCGAGAAACCCGACCATGTATTTTCTACGCAGCGGACGAGGAAATCCGAGAACGGCGATCATGACACAGAGAATCCATGGACCGCCAAGGTGTTGCAGGGTCAGTGCCGCTCCACTGGCAAATACCCCTGCCGTGATGATCCGTCCTGTCGACGGGACGGGGTTGTCGGCCCGAGGTAATAAAAAAAGCAGGCTGGCCAGAGACATGGCCAGGGCAACCCAGTGATGACTGGCGATAAACCAGTAGGGGCCGCCAAACTGGATGGCAAAGGCTGCGAGCAGCAGATAGCCCAAAGGCGAGCGGATGTCCAGACGGCGAAGGATCAGGCCGGTGGTCAGCAGAACCAGTGCCGCCAAGACCATGACTCCGAGGCGCACGGCGAAAAAGGTCGGCCCGAACAGTTCGAAGAAAAATTCTGTCCAATAATAAGCGCCGGGCATTCCGGCGAAAAAATCGCGGAAAGGCATTTGTCCCTGAAATATGCGCCAGGCGCCTTGCACGACATACCCTTCATCGCCGTAAGAGAGGTGCGGGAAGAGGGTCTGCATGAACGGCAGCCAGGTGGCTGCAACCAAAAGGGTCAAAACCAGAATCAAAGACAGATTTTTTGTGGATTCGCGGACAGGCATGACGAAGACTCGTTTGAATGAAATGAGTGGCATTGATGAATTGGTGGTCAGTCCCTATCCCGCCCCATTAAGGGTGCTCAATCTTTGATTCAGCTGGTCGCAATGCCGATTGTAGACAAGAGCATTTTTGACCAGCTGAACCCGATAGGCTTGATTGAGCAGTAAGTCGGGACGGACGATTAATCGCGCGAATAGCTCCGCGACCCTGTTATCCGGGCGAAAGCTCAGATACGTAGCCATCTCCATGGTCAGTTTTGTCGCAATATCGGGTGTTGTTGCCATGTCAGATATTTGGGTTTGCGTGATTCCGGGCGTAAAAAAATAGATCCGGTGCTGCTCGATAATCCCCTTGTTCCTGATACGGTCACGAACCAGAACAATCGCCCCTTGTTCCCAATAGACTGGTATCCATTCCGGTGGTTTGAACGTGTACCGGGTTTCAATAGGATCCCCCACGATGGCGTAATTGATATCCCATTTGTCCTGTTCGGTTTTGTCGTGCAGGAATTTGTACATATCCTGAAACAAGACGCCGTGATTGTAATGAAAAATGGGCCTCTCCCGCCCCAGGAAAAATGCAAGATAGCCGCCAAAATGGTCCGAGTTGTAAAGATTGCCGTCGAGGTTTGATGCGTTGAGGAAATTTGTTGCGCCGATTGGGAACTCTGAAGCAGGGGAATCATCGACGCCAACGCCAAACCGGAACGTCTCCCCCCAAATCGCCCCGGATTTAAGCCCCAGAGTCATTACCACAACCAGCAGCACACAACAGACCGAGGCCGCGACATCTCGTCTATTTGTACGGAATCTTTTAGCCGTAAATGATTGAAAAAGTTCGGACGTGTTACGGATCAAATAGGGTAGGGCGACCAGCAGGAATGGGGCGATAGCGCGCATGTATCTGAGGCTCAGTGCGCCGAACACGATGAGGGCCAGCGCTTCATACAACCCGACCTTGCGGCGTAACAGGTCGCGCAGGAGATAACCTGCTGTCAAACTGAAGAGGAGCCAGTAGCCCGCGAAGAGAGGTGAGAACGAGGGGGCGGTGAACTCAGAGGTGAATGAGCCGAAGTTACGTTCAAAAATCAGGCTTTTGAGAATCGATAACAGGTTGAATCCAACAGGATTGAACAGGCAGATAGCGTACACGATCAGCGTGGTCATGCAGAGTGCCAGCAAGGGTTTTCGTGGTAAAACCCGATCGGTCAGTATGCCGCCAAATGTTGTGATTTTAACGAAAAGCGCTGCTGTGATGTAGCAGGTGATTAAAATTAACCCGTAGATCGCGCCGTGCAGGAAATTCCAGAGGAGGACAGTGAGGACAAGCAGGGCTAGCGGCATCAGGTCGGTTCGGGCGCTCTTTTCGTAGCGATTGAGCAGCCACATGACGACGGCGATACCCAAAAAAGAAAAAAGATGTGGCCGCGGCATATAGCGGGTTATTCCCGCCAAGACGGTGGCAAAACAGAAGAACCCCACCCCCCACCATTGACAATCAATACGCTGGCGTGTGCTCTGTAGAATCAGGAGCAATGTCGCCAGCGTTGCCGTTATGGTAAAGAGGATCAAACCGAAACTTCCAGTGAAACGGTAAATGCCATAAAGAAGTATTTGAGCAAGCCATTCATTGTTTTCAAAGACCAAACCGCGAGCTGTATAGGAAAAAATTTCTTCCTGAATAATACGCCCCTGTTCAAGCATTGCCCGCCCGTTAGCCAAGTGCCAATAAATGTCGAAGTCGTATATAGGCATGATCAATGCCATGGCAATACACACAAAAAAAATAACGTTTGCAATCTTCTGCCAGCGGTCATTTGTGATAGGCGAACGGTTGCGCATTTTCGGGCTTTCTGCCTCTTTAGACGGATCATCTGCAACGGTCAGGTCGGTTGGATAACTCGGGCGGGACCGATGTATGTGCAAAAAAACCTTATTGGAATTTATTTAAAAAGTCCAGAAATGTATCCAATCGCTTTGCGCGTTTCAACGGCTTGGTCATGGCGCTTAATGCGTCAGACTCAACACAGCTCAATAGTGCTTTGAGTTTGCCCAGTACTTGCGCATCGCCACAGAAGGTTGTGCGGTAGTCGGGCGCCAGCGCCGTAAGCATTCGGGCCAGTCCCTGTTGGCGTTCGACCATTGTTGGCGTTGCCGTTTCATTTTGCCGCAGTCGTGCAAACAGTCGTGGATCGGCGATGGCTCCGCGCCCGAGCATCAGCCCGGCTGGCCTGGCCTCCTCGCGCAGGCGCAGGCCCTGAGTGGCGCTGACGATGTCGCCGTTGGCGATGACCGGTAACGAGGTGGCGCGGACGACTTCGGCGGTGAGGGTATGGTCAGCGTGCCCTTTGTATTGTTGCAGCACCGTGCGCGGGTGCAGGATGAGGAAGTCGATTGCGGATTGCTCAAACAGCGGCAGCAGGCTGAAAATCTGCCGTGGGTTGTCGTAGCCGGCGCGAATTTTGACCGAGAAGCTCCCCGGGATGGCGGCCCGCAGGGCGGCGAGAATATCAGGGAGGACTTCGGGAGTGCGCAGGGTGTTGCCACCGGTACAGCCGGAAGCGGTGCGACCGTAGGGACAGCCCAGGTTGAGATTCAGGTGCTGGACGCCGGCATTAACGACCATGACGGCGGCTTCGGAGAGTTCCTTGACACCGCGGCCGATGAGTTGGACGACCAGAGGTACGCCCCCTTCACTGGCGGCGAGTTCGGCCCGGTCGCGACGCGGAATGCGGGCCGGATCGACGCCACTGACGCGGACAAACTCGGTGAACAGCACATCGGGGCGCACCTGTTCGACAAAATAGTTGCGAACGATGCGGTTGGTAACCCCCTGCATCGGCGCCAGCATCAACGGGAAGCTACCGGTGGCCCAGGGGAGGCGGGAGGTGTCCATCTTGGCTCAGCTCTCGATCGTCAGGCTGCCGGGATGTTGCTCGGTGATACGACCAATACACCAGGCACCGGCGCCGACGGCGTGCAGGGCATTTTGCAGCGTTGTCAGCTTTTCGGCCGCAACCGCCATGATCAGGCCACCGGAGGTCTGGGGGTCGGCGATGAGGTCAAGTCGTTCAATGCTCAGGGCTTCAGCGTTGCGGACCCGCGGCAGGTAGTGGCTGCGGTTGTTGTAGCTCCCCTCCGGTACCAGACCCATCTGGGCCATTTCGGCCGCACCGGGATAGATCGGCAGCTCGGCGACGTTCAGGCTGATGCCGATCTGGCTGGCTTCGGCCAACTCCAGGACGTGGCCGAGCAGGCCGAAACCGGTGATGTCGGTGCAGGCGTGGACGCCCACCTCCAGCATCACCTCGGCCGCAAGGCGATTAAGCATGGACATGCCGGCGATGGCATCGGGGATCTGTGCTTCGGTCAGCACTTCTCCTTTGAGGGCGGTGGTCAGCAATCCGGTGCCGATCGGTTTGGTCAGCACCAGGACATCACCGGGGCGGGCGCCGACGGTGCTCAGCATTTTCGCCGGATCGACCAGGCCGGTGACGGCGAGGCCGTACTTTGGCTCATCATCCTCGATGGTGTGGCCACCGACGATGACGGCGCCGGCCTCGGCAACCTTCTCCGCCCCCCCTTTGAGGATCTCTACCAGCACATCCTGATGAAGGCAGCGCGGGAACCCGACCAGATTCAGGGCAGTGATCGGCCGGGCGCCCATGGCGTAAATATCGGAGAGGGCGTTGGCGGCGGCAATGCGGCCAAAACTGCGCGGGTCATCGACCACCGGGGTGAAAAAGTCGATCGATTGCACCAGGGCGCAACTCTCCCCGATCTGGTAAACGCCGGCATCAGCAAACGGGATGCTGGCGGAGAGCAGGTTGGGGTCATTCGCTGTCGGTAGTTGACGCAGCACCTGCGCCAATGGCCCGGGGGCCATCTTGGCGGCTCAACCGCTGCTGCGTGACAGGGCGGTCAGCCGGGGGGCTTTTTCGCTCATAAATCAACTTTCTGCAGAAGAGTGTGTGTGCATTTAACACAGAGTCGATTGTGGATCACAGTGAAAAATGTAATCAAGCCGATCTATGTGCCAGCAAGGCATCAAGGAAATTTTATTAACGCAGAGGCGCGGAGGCGTAGATAAAGGCTCTGATGTGAAAAACCAACAGGCTCATCAGTTCGTGATGTAGCAGTTTTTATCTGGTTTTCTCAGCGCCTCTGCGTCAATCTCTTTTTTGGTTTTCCTGGTAGCGAACCGTATCACCTGCCTGTAGGGGCAGCTTCCAGGTCACCCGCACCTCGCCTTTGCGCAGAGTGTACTTCAGCGCGTCGAAATGTTCCAGCAGCGCCTGCACCATCTTGCGTGAGCTGTTCAGGGCGTCACGAAACTCGGCCAGAGTGAATTCCTGATCGGCAAACGGACCCGACAGCAGGGCCAGTGCTACCGCATAGGCCTCGGCATGCAGGGTGCATTCGGCATTGAGCCGGACCAGACGTTTGCTGTTGATGAGAAAGGCGATGGCCTCGGCCGCCTCGACCTCTGTCTGCGTCAGCCGGGAGAGCATTTCAGTGTTGTTCTTTGCTTCGGCGCCGGCTTCCTGCCACAGAGCTTCGATGGCATCGATACGGGATTGCTGCGCTGAATCAGGTCGCGGTGCAAAACCGGTCAGGGCGAGAAAGTCGTCGTGACGCACCAGAACATGGCTGGCGAGCAGGCGTCCAAGCAACGCCTCGAACCCTTTGGGTGACAGGGCCTCCGGCAGTGTACCGCGCAAGGCCGCCAATGGTATTCCGGTCTGCAGGGGGAAGTCGAGGTGATACTGTTCGATACGGCTGCACAGTTGTCGCTGCCAGGAACGGACGCTGCCGGCGTCGGCCCACTGGTCGCTGAGTTCGACAATGGCGCCGTCAGTGACCAGCGCTGTCAGGTGGTTGTGAATCCGCTCTTTACCGAGTCCGGTTGACTGCTCAAGCTCTTTCAGCCGTGCGGCACCGCTCCGGCTGATGCGTTGCAGCAGGAAGGCCTTTTCCCCGGTCTCCAGATCAGCCAGCTCCTGCATGATTTCGGGGCGGAAGCGGCGGTGTCGCGCTGGCTGCGGATCGATGATCTGTCCGCCGCCGATGGTGGTCATCGGTGAGTAGGAGCGGATGATGAAGCGATCCTGGCGCTGCGCCACCAGCGGTCGATCGAGATGGATCTGCACCAGAGCACTCTCTCCCGGTTCAAGCCGGTCGCGGTCGAGCAGGGCGACGAGACCGACACTGCGCGCTGTACCCAGATGCAGGTGAACCGGGTCGCGGAATTTCAGCGCACGCGGTGCGGTCGCCAGCAGGGTGAGCCGGGCATCGAGGCGGGCTGTCGGCTCAAAAATTCCCGGGGTGGCAATAATCGCCCCGCGCGGGATGCGGCTGCGTTCGAGCCCGGCGAGGTTCAGTGCCACACGCTGGCCGGCGCTGGCGCGTGATGCCGGCTTGCCATGCACCTGAACATCCCGGACCCGCAACGTCTCCCCCGGTGGCAGCAGCTCGACTGTGTCCCCGGGGGAGACCTGACCGGAGAGCAGGGTGCCGGTGATGACAGTGCCGAAACCGGCAACGGAGAAGTGCCGGTCGATGGGGAGGCGCAGAGGACCGTCGGTGTCGCGCGGCGGCAGTTCACGGGCGATTGTCTCGATGGCTGCCACCAGCTCCGGCAGGCCGTCGCCGTTTTGCGCCGAGACCCGACAGCAGGGGGCTTCAGCCAGAAATGTTCCGGCCAACTCTTCGCGGATCTCTTCCTCGACCAGGTCGAGCCAGTCGTCATCTTCAGCCAGATCGCACTTGGTCAGCACAATGATGCCGCGCGGGATGTGCAGCAGTTGCAGGATCTGCAGGTGTTCCCTGGTCTGCGGCATCACCCCTTCAGTCACATCGACGACCAGAAGCACCAGGTCGATGCCGCCGATACCGGCCAGCATGTTGTGGATAAAGCGTTCGTGCCCCGGCACATCGACAATGCCGGCCAGACGCCCGGAGGGGAGTCGGAAGGGGGCGAAGCCGAGTTCGATGGAGATGCCGCGTTTTTGCTCCTCCACTAACCGGTCGGTCTCGACGTTGGTCAGGGCGCGGATCAACCGCGTCTTGCCATGGTCAACATGGCCGGCGGTACCGATAATGAGGGGAGAAAGCGGGGCCATTACAATTATCGCTGTTCCAGTGGTTTAAGTAGGGTACGGTCCAGACGGCATAGTGAACCGGTGCGTGGCGCGACACTCTGACTGCGATGTTTTAACAGAAAATGTCGCAGACCGCCTCCGTATCGACACTGTCGCGCTGCTCCGGCTTCAGATAGGAGGCCGCATAGTCGAGGTAAACCTTCCGGCGCAGGAACAGTTCGTAGAGTTGTGCGTCGATATGCCCCTCCTTGCACATACGGGCGAGGATCGTCAGGGCAGCGGAGAGCGTGTTGGCCTGCCGATAACCGCGGTCGCTGGCGGTCAGTGCCTCGAAAATATCAGCAATGGCCAGGATCCGTCCCTGCAGGGGCAGTTCTCCGGCCGGGATGCCCAGGGGATAGCCTTTGCCGTCCATGCGTTCGTGATGGCTGCCGGCGATCAGCGGCACATCACGCAGATGCTCGGGGAAGGGGAGGCTGGCCAGCATACGCTGGGTGATTTCGACATGGTTGTTGATCCGCTTGCGTTCCTCGTCGGTCAGGGTGCCGCGGCGGACGGAGAGGTTGTCCAACTCGTCCTTTGATAACAGCGGCTTCGGTTCACGGGTGACCGGGTCGGGAATCGGCAGGGCGGCAATGGCTTGCAGGCGGGCGGCATCGGCGTCGGGGAGGAATTCTCCGCCGGTGTTGATGCGACGCAGAAAATTGCCGATGTCGTCTATGTCGTCCAGGGACGGTAGATTCTCTCCGTCGAGGACCGGTTTTGCCTGGGCCTGTTTGAGTTCGGCCTCCCGGCGCAGCAGTTCCAGTCGTGCATCGACCAGATGGATGCGGTCGAAAATCGTCTCCAGCTTGCTGTGCTTGTCGATGATATATTCTGGTGTGGCGATCTTGCCGCAGTCGTGCAGCCAGGCCGCCATCTCCAGCGCTTCCAGATCGCGCTCATCGAAGTTGACTCCGGCGAAAACCGGGCCATCGTCGGCATTGACCGCCCTGGCCAGCGCCATGGTGATATCGGGGACCCGGCGACAGTGTCCGGCGGTGTGCGGTGATTTGTCGTCGATGGCGTTTGCGATGAGCCTGGTCAGCGCTTGCAGCAGGGTCTGCAGGCCTTCGATCAGGTGCTGGCGGTTGAGGGTGACGGCCGCCTGTGAGGCGAGGGAGGCAACCAGACTCTCGTCGGCGCGGGAGAAGGGGATGATGTCGCCGGCGCTGTTGGTGGCATTGATCAGCTGCAGAACGCCGGTGATGCGTCCTTCGTGGTCCTGCATCGGTACGGCGAGCAGTGAGGTCGAACGATAGCCGGTTCGGGCATCGAAGGCGCGGGTGCCGGAGAGATCGAATTCGCTGTCGGTGTAGGCATCAGGGATGTTGATAATACAGTTCTGCAGGGCGGCGCGGGTGACGACCATCTGATCGTTGGCGGAACCATCCGGTTTATGCAGCGGGATCGGTGCAAAGGCGACCGGATGCGGGCTGTTTCCACCGAGGTGCAGGTTGAGGGACGTCGTGTGCACCAGCCGAAATGACAGGCGTCCATCTTCAAGGATGTAGAGGCTACCTCCGTCGGCACCGGTCAACTCCTTGGCGCCGAGCAGGATGTGCTCGAGCAGGCGCTGGTGGTCGCGCTCGGCGGAAAGAGCAGCGCCGATACTGTTCAGACGTTCGATGCGTTGCAGCAGCAGGGTGCTGTCGATCGGTTCCATGGGGCTCTCCATGCAGGTTTTAAACGTGTGTCAGTGCGACGCTGACCGCCGCGACCAGCGCTTTTTCCTCGGCTTTTGTGACCGTGCGCAGGTTGAGTAGCAATGCGCCGTCGTGAATACGTCCGACGACCGCTGGCTCACCACCCCGCAGGCGAGCGGCGAGGGTGTCGACCGTCAGGGTATGTGGCGTCAGGGCCACCGCGTAGCCGGGGAGCTCGGTCAACGGGAGCGCACCGCCGCCGATTGCGGATGTCTCCTTGATGACCTTGCAATCGACGTTTTTGCCGACGCTGTTCTGGATCTGGCGTGCCAGCCGGCGACAGCGCCGTTGCAGTTCGTCGGCGGTCGTGGTCAGCATTTGCAGGACCGGTATCTGTTGCAGGGCGGCATGTGGGTCCAGATAAAGTTGCAGCGTCGCTTCGAGGGCGGCCAGGGTCATCTTGTCGCAGCGCAGAGCGCGGGCCAGCGGGTGGCGCCGTAGCGTCTCAATGGCCGCTTTCCGGCCGACGATGAGGCCGGCTTGCGGGCCGCCCAGAAGCTTGTCCCCGCTGAAGGTGACGACATCAATCCCGGTCGCCACAGCTGCCGGAACAGTCGGCTCTGCCGGTAAGCCGAAAGGCAGCGGATCGAGGAGCATTCCGCTGCCGAGATCTTCCATGACCAGCACCCCTTCGCGTTGACCAAGCGTGACCAGCTCGCTTGCGGGGACGCTCGCCGTAAAACCGACGACCCGGTAGTTGCTGGTGTGCACCTTAAGCAACAGGCCGGTCTCCGGTCCGATGGCGGCGGCGTAATCATGCAGGTGGGTCTTGTTGGTTGTGCCGACTTCACGCAAGCGCACACCGCCGGCGGTCATGACTTCGGGAATGCGAAACGCACCACCAATCTCAACCAGTTCACCGCGGGAAACGATTGCTTCGCGGCCACCGGCCAGTGCGGCCAGCGCCAGCAAGACGGCACCGGCATTGTTGTTGACCACAGTGGCGGCTTCAGCACCGGTCAGGCGGCAGAGCAGGGATTCGATGGCGGTATCGCGGTGGCCGCGGTGGCCGTCGACGAGGTCGAATTCGAGGTTGCTGTAGCCGGAGGCGACCGCCTGGGCGGCGGCAATGGCGGCGGTGGAAAGTGGCGCGCGACCCAGGTTGGTGTGGAGCAGGGTGCCGCTGGCGTTGATGACAGGGCGCAGGCCGGGACGTTCAAGTTTGAGGGCGATGATTCGAGCCTGTATCGCCACCTGTTCCGGCGAAAGGTCTGTATCGGTGAGCATCGCTCCGGCGCGCAAGGCATTGCGGCAGGCGTCGATGGCCGATTGGGCAGCGGCGCGTAATGTGATGTGCGGGATCTGCCCGGCCAACTCCGCTAAAGGTGCGCTCAGCAGGACGCGGTCAACGGCCGGGATGCGTCGTAAATTTGTCTGGAGGTCTTTCATGCTGCGAGTCCCTCATCCTGATCCGGCGCCGGGCTGGTGATGGCCCTGTCGCGACGGAATGAGCGGCACCCGATGGAAAGGGTGCCGCTATTTTTTGTCGGGCGGGTGTAGACGCCGCATCGTCGCGTTGACCTTGCCGGCGGTAACGGCCATGACGATCCCCTGAATCGCCCCGATTTCGCTGTCACTGATCTGCTCATCCCTGGCGACGCCAAGGTAGTGTTCTACTCAGGGGTCACAGCCGCAGGCCATGGCGGCGGACAACCCGACGATCGTCGATGTTCGTTGGTCGAGAATTGACGTGTCGCGCACGCTGTCGTAAAAGGCGCAATAGGCTTTGTGCTGTTTGGGTGGGAGCATGGCTCCTCCTTTTGCGACCAGCATTAAAAAGGGTCGGCCGCCAATGGCAGATTTTGGCGGGGGCAGATGGGAATCGAACCCACCAGGGACGGGATACGCCCCCCACCGGTTTTGAAGACCGGGCACGTCACCAGACTGCGAACTACCCCCGAAGAGAGCTCTTGTCGCAGGATAATGGATTAAGGGAAAAGGTAAAAGGAAAATGAATGCTATTCGGGTAAAGAAAAGCGGGCCGGCATAAACGCCGGCCCGCTTGCAATCGAATCTGTGTGGCCTTCATCAGAACAGGAAGCGCAAACCCATATTGGCGTTGTGAAACAGGATACCGTCCATCTTGACCGCGCCATAATCAAGGTTGGTGACGCCGAGCAGGCGGTAGCCGAGATCGATGGCGAAACTTTTACTCATATTCAGGTTGATGCCGGCACCGAGCTGGTAGGCGAAACCGATGTCCTTTTTGTTGATGGTTCCATCGTTAAGGTTGACGCGGGCTGCACCAACGCCACCACCGAAATAGGGGGAGAGGGTGCCGTCACTGTTGAAATCGTAAAAGACGCTGAGCAGCAGATCGTAGGCATCGACGTTGCCACTAGCCGGGATTGCCGGTGCCCCATTAATTTTAATTTCGTCGTTTTTCAGATAACGGTAGCCGCCGGAGAGCTCGATACGACCGACCCTGTAGGCGAGGCCCGCAGCGACCATGCCGTTGTAGCCATAGTCGGTGGTCAGGCGATAGCTGTTGACAGTCGAAACGTTGTCAAAATCGACACCGTACACCTTGCTGACGCCACCGCTCAAGGTCAGGTAGGGCCGTGCGACATCTTCATCGTATTTCCCGGCCAGGGCAGGGGTGGCGGCGAAGCAAATGGCAAGGACCAGAACAAACATAAATCTGCACATAAAAATCCTCCGCATGAATTGGATGTGTTCGCTGCTATTAAAACCGGTAAATTTTCGGCAAATTAGCATGAAATTCAAGATATTTCAAGCACCTGTTCGTATTGTGCGTTCAAGGGAGCCGCTCAGCTGAAGCTGCCGGCAGGGCTTGACAAAAGCCGGTTAAGTCATTAGATTACCGCCGAACTTTCCACGGAGGTAGCAAATGCCGGTTTACGAATATCAGTGCAAAGCGTGCGGTCTTGTTTTTGAGGCGATCCAGAAGTTTTCCGATGCTCCGATCAGCACCTGCCGGGCCTGTGGCGGCGCAGTGGAGAAGATGATCTCGCAGACAGCCTTTTCCCTGAAAGGTGGGGGCTGGTACGATCAGGGTTATGGTGCGAAAGCGCCCGCTTGTGATGGTGCTGCCACCGGTGGTGGGTGCGCCGGTTGTCCGAAGGCGTCCAACGAATAATCTTTATCGCGTCAGCTTTTCCTGCCGGGCCGTGTGTGTCATCGACGCCGCGGCCCGTTTCTGTCTGGCTTTTATTCAGATATCCGCTTTTTTCGTTGCCGCGATTTGCCTTGGATGCGTACAATTCGTGCGTCACGTCTTATTCCTTTTGATGCAGTTGGCACCATTATGAAACAGATTCTACGCCTGTTTGTTGCTGTTGGCTTGCTCCTTGGAACAAGCGGGTGTGGTGAACCGGGTTATTATCTGCAGAGTATCCGTGGTCATCTGGATGTCATGGCCCAGCGACGGTCTATTCCGAAGGTTCTGGCGGATCCACAGACCGCGCCGGCCTTGCGCCAGCGTCTGGAGACTGTGCAGGACATCCGCCGTTTTTCCACCGCAGAGCTGTTTTTGCCTGATAATGACAGCTTTTCGACCTATGCCGATGTCGGTCGCGATGCGGTCGTCTGGAGTGTCATCGCTGCGCCGGAGGATTCCCTGTCCCCCTTGACCTGGTGCTTCCCTTTTGCCGGTTGCGTCCCCTATCGGGGTTATTTTCATGCCGATGCCGCCGAAGCTTATGCCCGGCGTCTGCGCGACGATGGTTACGATGTGCATGTCGCTGATGTCCCTGCCTATTCGACTCTGGGCTGGTTCTCCGACCCGGTCCTCAATACCTTTATCAATCTGCCCGATTGGGCTTTGGCAGAAGTCATTGTCCATGAGCTGGCGCACCAGGTGGTGTACATCAAGGACGATGCAGACTTCAACGAGGCTTTTGCCCAGACGGTGATGCTGGAGGGGGGGCGTCGGTGGCTCGCTACGCATGGAGACGAGGACCAGCGCACCTGGGCCGCCACTGTTCGCAACCGACAGGATGCTTTTCTGGCTCTGGTCCGTCGCACCCGCGTCGCCCTGTCGGAGTGTTACGGCTGCGAGACAACGCGGGAGGCGAAGCTGGCCTGCAAGGTATCGACGTTTGCCGATATGCACCGGACGTATGCCGGGCTCAAAACCGAATGGGGCGGCTATAGCGGCTATGACGACTGGATGAATCAGGATCTGAATAATGCCCGGTTTGTCTCCGAGTCGACCTATTATCGCCTGTTGCCGGCGTTTACGGTGTTGCTGCAGCAGAAAAATGGTGACATGAAGCAGTTCTACCTGGCGGTGCAGGCGCTTGCCGATTGTCCGGCCGAAGAACGGGACGTGCTTCTGGCCGAATTGCTGTCCCAGGTCCGTGAAAATTGAGCCGGTTCTGTTTGCACATCTTTACTTTCAAAAACTGCTTGCGTATAGTCTGAACGCGTTTGCAATCGAGAAGGAGATCAAAACCATGGCACACATTATTGACGGAAAGAAGATCGCAGCCGATCTGCGCGGTGTGATCGCGACCGAGGTCAAGCAATTGCAGTCCGGGGGGGTCACGCCGGGCCTGGCGGTGGTATTGGTTGGCGAAGATCCGGCCAGTCGCGTTTATGTTTCGATGAAGGAGAAGGCCTGCGCCGACACCGGTATCTTTTCTGATGAACACAAGCTGCCGGCCGAGACCACCGAAGCGCAACTGCTGGCGCTGATCGACGAGTTGAACCGTGATCCGCGCATCGACGGTATTCTGGTTCAGTTGCCGCTGCCGCAGCAGATCAATGAAAGCAAGGTCCTCGAAGCGATCTCCCCGGACAAGGATGTCGATGGCTTTCACCCCTACAACGTCGGGCGTCTGGTCACCGGTAATCCCCTGTTTCGCCCCTGTACCCCCTACGGGGTGATGAAGATGCTCGAAGCCGAAGGGGTCGATCTCAACGGCAAGGAGGTCGTCGTTGTCGGTCGCTCCAATATCGTCGGCAAGCCGGTGGCGTTGATGTGTCTGGCCGAGAATGCGACGGTCACCCTCTGCCATTCGCGGACCAAAGACCTGCCGGCCAAAGTCCGCTCCGCTGATGTGGTGATTGCTGCCGTTGGCCGTCCGGAGATGATCAAGGGCGATTGGATCAAGCCCGGTGCGGTGGTCATTGATGTCGGCGTTAATCGGGTTGGCGAGAAGAAGCTGGTCGGGGATGTCGATTTTGCCGGCGCCTCTGAGAATGCCGCCGCCATTACGCCGGTGCCGGGTGGCGTCGGGCCGATGACAATTACCATGCTGCTGTTCAACACTCTGGAGAGTGCCAAGCGGCGAGGGGATCGCGGTTAAGGTTTATGATCATTTCGCGACAGAAAGAGCGTGAGGAGTTGCTGCAGGCCCTTTCCGGCATGCAGCGGGTCTTTATTGTCGGCTGCGGTGCTTGTGCCACCGCCTGCAAGGCCGGTGGTGAGGACGAAGTGTTCCGCATGCAGGAGAACCTCGCCAAAGACGGCATTGATGCCACCGGCAGCGTTGTCATCGACGAGGCCTGTCATATCATGCGCGCCGGTCGTGACCTGCGCCACCATCGTCAGGCGGTGGATGAGGCTGACGCCCTGCTGGTTCTGGCTTGCGGTTCGGGGATTCAGTCAATCTCCAGCAACACTGACAAACGGGTGGTCGGTGGTCTCGATTCGCTGTTTCTTGGCAATGTACGCCGTTTCGGCCAGTATGAGGAGAAATGCTCCCTGTGTGGTGACTGCATCCTCAATGAGACAGCCGGCATCTGCCCGGTAACCACCTGTGCCAAGGGGTTGCTCAACGGCCCCTGCGGTGGCATGGAGAACGGCCGCTGCGAGACCGATCCGGACATTGTCTGTGCCTGGCACGAAATCTACGAGCGTCTCAAGCGTCAAGGGCGCCCCGGAGTCTTTGGCCGCACTGTTGCCCCGAAAAACTGGGGCCGGCGGGGCAAGCCCGGACGCCATAATGTTGAACGTTAGGCGGGGGACGAACTGATGTCACAGTTACGTGAACGCCTGACCGCCGGGACTTTTGTCGTCACCGCCGAGATTGCACCGCCGAAAGGGACGCAGGTCGCCGCCGAAGTGGAGACCGCCCGGCAACTCTCCGGGATGACGGCGATCAACGTCACCGACAACCAAGGGGCGAATATGCGCCTGTCGCCGCTGGTGATGGCGACGCTGTTGCGGCAGGCCGGGATCGAGCCGATCCTGCAGTTGACCTGTCGCGACCGCAACCGCATGGCGCTGCAGTCCGATCTGCTTGGCGCCGCTGCACTCGGTATCGAGAACCTGCTGCTGCTCTCAGGCGACCACGCCCGTTTTGGTGACCACCCCCAGGCCCGCTCGGTCTTCGATCTCGACTCTGTGCAGTTGCTGCAAGCGGTCAATACTCTGATGGCAGGTACCGATATGAGCGGTAAAAAGCTCGATGGCGTGCCGGCGTTTTTTGCCGGCGCTGCGGTCAGCCCGGAGATGGAACCGTTTGAACTGATGTTTCAGAAGTATCGCAAAAAAGTAGAGTCGGGGGCGGCATTCTTTCAGACCCAGGCCGTGTTTGATGCCGGCAAGGTCGAGCGCTTTATGGCTGAGGCCAGGCCGCTGGGTCGACCGGTGCTGGCCGGGGTGCTGCTGCTGCGCAGTGCCGGTATGGCCCGTTTTCTCAACGCCAATATTCCCGGTGTGCATGTCCCGGATGCTCTGATCGAGCGGTTGGAGAAAGCGACAAAACCCCTGGATGAGGGGGTGCTCATCGCCCGCGAGATGGTCGCCGTGACCCGTGACTGCTGTCAGGGCGTGCACCTGATGACACTCGGGCACGAGGGGCGGATTCCGGAGATCCTGGCTGGTTGAGAAACGTTCACCACAAGAACACGAAGGTAAAAGCTAATTTGGTTATCCATTTGACTCAAGCTGAGTCTCATTGAAAAATCTGAAACTATTTAAACCCGGGGACAGCTGATTAGCTTGCGGTCTAAATCAAAATCTGGTCTCACGCAAAGCCGCAAAGACGCGAAGGTTAACCCGATAGACCACGATTTTCTTTGCGCCTTTGCGGCTTGAGTGAGCAACGCAAACGAGCGTGAAATGGCTTATGTCCTTATCGAATTGTTTATTGGTAGCGCGAAGTAGATACGCAGAAAAGCCAAAAGCTTTTTCTGGTGTATTTTTCTAAATAGATTCGCCATTTGTCTTCGTGCCCTTCGTGTTCTTCAGTGAGCGCAGCGAACGGGTGGTGAAAGCCCTTGATACTTTGTTTTTAATTGCATGAGAGTGAGGACACCATGAAAAAGACCCCGTTGAACCAGCTGCACCGTGATCTTGGCGCACGCATGGTCCCGTTTGGCGGCTGGGACATGCCGGTTCAATACACCGGCGTTATTGACGAGCATCTGGCGGTGCGCAGTGCCGCCGGTCTGTTCGATGTGTCGCATATGGGGGAGATCGAGGTGCGTGGCGCCGGTGCCCTGGCCTATATCCAGGAACTGACCATCAATGATGCCTCGACTCTGGTCGATGGCCAGGTGCAGTATTCGGCGTTCTGTTATCCGGATGGCGGGGTGGTTGATGATGTCACCCTGTATCGTTTTGCTGCCGATCACTACCTGTTCTGTGTCAACGCGTCGAATGTCGACAAGGATTTCGCCTGGATGCAGAAGGTTTTGTCCGAGGGGGATTTTTCCGATGTCGAACTGACCAATCGCAGTGATTCCTTTGGTCAGCTTGCCCTGCAGGGGCCGAAGGCAGCGGCAATACTCGCCCGCCTGACTGACCTCAATCTGGAGACCATTACTTATTACCACTTTGCGCAAGGGGCGGTGGCCGGCATCCCGACCATCATTTCGCGTACCGGTTATACCGGCGAAGATGGTTTTGAACTCTACTGCGCCGCCGACGCGGTCGCCCGCCTCTGGCAGGAACTGCTCGCCGCCGGTGCCCCGGACGGGCTGGTGCCGATCGGTCTGGGCGCACGAGACACCTTGCGTCTGGAAAAAAAATATGCTCTTTATGGGCATGAACTCTCCGAGGCGATCACGCCGTTGGAAGCCGGCATCGGCTGGATCACCAAGCTGGACAAGCCGTCCTTTATCGGTCGCACCGTTCTGCTTGACCAGAAAACGCGCGGCGTTCCGCGTCGTCTGGTCGGTATCCGTATGTGTGAGCCCGGTGTGCCGAGAGCTGATTACCCGGTCTACGCCGATGGCACAGTGATCGGGGTCGTCACCAGTGGCACCATGTCGCCGTCACTGAAGGTCGGCATTGCTCTGGCCCTGGTGGCAACCGAGCAGTCCGCCATCGGCACAAAACTTGAGATTGGTATCCGCCAGAAGCGTGTGGCGGCCGAGATTGTCAAAACCCCATTTGTCTGACGGTGGTATCCGTCCGGCACGATATTCTGTCCAAGCGGCACGATCAGGAGGTCATCATGGAATTTCCAGAAGAGTTGAAGTACACCGAAGAGCACGAGTGGGTCATGATTGAGGACGACATCGTTACGGTCGGCATCACCGATTTTGCCCAGGACTCCCTTGGCGATGTGGTCTTTGTCGAGCTGCCGGAAGTTGGCGCCATGCTCGAAGCCGGCAAGTCGTTCGGCGTTGTCGAGTCGGTCAAAGCGGTCTCCGATGTCTATTCACCGGTCTCCGGTGAAGTCGTCGAGATCAACGAAGATCTGCCCGACACCCCGGAGTTGATCAATACCTCCGCTTACGAAGATGGCTGGATGATCAAGATTCGCCTCAGTGACACCGCTGAACTTGACGATCTGCTCGACGCCGACGCTTATCAGGCCTTCGTCGACGAACAGGGCTGACTTTAAAGTCGTACTCGAGTTTTTCTCTTATTCGGCGGGCCGTAAAGCGGCCCGCCGGAACTTCGTCAAAAGGAGTCTACTGCCATGCGGTACATCCCTCACACCGAGGAAGATGTCCGGCAGATGTTGGCGGCGATCGGCGTAACGTCGATCGCCGACCTGTTTGCCGAAATCCCGGCCGAATCGAGGCTCGATCGCCCCCTCGCTCTGCCGGCCCCCCTCTCCGAATCCGAGCTGTTGCGCGATCTGCAAAGTCTGGCGGCACAGAACGCTACGGCCTCCAGTCAGCTCTCCTTTCTCGGTGGTGGCGCTTACAATCACTTCATCCCCTCGGTCATTGATCAGCTGATTTCGCGCAGCGAATTCTACACCGCCTACACCCCCTACCAGCCGGAGATCAGCCAGGGGACGTTGCAGGCGGTGTTCGAATACCAGACTCTGATCTGCCAGTTGACCGGCATGGAGGTCAGCAACGCCTCGATGTACGACGGGGCCTCCGCTTGCGCCGAAGCTGTTCTGATGGCGGCACGAGCGACGAAGCGCAAACAGATACTGCTTGCTGCCAGCCTGCACCCGGAGTATCGGGAGACAGTCACCACCTACTGCCAGTATCTGGGGATGGAGCTGATTGATGTGCCGACAGCAAGCAGCGGTCGCATTGATGCCGCAGCTCTGGCCGGTCTGCTCGGCAAGGAGACGGCGGCGGTGGTTGTTGGCTATCCGAACTTTTTCGGGATTATCGAGGAGCTTGAACCGATCGCCGCAGCGGCGCATGTTGCCGGTGCCTTGCTGGTGACGGCGGTGGCGGAACCGATCGCTCTGGGGTTGCTCAAATCGCCGGGGGAACTCGGAGCTGATATCGTCATCGGTGAAGGGCAGAGCTTCGGCATGCCGGTCTCTTTCGGCGGCCCCGGCGTCGGCTTCTTTGCTGCCCGAGAGAAGCTGGTCCGGTCCATGCCCGGTCGTCTCATCGGTGCCACCCGTGACAAGAACGGCAAGCGCGGTTTTGTCCTGACCCTGGCGACCCGCGAGCAGCACATCCGGCGCGAGAAGGCGACCTCTAACATCTGCTCCAATCAGGGGATGTGCGCGTTGATGGCCAGCATGTATTTGACCCTGCTGGGCAAGAACGGCATCCGCGAAGTCGCCCAGCAGAACCTGTCCAAGGCGACCTATGCCCGCAGCGCTATTGCCGCTCTTCCCGGTTTCCGTCTGCCGTATTCTGCGCCCATGTTCAACGAGTTTGTGGTTGAGGTCGAAGGTGATGTTGTCGCGTTGCTGACGCGCCTTGAAGGTCAAGGGATTCTCGGCGGTATCTCTTTGGCCCGTTTCTGGCCGGGGATGCACAATCGCTTTCTGGTCTGCGTCACCGAACAGCACCGGCGTCAGGATATCGACGCTCTGGTCGCGGCACTGAAAGGGGGTGCGGCATGAGAGTCGGCACCAGCGGTCTGCAGCTGAATGAAAAGTTGATCTTTGAACATTCCGATCCCGGTCGTCGTGGCTACAGCCTCCCGGCCCTTGATGTGCGAGTGGCAACCTTGCCGCCCGAACTGGTCCGTACCGAGGTGCCCGGTTTTCCTGAGGTCTCTGAAGTCGATGTCGTGCGCCATTTTACGCGGTTATCGACCTGGAATTACGGCGTCGATTCCGGTTTCTATCCTTTGGGCAGCTGTACCATGAAGTACAACCCCAAAGTCAACGAGACTGCGGCCCGGATCCCCGGTCTCGCCGGTTGTCATCCCTACACTCCTGAGACGTTGAGTCAGGGGGCGCTCGGGCTGATGTATGGCCTGCAGACGGCCCTGGCCGAGATCTCCGGTTTTTCCGCAGTCACCCTGCAACCGGCCGCCGGTGCCCATGGTGAACTGGCCGGCATGTTGATGATCCGCGCCTGGCACGAGGCGAAGGGGAACAAGCGGCGCAAGGTGCTGATCCCCGATACCGCCCATGGCACCAACCCGGCCACCGCCGCCCTGTGCGGCTACGATGTGGTTCCCATCGCCTCCGGTGGCTCTGGCGTCCTCACCGCCGAGACCGTTGCCTCGTTCATGAACGACGATGTGGCCGCTTTGATGGTCACCAATCCCAACACCCTCGGGCTGTTCGAGTCGGATATCGTCAAGATCTGTGACATCGTTCATGCCGGCGGCGGTCTGGTCTATTGCGATGGCGCCAATCTCAACGCCCTGATGGGGATCGCCCGTCCCGGCGACCTCGGCATCGACGCCATGCACTTCAACCTGCATAAAACGTTCGCTACCCCGCACGGTGGTGGTGGGCCCGGTTCCGGTCCGGTTGGCGTGGCGGAAAAGCTGATCCCCTATCTGCCGAAACCGATGGTGGTCAAAAACGACCAGGGCTATGGACTCGACTTCGACCGGCCGCAGTCCATCGGTCGCCTGCGTTCTTTCTACGGCAACTTCGGTATCATGGTCCGTGCCTGGGCCTACATTCTAACCATGGGGGGGAGCGGCCTGAAACAGGCGAGTGAGATGGCGGTGCTCAATGCCAACTACATCCGCGCCCGCCTCGAGCCGGTCTACAACCTGCCGCACAAACATCGCTCCCTGCATGAGGTGGTGTTCAACGATGCCAACCTGGCCAACGACTGCCACACCCTCGATGTTGCCAAGCGTCTCATCGATTATGGCTACCACCCGCCGACCATCTACTTTCCGTTGGTGGTCAAAGGGGCGATCATGATCGAGCCGACCGAGACCGAGAGCATGGAGACTCTTGACGAATTTTGCGATGCCATGCTCGCCATCGCCCGCGAGTCACAGGAGAACCCCGATCTGCTGCATGCTGCACCGACCATCACCCGGGTGCAGCGGCTTGATGAAACGGCGGCGGCGCGGCAACCGTGCTTGTGCTGGAACCCCGCTGACTTTGTTTAGGCGGCTGATGAAAAGCCACCGTTAAGCGGCCGTTGCCCTTGTCCGCGTCACTGCGACGTAGCGACCGCTACGCCTCACTCCTCGGCCGGCATTCGCCTTGCTTCCAGCGGCTTTTGATCAGCCTTGGCGGGCGTCATAATTTATCTGTAAACAAGAAAAGGCCCGGAAACGGGCCTTTTCTTGTTTTGTGCCATAGCTAGAAAACAGGCCGGTTTGACCGCCAAGGCTCAAGAAAAGCACCAGGAAAATCGATTGACGCAGAGGCGCGGAGAAGATCTATGGGGCAACCCATGAGTAGCTTTCGGTTCTTGATCAGGTCAAAACACAGCTTTTCTCTGCGCCTCAGCGCCTCTGCGTCAAATGTCTTTTTGCTTGTCTTGGTGTCCTGGTGACTTGGTGGCAGAAGATATCGATGATGTGTACAGAAGAGGGTCAAGATCGGCGTGGTGGGTTGAGAAACTGGGCAAGGCGCAGCAGTAGACCCTGGCGGGTGTGCAGGGCGGCGTGCGGGCAGAGTTCCTGACAACAGAAGCAGCGGATACAGACATGCTCGTCAATCTGGAGCCCATGCGCGTCGATGCGCATGGCGTGGGGCGGGCAGGCTTCGATGCAGATGCCGCACACTTGGCAGCGCCTGTTGTCGACCACAGGCCGGGCGGTGAGGCTGCGTCGCAGGGGGCGTTTGAGGAAGCCGGGGAGGCTGAAGTTGAGGTCGCTGCTGTGCGCCGGGGTGAAGCGCGGCGGGCGCAGCTGCTCAGGCGGTGGGCCGAACAGCTCAATCTCCTCGCGTACGCTGCCGAACAGGCCGCGCTCGCGAGCAATCTTCTGGGTCCAGACCGCATCCGGGCTGACGCCGAGCAGTTCGCAGGCGATGGTGTCGACCGCAAGAGGTTCAATGCCGGCAATCAGGGCGCCGATCTGGATCGGGTCGCCGCTGCCGGGGCCATCCCCCTCCATGCCGATAATCGCATCGACGATGGTCAGGGCCGGGCGGATGTGGGCGGCGAGTTCGAGCAGCATCAGGGCGAAGGTCGCCTTGCTGGTGCCCGCCTGCAGGTGCAGTTGCGGTTTGCGCAGGCCGACGACGGCGCCGAACAGGTTCTTGACCCCGCAGGTCAGCCCCATCATCTGATGGGTTTTTAGTTTTGGCAGGTTGATGACGACATCGGTGTCGAGGATGTCGCGGGCCAGTTCGAGATGCTGAAAGGTGCCGCTGCCAGCGGCGACGTTGACAAATTCACAAAACGGCGCGAATTCCACCCCGCTGGTCTCGATTACCTCCCAGATACCACACTTTTTCGCCACCGCCTCCGGTTTGCCGATACCGGGCGAATCGCCGACTTTGACCACTCCGCCGGCCTCCTGCACCAGGTGGATGATGGCGCGGACAATTTCCGGGTGGGTGGTGACCGCCTTTTCCGGCGCTTTGCCAGAGAGCAGGTTCGGTTTCAGCAACACCCTGTCGCCGGGATGGACAAACGCCTCCATGCCACCCAAGGGGGCGAGCAGGCTACGGAGGTTTGCGGTGAGGCTGTCTGGATCGTAGCTGCTGGCGGCGTGCAGGGAGACGGGAGTCGTCTTCATCCCTGTAATACCTTGATCTGCAACTGGCGGCGGCGCGGGCCATCAAATTCGCAGAAGTAGATCCCCTGCCAGGTGCCGAGTTGCAGGCGGCCGCTGGCAAAGGGGACCGTTTCACTGCAGCCGATCAGGCTGCTCTTGAGATGGGCGGCGCTGTTCCCTTCGAGATGACGATAGTCACCGTCAAGCGGGATCAGCTGGTTCAAGGTGGTGATCAGATCGCGGACCACATCGGGGTCGGCGTTTTCGTTGATGGTGATGGCGGCGGTGGTGTGAGGCGTAAACAGATGCACCAGACCGGACTGGTGACCACTCTCGGTCAGAGCATGACGAACGGCGTCGGTGACGTCGATCATTTCGACCCGTTTCTGGCTGACGATTTCAATCGTCGGCATCGGTCAGGGCCTGGAGCAGGGCACGAAAGGCGCGGGGATGATAGAGCAGGGCGTTATGGCCGATGCCTGAAAGCTCAATGTTCGTGCGTCCGGCAAGACGCGCGCTTTCGGCCGGCAGGACCAGATTGTCATGGCGGCTGAATATATTGGTGACACGGGTCCCTTCCGGGAACGAACGGGTATTGAGTGTGCAGAGAAAAGCTGAACCGGGGATCAGGTTGCGCGCCAGTCCGGTGACGGCGAAAGGGACCATTTTTGAGCCGGCGTTGGGCGTGCCAAGCAGGACGCAGCGGTCAATCTTTTTGGCGCCGCCGCGAATCTGCAGATAGTTGCGGGCAATGACTCCCCCCATGGAATGACCAACCAGATGGACCCGGTCGATGCCGCGGGACTGCCGCAGCTCATCGACCCGGTTGGCGACCCGTTCGGTCAGCACTTCTATATCTTTCCATGCCGGGAGGTTGATGGTGTGCAGGTCGGTGATGCCGGAGAGTCGCAGGCGGAAACGGATCAGAGCCCAGATAGCGCGATTGTGAAACAGACCGTGGAGTAGCAGAACCGGTGTGCCTGCCCCCCCAAGCTTCTCCCGCGGCGGGAACAGGCCAAAGGGGAGCAGGAAAAGATTGCAGCACAAGGCTATGAATTCGCCAAGGATCAGCTTGCTGGTGAACCAGAGTCGGCTCGGGGTGAAACGACCGATCATCAGGTCCGGGTGCCGGTTGGCGGTTTCATACCAGAGGATGGTGAAACTGAGCAGGCAGACCACCGCAATACAGGTGGCGACGTAAAACAATAGAGTGGATATGGTTGAGAATATTGGATCCATACGCGGCATTATGGCATGCAGCCGGGAGGGCGTCAATTGCGAGTAACATTGCCTGCTATGCCCGGTTCGTGGCATGATGTAGCGACGCTGGCGACACCAGTTGTGCAGGCCATAGAACCCTTTGGAAAGCGAAATTTTCGATGCAGTCGCTGATCGATCAGTTTGATCGCCATCTCGCCGTCGAGCGGAATCTCTCACCCCATACGCGCAGCGCTTACGGCCGTGATCTTGCCGAGTTCGCCCGTTTTCTGCGGGAGACCGGTAGCGGCCTGTCGCCAGTGGATGTGGATAAGACTGTTCTGCGCCGCTACCTCGCCCTGTTGCACAAGAAAAATCGCAAATCGACCATCGGCCGCAAGCTCGCCGCCCTGCGCACCTTCTTTCGTTATCTGGTGCGTGAGGGGGTTCTGACGGCCAATCCTGGTGAACTGGTGGCAACGCCGCGACAGGAAAAGTATCTACCGACAACGCTCAGTGTCGATGAAACCTTCGCCCTGATCGACACCATTCAAGGGGGCGATCGGCTCTCCCTGCGTGATCGTTCCATTCTGGAGCTTCTCTATTCCAGTGGGCTGCGTGTTGGTGAACTGACCGGGCTTGATGTCGGCAAGATCGATTTTGATCAGGCGCTGGTGCGGGTGACCGGCAAGGGGGACAAAGAACGGATCGTCCCGGTCGGCCGCCCGGCCCTGGTCGCCCTGCAGGGCTATTTGGAAGAGCGTGGGCTGCCGGGGGATCAGGAACCGCTGTTCGTCAACCGCAACGGCGGCCGGTTGACCCCACGCAGTATTCAGCGCCATCTCAAAACTCACCTGCTCAAAGCCGGAGTCCTGCGCGATGCCACCCCACACTCCCTGCGCCACTCCTTTGCGACTCATCTCCTCGATGGTGGTGCTGATCTGCGCGCTATTCAGGAGTTGCTCGGTCATGCCTCTTTGTCGACGACCCAGAAATACACCCAGGTCAGTGTCGATCAGCTGACCCGGGTCTATGACGCTGCTCACCCCCGCAGTCGCAAGAAATAATTTTACTGGATACTGCGCTGTTTCGGCTTGAGGAACTCTGACTTTAAAAGACAGTCGATTTTCACCACAGAGGCGCAGAGAGTACAGCGTACGTCAAAAAAAGGTGAGACAAGACCGGAGCAAACCTATTGCCGAACGCAGATAAAGGCGGATAAATTCGGATAAAAACCAGGTGTTTATGCTGATTCTGTGTATTATCTGCCTTGTCCGGTTTGTTGTCCTTCTCCGCTGTGATCTGCCTTTATCTGCGTTCGATAACCGTTTTTTGCCCTGCGTTCGCAAATAAGACAAGAAAAGTCATCTTTATCTTGACAGGTGACGGTCTCCGGCTAGAATGCAGGAAACATTTATTTTCATCATGCAAAAGGAGATGCACCATGAGCGTTCTGGTCAGCAAACAAGCCCCTGATTTTACCGCCACCGCCGTTTTGGCCGACGGCTCCCTCAAATCTGATTTCAAACTGTCTGATTACAAGGGGAAGTATGTGGTCCTCTTTTTTTATCCTCTCGATTTTACCTTTGTCTGCCCGACCGAGTTGATCGCTTTTTCCAAGCGGATCAAGGAGTTCGAATCCCGTGATGTGCAGGTGATCGGCTGCTCCATCGACTCCCAATTCACCCATATCGCCTGGCGGAATACGCCGATCGACGATGGCGGGATTGGGCCGGTCACTTATCCGTTGGTCGCTGACGTCAAGCACGAGATCTGCAAAGCCTACGATGTCGAATTCGAGCAGGCCGGAGTCGCCTTCCGTGGCTCCTTCCTGATCGACACCAAAGGGACGGTCCGTCACCAGGTGGTCAACGATCTCCCCCTCGGTCGCAATGTCGACGAGATGTTGCGCATGATCGACGCTCTGCAGTTCACCGAAAAATACGGCGAAGTCTGTCCGGCGGGCTGGAATAAAGGCGACAAGGGGATGAAGCCCGATGCCGCCGGTGTTGCCTCTTACCTGAAAGAGGAGTCCGGCAAACTTTAAAAAGCAGTCTCCCCGGACGCGGGAATTATCCTTGTTGTTTGGCAAAACGGCCCCGTAGCGGGTCGTTTTGTTTTTTTCAGGTTGTGCCCCGGGTGAAGTCGGGAGGTGTTTCCGCACAAGATTTCAGCTTGAATTTAGCCAAGAATCCCAACTGTGTGCTGTTTTTCAATTCCGATCGTGATAACTTATCGGCCAACACTCATGAAAAAAGGAGGTGCCGTTGCGTTACTCGCCACTTTTGACCGACCTCTACCAGTTGACCATGCTTGCCGGATATTTTGATGAAGGGATGTCGCAACAGCCGGCGGTCTTCGATCTTTTTTTTCGCACCAATCCATTCGAAGGCGGTTACGCGATTTTTGCCGGGCTCGAACCGGCCCTGGAATTTCTGGAAACGCTGCAATTTACCGAGTCGGACATCGACTATCTGGCGGGCCTCGGCATCTTCCAGGCAGCCTTTCTCGATTATTTAGCCGATTTTCGCTTTCGTGGCCGGGTTATCGCACCACCGGAGGGGACAGCCGTGTTTGCCAACACACCCCTTTTGACCGTCGAAGGCAGCCTCGCTGAGACTCAGTTTGTTGAAACGATGCTGCTCAATCTGGTCAACTTTCAGACTCTGGTGGCGACCAAGGCGGCGCGTATCGCGTATGCCGCCGGTGCCGGTACCGTCCTCGAATTTGGCTTGCGCCGGTCACAAGGGCCGGATGGTGGTCTTTCAGTGGCCCGCGCCGCCAGTATTGGTGGTGTCACCAGCACCAGCAATGTCGAAGCGGGTCGGCAGTTTGGTCTGCCGGTTCGGGGTACTCACGCCCACAGCTGGGTGATGGCCTTTGATGACGAGCTCAGTGCCTTTCGTGCCTATGCTCGAGCCTTCCCGGATCACTGTATTTTGCTGATTGATACGTACGATACGTTGAAAAGCGGGCTGATCAATGCCCTCACCGTCGCCGCAGAACTGCGGGACAGTGGGCACGAACTGTTCGGGGTCCGCATCGATTCGGGCGACCTGGCCTGGTTGTCGCGGGAGGTCCGTCAGCGGTTCGACGCTGCCGGTTTCCCTGATGTCCGCATTGTCGCGTCCAATGACCTCGACGAATATGTAATCGACTCGATTCGCGACGAGGGGGGGCGGATCGATATCTATGGGGTCGGGACCCGGCTGGCTACGGCAGCCGGACGCGGCGGTGGGGCCCTGGGTGGCGTCTACAAGCTGGTCGAGAGTGACGGGCGCCCACGGTTGAAGGTCACCAGTGATATGGCGAAGGCGACCCTGCCGGGGCGCAAGCGGCTGCTCCGGGCGGTCGCGCCCGATGACAGTTACCTGCAGGATGTCCTCGCCATTGCCGATGCCGATCCGGTCGCCGCCGGAGCGACGGTCTATGACCCGACCAACCCCCTCCAGCACAAAAACCTGCCGCCGGATGCCAAGCTGATCGACATCCGCAGTGTGGTGATGGAGAACGGCGTGCGCACCCGCGTCGCCGAAACGTTGCCCCAGCTGGCTGCGCGCAGCCGAATTGAACTGTCACGTTTGCCACAAGGCTGCCTGCGTTTTATCAATCCGCACCGCTACAAGGTCTCTTTGTCCACTGACCTGAATGCCATGCGTAACCGTTTGATTGACAGCGTACTGGAGGAAAACCCATGAATCAGGAGACGCCTCTTCCCGCCGACAGCGCCCTGCTGCTGGTCGATGTTCAAAACGATTTCTGCCCGGGCGGCGCTCTGGCGGTCAGCGCCGGTGACCGGGTTGTCGCGCCATTGAACCGTGCTGCTGCGCGTTTTGCCGCCGCCGGTTTGCCGATCTACGCCAGTCGCGATTGGCATCCGGCGCAGACCAGCCACTTTGAACCGTTTGGTGGCCCCTGGCCGGTGCACTGCGTGCAGGGGACGACAGGTGCTGCGTTTCATCCGGACTTGCGTCTGCCACCAACGTCAGTGGTTCTCTCTAAGGGAGATCATCCTGATAAAGACGATTATTCGGCTGTCACCGCCCATGACGAAACCGGTGCCACGCTAATCAAATTGCTGCAGCGTGATGGCGTGCGCCAACTCTATGTTGGAGGATTGGCGACCGATTACTGTGTCAAGGCGACAGTGCTCGATCTGCTCGCGGCAGGTTTTTTTGTATCGCTTCTGGTTGATGCCGTTGCAGGCGTCGACGTCAATCCGGGCGACAGCGAGCGGGCACTTGTCGAGATGCAAGCGGCAGGTTCTACGACGGTGACGTCGATTCGATAACGTCACTGAACGGTCCCATCCGAAACAGGAAAGGCCGGCCCCCTTGCGGGAACCGGCCTTTTTCATGCGGCGTCCTGAAGAACAGGACGGTTACAGGTTACGGACGGACAGCCGAACCAGGAGCGGTCAATCCGAACCATGCGGCGGCTTCCGGATAGTTGGTCAGGTCGACCAGCGCGGTGCCGGTCACTGCGCCAGTATCATCGTAGAGCCAGGTGGTGAGAGTGCCGTCGAAGGGGATGGTCCCGTCGAGAACACCGTTGTCCATCCAGTCGATGGAGTCGAACAGCATCCGCTTGGCCATGAAGCGGTTATGCGCATAAGCGCCCGGCTCATGGTGCAGGAAGCTGTAGTTGTACATCGAACCGGACTGGCCCTGATTGGCCGGCGTACCGGAGAAGTACGGGTAGCTCGTCTTCGGCGGGGTCCCTGCCTTGGTCAACAGACCGCCGAGGATTTGGATCGCCTCATGGTAGCCCAGGGCTTCTTCCTCGAGCACCAGGGCAGAGTTGTCAGCCATCTGCTGGGTGACGACGGTCGGCACGGCAGCGGAGACGCCGTCCCAGATGTTCAAGGTCTGACCGACCTGGGAGTCGGAGACGAACAGGGCGTGCTCACCATCATGGCACTCGACGCACTTGGTCGAGGCAATGGCGGTGATCAGCCCGGTAGTAGCATCCTTCTTAACCACATTGAAGGAGTGCTTGTTGCCGCTGGTCATGTGGCACTCGGCGCAGCCGAGGCTGTCGTGCCCATAGTAGACCGGGTCGGCGTAGCTCAGGCCGAAGGTGTACGGTGCTTTGACTGCGGCCTGATTGAGACTCATGCCGGCGGCCAGATAGTGAGTCTTGGTGCCGGGGCTGGAGATGACCGTGGTATTGGCCGGGTCAAGCGGGTTGGCGCCAAGCAGGGTGTCGACGTTACCGCGCCCGCTGTGGCAGGTGAGGCAGGCAGCTGAGTTGCCGTCCGGAGCGGTCAGCTTTTTTGCCGCGCCATTGACCTGATAGTCAAGGGTGAAAGCACCGGTCAGGAGCAGAGCACCGGTCTCGACGCTGCTGTGGCAACCCCAGCAGTAAAGCAGTTCCTGCTGGTCGGAACCATTGGTAGCGTCCCAGCCAGCCAGATGTGAGAAGTCGTTGTTGGCAGCGTTGTAAGCAGCACCTTTGCTGGCGGCCATCATGTAGTTAGAGGCGCCCGTTGCCGTGTGGCAGTGCTGACAGGAGCCACGGGTGCTGGTGGCATCCCAGTTGTAATGGGTCCAGGCGTTGCCGATCGGAGCATCAACCGCGCCAACCGCCATGATCGCCTGCGAGGTGGTGGTGGTACGAGCGTAAGCATTGGCGGCAAAGACGCCGATTTTCGCCTTGAGCAGCTCGCCGGCATGGGCTGATTTCGCCCAGTCGGTATGATTGGTGTCTGCGGACGGGGTCGCGCCGGAGACGCCGTTGGTGTTGGTGAAGAGCTCATGACCGTGACAGTCAGTACAAGCGGTGTCACTGTCTTTACGGACCACGTAACCCTCAACGATATTGCCCAAAGGCTGCACGGTCGAGGCCGAACCGGTCACGCCGGTCGTGGTCAGGTCCATGTGGGTGGTGGTGATGTTGCGATACCAGTCTTTAGAGTGCTGCTGTTTCGCAACCGTGGTAACGCCGTTGACCTCCAGGCCCGAAGCGATCGGCGTACCGGCCGCGTTGACCAGATTGTGGCAGCTGGTGCAGAGGTTGAATTGCGCGGAACCGAGGTTCCAGTCACGCGGAGTGCGGAGTGTGAGGCTGTGCGAATCGTGGCAGGCAGCGCAGCTGACACTGCTCGCGCCATCATAGGCTGTTGCGCTGATCTCGCCATAATTTTCGGTTCCGTTGCCGAAGGCCAGATAACCTTCGATGCTGTGGCAACGACCGCAGGTTCCATTATGGGTGTTTGCCGCAATTGCGTGCTTGCCGCTGTTGACCTTGGTGACAATGTTTCCGACAGCGCTCATGTGGCTGTTGTGGCAGTTGGCGCAGACCGGTACGGCATCTGACGCCGCGAAGTTGTGCCCATTATTGAGACCGTGGCACCCTTCGCAGCTGATCATGTCGGCGCCGGAGGCGTTAACTTCGTTCAGCGGGGAATGGCAGCTGCTGCTGCAGCCATCGACCGGATAATTGTTGACGTTGGCATGGCGACCGGAATTCCATGGGCCAAAAGTAGCAGGACCGGGGCCGGAAAGATGACAGCTTTCGCAGGCCGCGACACCGCCAGAGACGGATACGACAATACTTCTGGGTGCCGTATAGCTGCTGAAGTTGGCGCCGACATAGGCCCGGGCACGATAAGCGTAGGTGCCGCTGGCTTGTCCGGTGACCGACCTGTAATTGGCGGTCAGAAGGTCGGTGGCGACCCAGGGGCCACCATCCTTGGACTCTTCAAGGCTGTAGCCAGCGCCGGCAGTGGTCGATTTCTGGATCGAAACGCCATAGCTGCCGGTTGAGTTGGTCGCTGCAAGGATGATAAACGGCGGCGGCATAACCGCAGTCAGGGAGTTGACAGCGATTTGCCGGACAGCCGTATACCCACTCTCTTCAGCGCCAAGATAGGCTTTGGCACGGTAGAAATAGTTACCGCCGGCCTTGCCGGTGAAAACCTTGTAAGTGCTGGTGCCGTTATCGTAGGCCGTCCAGGTGTCGACGCCATTGGGCGACTCTTCGAGGATGTAACTGGCGCCGGGTGTGTACGATTTTTTGATCGACACGCCGTAGTTACCGGTTGAGTTGGTGGCTGGCAGAATAAGGTAGGCAGGTTGGTAGACCACCGCCCACGCTTGTCCTGTCATCGCGAGTACCAAAAGCAGGACTCCGAATAAGACTCTTCGCTTCATTTTTTTCTCCTCCAAAGAGAGAGTGCCGTTTGCCCCCCCAGACCCAGTGTTTGGGAGGTAATAAGGCGATTTATCGGGTGAATTCCAAAATTAACATTTACTATATAAAGCATAAATTATGCCACGATATCGGTTGTTGAGTTATCTGTTGATAAATCAGGTGGTTAGGCTTTTGGTGATGGTGAATAATGGTTTGGCGGGATTGAATCGGCTCGGACGATGCACCGTTATTTGACTGTCCAACGTGCCGATATGTGTGTTTTGGCGTGGGGTTGTCTGCCAGGCGAGTTAAACGTAAAATCATCTGTTATCAGTGTGTTACATGTTTATGCGTTGAATGGCGCAATGCTGAAGTGGCAAATGGCCAGATTGCGACACTTGGTCTTGAGATGTGTCTTTTTACGGGAAAGTTAGCCGATCTTCACCAGCTCAATCTCGAAGGTGAGATCCTTGCCGGCCAGCGGGTGATTGCCGTCGAGGGTGATGGTGTCGCCGTCGATATGGGTGACGGTGACGATCAGCGGTTGACCGTCGCTGGCGGTGACCTGAAACTGTTGGCCGACTTCCGGGGTCAGCGCCTCTTCGAACTGGCTGCGATTGACCTTGAACACCATCTCTTCACTGTGGCTACCGTAGGCATCGGCGGCCGGAATCTGCACGGTTTTCAGCTCGCCTTCGTGCATCCCGGGGAGTGCCTGGTCGAAGCCGCGGATCAGTTGTCCGTCGCCGACGACAAATTTCAGGGGATCCTGGCCGCGGGATGTGTCGAAAACGCTGCCATCAGTGAGGGTGCCGGTGTAGTGAACGAAAACGGTGTCACGTTGTTTGACCTGACGCATGAAGACTCCTTGTAGATTTTATAATTGTTGATGGCGCTATTGCGCCCCGATTTTATTTTTGCGGCATTTTAACAGAACTAGCACCGGATGCGGGGATGAAAATTGAAAAAACAGTGCCTGGATAGGCTTTTGTCCTTACCCTGGCGTAAGCAACGAGAGCGCTGTTTACAGTTGACGGGCCAGGTAGATGCCGGCCGCTGCAAAAACGAGACAGACGATGACGTTGAGCAAAATATTGCTGCCGGCTTGAGTGTAGCTCCCCTCTTCAATCAAGCGGATCGTTTCGTAGGAGAAGGTTGAGAAGGTGGTGAAACCACCCATAAAGCCGACGGTCAGGCCGATGCGCAGTTCCGGGGAAAGCAGGGTGCTGCGCAGGCTCCCCTCCATAATCAGGCCGAGCAAAAAAGAGCCGAGAACGTTGACCGCCAGCGTCCCATAGGGCAGCCCCCGCCCGGCCAGAGTGTAGACCCAGCCTGAGACCAGATAGCGTGACAGGCAACCGAGGGCGCCGAACACCGAGATATAGACGAGCTGCATGAAGACGTACTCCGCTTAAATCGGTTGCATGGGCTTGCGCATCAGGATCATCCCCTCGACCGGGGTGAAGGCCACACCATCGGTCCCTTCAAACTCGAACGGGATCGAGCGCAGGTCCATGCCGAAATTCTTCTGGATGACAAAGTGCAGGTGCGGTCCGGTGGAGAAGCCGGTGTTGCCGGAGCGCGCCAGAACCTGCCCGCGCTCGATCTGTTTGCCGATCGGATAGTTGACTGTCTCCAGCGCCAGGTGGGCGTAGACCGCCATGGTGCCATCATCGTGCAGCACCCGGACGTAGTTGGCCTGCTCCATCATCTCCGCAGTCGCGCCGCCTTCAAAAAAATCGGTGGCGACATCCATGATGATCCCGGAGCGTACGGCATGAATTGCCGTCCCTTCGGGCATGGGGATATCAATGGCGTACTCGCTCTGCACATGGCTGGCATGGGTCGCCTGGCCGCGAAAGCCCTGTGAAACCCGGAACGTTTCACCGGCAGGGATTGGCAGCAGGTAGGGGCGCTTTGGCTGGTGTTTAGCTTTTGGGTCGCCAAGGACACAGCGGGATTCCCATGCATAGCCATAGCCTTTGCGTGGATTTTTTTGCCGCATGATAATCACGCGCAGATCGCTGGCAGCGGCGACCTTTGTCCGTAGGGGCGTGAGGCGCTCGACGGTCATATTGTCGATGTTTTTCAGGCTGAATTCCGCCTCGACCGGACCGAAGTAACCGTTAACGGCATAGAGCACTGGCTCACTGCGCGACCCGCGATTCTGCACACTGAACCGTTCGGTCGGTTTCTCGACCTTGACCTGCTCCACCGATTGCAGGGTGCCTGCACCGATCTCTTTGTCGGTAAAGGTGATCTGCCCGTTGTCGTCGACGAACTTGTACAGTTTCTCCGCCCCGGCATGAGTGGCGGGCAGAAGCAGGCAGAGCAAAATGAGCAGAAACAGCTGGCGCATGGGTGTCCCATCGATGGATCGGCAATGTGCGGCATTATAGCAGCATCACTTGATGAGGAAAAACAAAAAGGGCGCTGCGGTTGGCAGGGCCCTTTTCTTTCAAGGTGTACTGTGCAATGCAAAGGCTTACTTGGTGAGGAATTCATCCTGGCAGGAATGGCGCGATTTGGTGCTGCTGTGCAGCAGCAGGTAGGTAAGCAGGGTGGGGCAGTTGTCGTGGTTGTCGGTGTTACAGTACCTGAGCAAAAGGCGCTCGTCAGAAACCAGCGCGCGATTGCTGGCGAGGCAGGTGTTGCCTTGCCGGTTGAGGAGGGGGCAGCGGTCTCTATACCCTGACGGTAAATTTATGTCCGACATGGAGGTTCTCCTTATTACGACGTCAGTTGCCGCCGAATCGTTTTTTGAGGCGTCGGCAAGCCTGATCCATGCGCTGCAGGCGCTGCTCCCATGGAGTATTTTGATGCGGCATACTCATGCCGGGGGTCTCGATCCAGACCCAGATCTGGTTGAACCGGCTCAGTCGTGAATTCATCAGTCTTCTCCGTGCGTGTGCCGACATGATGTCGGTCAGTAAATAAATCCCGAAACACAGGCGGTCCCCATGTTCACGGTGATCTCATTCAGCCACAGGGCTGTGAATTTCTGGTTAGCGTATGGTTATTTTGTTGTTCAAAAGGATGGGTGGCTAAGCTTGAGGGGGGATTATCTGGGCTTTCTGATCGTTTCGGGCAAACAAAAAGGGATCCACCTTGCGGTGAATCCCTTTGATTGTTTTGGTTGCGGGGAGAGGATTCGAACCTCTGA
>DDWE01000110.1 GCA_002345625.1 Desulfuromonadaceae bacterium UBA2294 | reverse complement strand
ATGATCAGGAGTGGGCGCTGCTGACCATGCTGCGCCAGCATCCGGCCTTTACCGAACTGACCCTGCTCGATGCAAACGGCCAGGAGAAGGTGCGGGTCGCCAAAGACAAGGTGTTTCTGCCGGAGGATCTGACCAGCCAGGCCGGCACCCCCCCTATCAAGGCCATACAGACAGGCAAGACCTTCTTCGGGGAGGCGGTCAAACATGAAGACCAGCAGGCTCTTGCCGGCTATACCAGCCATATCGGCTGCCCGCTCATCGACCCGGCGACCCAGACCGTTGCGGGTATTTTAATGGTAGATTTAAACCTGCATAAGATCTTCAACAACCTCAGCAACATCAACATCGGCAAACAGGGGGGGGTCTATGTTGTCGATCAGCACGGAAAACTGCTGACCAATGCCAATTTCAGTCTGGTATTGAGTGGAGCAACCCTGCCGGCCGGGACCTTGCCGGAACAATTTCCGGACGACGGCAAGGGGGTGGTCAAGATCTTCACCAATACCGCCGGCGTCGAAGTGCAAGGGGCCATTGTCCCGATTGGCAGCACCAACTGGCGGGTCATCGGCGAGCGTCCGCTGGCCGGACTCCAGGCCGATTTGAGCCAGACCAACCGCTTGCTGCAAATTCTGCTGGTTGGTCTGCTGGTCGCCCTATTGCCTGCCGTCTACCTGTTCACCCGCCGCATCGTGCAGCCGCTGCAAGCGCTGGAAAAAGGCACCTCCGAAATCGGTAGCGGCCATTTCGACGTCAGCCTGGCCGTACAGAACGACGACGAAGTCGGTCGCGTCACCGGTGCCTTCAACAACATGGCGCTGAACCTGCAGCAGCTGACCAGCGAACGCGCGCGCATCGATTGGCAGAAAAACGGCCTGAGCGCCCTCAGTGATGAGCTGCGCGGCAACCTGACTGTCGTCGAAGTGGCGAAACGCGCCGCCTGTCATCTGGCGCAATACGTCGCCGCGCCGGTCGCGGCCCTGTATGTCAACGACGGCAGCAACGTGTTCCCTTTCGCCGCCGGCTTTGCTCACAGTGCGACGAAGGCGGAGAGACGCAAGTTCGCCCTCGGCCAGGGGCTGGTCGGACAGGCTGCGGCCGGGCGTGAGATCATGGAGCTGAATGATATTCCGGAGCAGTACCTCGATGTCACCTCCGGCCTCGGCGCGTCGGCTTCCCAGGCGCTGCTTCTGTTGCCTGTGATCCATAATAACGAGGTCATCGGGGTGCTTGAGCTCGGTGCCTTTCAGCCCTTTTCAAACGAAGCCCGCGAGTTTCTGACTTCGGCCGTCATCCCGCTGGCCATCGCGCTTCATGCGGCCCGGGCCCGCGAGTCTCTCGATCTTGCCCTGGGTGAAAGCCAGCGCTTTGCCGAAGAGTTGCAGACCCAGCAGGAAGAACTCCAGTCAGCCAATGAAGAACTTGAGGAGCAGTCCCAGCGCCTGCGGGCGTCGGAAGAGGAGCTCCAGGCGCAGCAGGAAGAGCTGCAGGCCGCCAACGAAGAGCTCGAAGAGACCACCCTCTCCCTGCAGCAGCGCCAGGATCTGCTCAACGAAAAGAATCTCGATCTCGAAGCAAACCGGCAGCGGCTCGAACAGCAGGCGCTTGAGCTTCAGGTCGCCAGCCGCTACAAGTCCGAGTTTCTCGCCAACATGTCGCATGAGCTGCGCACCCCCCTCAACAGCCTGTTGATCCTCTCGCAGGATCTGGCCTCAAACCGGGACGGCAACCTCTCCCCCGGCCAGATTGAATCGTCCGAGGTGATTTACAACAGCGGCAACGACCTGTTGCATCTGATTAACGAAATCCTCGACCTGTCGAAGATCGAGTCAGGCAAGATGGAGCTGCATTTCGACGACATCAGACTCTCCGACATCCAGGCGCGGCTACAAAAGAATTTTCAACACATGGCGCAGGCCAAAGATCTCGATTTCAGCGTCGTGCTCGACGATGAGATCCCGGAAACCCTGCATACCGACCATCAGCGTCTGGACCAGATTCTGAAAAACCTCATCGCCAACGCCCTCAAGTTCACCACCCAGGGATCGGTCTCGGTCTCCATCGGCCGGCCCCAAGCCGGCAGCCACCTGCGCCGTATGGATCTCGACCCGGCGCATTGCTGTGCCATCGCCGTGACCGATAGCGGCATCGGCATTCCAGGCGACAAGCTGGAAGATATCTTCGGCGCCTTCCAGCAGGTTGACGGCTCGATTTCGCGCCAATATGGCGGCACCGGGCTCGGGTTGACCATCTCGCGGGAGCTGGCCGCCCTGCTCGGCGGCGAGTTACAAGTCGAAAGCACGGAGGGGGTCGGTTCGACCTTCACCCTTTATCTGCCGACCAAAGGCACCGCGGTCTCTGCTGATTTAGCAACTGATGTCAGCAAACCGAAGACGCTGTCCGCGCCGATCCTGCGTTCAAAACCCGCACCAGAGGCGAAGCAAAAACCGCCGGCGCCGGCGCCTTCCATCGCCGACGACCGCAACCAGCTGGCCGAAGGGAAACAGGTCATCCTGATTGTCGAAGACGATCTGGCCTTTGCCCGCATCCTCGCCGAGCTCTGTCACGACAAGGGCTTTTCCTATCTGCACGCCGGCGATGGCGAGACCGGCCTGATTCTGGCCGAGACCTATCTGCCGGCGGCTATCCTGCTCGATATCCGGCTACCCGGCATGCACGGCCTTGAACTGCTCGAGGTCCTGAAATCACGCACCGAGCTGCGCCACATCCCGGTGCACATTGTTTCGGTGGAGGACCGCGCCCACGAAGCCCTGAAATTAGGGGCGGCCGGTTTTCTGAGCAAACCGACCAGCCGCGACGAACTTGAAAAAGCGCTTGGGAAACTGGAAGAGGTCATCTCCGGGCGCATCCGCCACCTGCTGGTGGTTGAAGATAATCTTGAACAGCAGCGCAGCATCATGCGGCTGATCGGCAACGGCGACGTTAAATCTCTGGGAGCATCATCCGGTGCCGAAGCCCTCTCCTATCTGCTGAAGGGGAACATCGATTGCATGATCCTCGATCTCTCCCTGCCCGATATGACCGGTTTTGATCTGCTGAAACAGCTCAAAGAGGACCCGACCATCACCCTCCCACCGGTCATTGTCTACACCGGCCGTGATCTCACCAGCGACGAGGAGGCCCGCCTGAACGAGTACACCGCCTCGATTATTATCAAGGGTGTGCGCTCGCCTGAGCGCCTGCTGGATGAGACCTCGCTGTTTCTGCACCGGGTGGTGGCCAAACTGCCGGATCACCAGCAGAAAATGATCGCGGCGCTGCATGACAATGAGCCAGGGTTGACCGAGGCCAAGATCCTGCTGGTCGATGACGATATGCGCAACGTCTTCGCCCTGGCCAAAGTGCTGGAGCAGCACGGCCTGACCGTGATCAAAGCCGCCAACGGCAAAAAGGCGCTTGAGGCTCTGGTACAGGAACCGGACATTGATCTGGTGCTGATGGANNTGGATATCATGATGCCGGTCATGGATGGCTACGAAGCAATGCGAAAAATCCGCGCTCAGAGTCAATTTGCCCGGCTGCCAATTCTGGCCCTGACCGCCAAAGCGATGCAGGAAGACCGCGGCAAATGCATCGAAGCCGGCGCCAGTGACTATCTGTCGAAACCGGTCGATATTCCGAAATTGTTGTCATTACTGCGCGTTTGGCTGCACCGAAACTGAGACAAGGATGAGCGCTCATGGCCAAAATCGCTAACGATATCCGCCCTAAAATCCTGCTGGTCGATGACCGGCCTGACAACCTTCTGGCTCTGGAGACCCTGCTGCAACCTCTCGAGGCAGAACTGATCCGGGCCACCTCCGGCAATGAAGCGATTGCCTTGACTCTGGAGCACGATTTCGCCCTGGTGTTGCTCGATGTGCAGATGCCGGAGATGGATGGTTTTGAAGTCGCCGAGATACTGCATGACACTGAAAAAACCGCATATTTACCCATCATCTTCGTTTCGGCCATTTACACCGACGATATTTACCGGGTTAAGGGGGTCGAATCGGGAGCAGTCGATTTTCTGGTCAAACCGATTATTCCGGCACTGCTGCTCGGCAAGGTGCGTATTTTTCTCGAACTGTATGAAAACCGTAAAAAGCTGCTGCAGCAATCATTTCAGGGGATTGTTGAGCAGGTTTCCGATGGAGTGATGGTCGTCAGCCGGGACGGAACCATACAGCAGGTCAACCCGGCAGCGGCTGAGTTACTCGGCGAACCGGTTGAAAAGCTGGTCGGTAGCATCTATGAGCAAAAACTCGCACCAGGGACATTACAGGAGATCGTCCTGAACGGGCGAAACCATCAGCGCCGCCATGTTGAATTGAATGTTTCGACCATGTCCTGGCATGGCGAGCCGGTCTTTATTGTCTCCATGCGTGATGTTACCGAGCGCCTGCAGGCGAAAAAGGAACTTGAAATCATTATCAATGATCTCAACACCAAAAATGCGGAGCTGGAGAGTTTCAACTACACTGTCTCGCATGATTTAAAATCACCGCTGATCACCATCGGCGGCTTTTCCGGACTGCTCAAACACTCTCTTGGCGACAACATGAGTGAAGATGTGCGTACCTATGTCAGCGAAATCAACGGGGCGGCCGCCAAAATGATCCTGCTGCTGAATCATCTGCTCGCCCTGAGCCGGGTCGGCCAAGCTGACACTGCCTTCACAACGGTCGATTTAAACGACCTCTTCGCCGAGGTTAGCCACGAGATGGAGGCGGTCATTCAACAGCGCGGGGTTGAGTTACAGATCGAAAAAACTCTGCCGCAGGTTCAGGGTGATGCTATTTTGCTGCGGCAAGTGGTGCAAAATCTACTGGAGAATGCCCTGCGCTACATGGGGGAGCAGGCACATCCCGTGATCAACATCGGCGTTGCCGAAACCGCTCACGGCAGGGCGCTGTATGTGCAGGACAACGGTCAGGGAATCGCCCCGGAGTATCTTGATCAGGTTTTCGGCCTGTTCAAGCGCCTCAGTGCTAAAACCGAAGGGACCGGGGTCGGGTTGACCATTGTGCGCAAAATTGTCCGGTTCCATCATGGCGAGATCTGGGCAGAATCAGCCGGCGAAGGCAAAGGGGCCACCTTCTGGGTCAGGCTGCCCATTGCGGAATAGCCTGTCCACTAACTATTCGGTCCGACAGGATTCAAGAAACACCAAGGAGGTGAAACAATTATGAACCCTTTCTTTCCCGTTATCCTGTGCGTCGAAGATATGGCTGCCCATGCCCATCTGTTCAAACATGCGCTAAAAGAAGTCGGGACTGACGTCTCGTTCATGCATGTAACCGATGGACAGGCCGCGCTTGACTACCTGGCACAAACCAACGAGTTCAAGGAACCGGAGCTGGCACCATGTCCGACTCTGGTCCTGCTCGATCTCAATATTCCGAAAATTGATGGCATGGAAGTCCTGAAAAAAATAAGGGCCAGTGCATCCCACAGCCATATTCCGGTCGTGATCATGAGCACATCGAATTACCACAAAGATATCGAAGCCGCCTACGAAAACAACGCCAACTGTTACCTGGTCAAACCGCAGGATTTTGATGATCTGGTCGATATGGTTAAAGGGATTGTGAATTTCTGGCTGGTCTGTTCGTGCTCAAAGTAACAATATTGCCCTGAAAACGGAATGAGGGTCAGGCGAAATCGCACTGTGGGAAAGGTCACGAATCCTAAACAAAAGGCCGGCCCGTAAAAACGGGTCGGCCTTTTGTTTAGAAACTACGCAATACCCTCCAATTACCTGGGCGTCACCCGGATCTCGACGCGACGATTGAGACGGCGGCCAGCTTCACTGTCGTTGCTGGCGACCGGTTGACTCTCACCCATACCAAGAGTCGTGACACGGGCTGCAGCGACGCCGTTGCTGATGAAAATGTTGGCGACAGCCCGGGCACGTTTCTCCGACAGGGCCTGGTTGGTATCTTCACTGCCAGTGCTGTCGGTGTGGCCGGTGACGAGAATGTCAGTCTTGTCGTTCTCACGAAAGATGGTAGCGAGGCGGGCGACGTCGTTTTGCGCCGATGCATTGAAGACATAGCTGCCCACTGCGAACTGACTATCAGATCGGAAGGTGATGAACAGCACGTTGGCGTCACGGACAATGTTCACCCCCTCAACGGAGTCGAGCGCGTCGCGCACCGCCTTCTCCTGTTTGTCCATGTAAGCGCCAACTCCGGCGCCGATGCCACCACCGGCGGCCGCACCGATGCCGGCACCGATCAGGGTCGATTTGGTATTTTTACCGGTCGCCTGGCCAATCAAGGCGCCGGCAGCGGCGCCGCCGAGGGCGCCGTAAACCGCGCCTTTTTCGGTTTTGTTCATCGGTTCGGCACACCCACCGGCCAGCAGCAGGCCGATCAGGCAAAAGACAGTCAAAATGCGCATCATGGCTTTAAATCTCCTTTGTATCCATTGTGAGGTTATCTCTCAAGCATAAACCCGAACCAACTGCTCTGCAACCAGTGCCGGCTTTTCTTTTCCTTCAATCTCAATTGTAAACTGCCAGGTCACCTCCAGAGCCTCACCGACAATGCGCGCCGCCAAAAGCAGAGTCCTGGCCCGGATGCTCTCGCCGCACAGCACCGGCGCCGGAAAGCGCAGGCGGTTGAGACCGTAATTAACCCGCAGCTTCGCGCCGGGAAAGAGCCGCTGCAGGGTCTGCGGGTCGTTGCCGGCGGTGAGCAGCGGCAACAGCGACAGGGTGAGAAAACCGTGCGCCAGCGTGCGGCCGTAGGGCGAATCGCTCGCCGCACGGACCGGGTCGGTGTGAATCCACTGTGTATCACCGGTGGCGGCGGCAAAAGCGTCGATACGCGCCTGATCGATCTGCAGCCAGTCGCCAACGGCGAACTCCTGGCCTAAACGCGACTGCAAGGTCGCCAGCCATTGATCAAGCGGGGTCATACACCCTCCTTGCGGGCCGCCAGGGCGCGCGCGGCCGCTTCGTAGCCGTATGTGATCAGGGCGGAGGCGCGATCATACTCAAAAGTGCCGCAAACGTTGCGCGGGATCTCGATCAGCACGTCGGGCGGGTAAGCGGCCAGCTTCTGCCGGGCGATGGTCCCCTGCATGGCGTCGATTGACTGGTTGACAACATCGAGCAGGTCTGCGTCGCCGTCACCGGGCTCATCGTCGCTGCCCAGATCGGCGATGAAGTTGAGGATCTTTTCGTGCAGCGGGGCCCCGTTGGGTGACGGTGGCTCCGGCGGCAACTCGGCGCCGGGCTGCGGCGGCGCACCGAGGTTGACCGCGATGGTCAAGTCATTCTGGTCATCGAAGGTCGGGGCGATCGGTACCGGATTGAGCACCCCGCCATCGATCAGGTGGGTGCCGTTGACCCGAAACGGAGTGAACACCAGGGGCATGGAGATCGAGGCACGGATGGCGTCAAAAAGGGAGCCACGGGTTAACCATATCTCCTTTTCACGCACGATATCAGAGGCGACAGCGGTAAACGGCATCGGCAGGTCTTCAATTTTCAGGTCGCCAATCAAGTCGCGCAGGGTGCTGATGATCTTCTCCCCCTTGACCAGGCCACCGCGAAACAAAGAGATGTCAACCAGCGACACCATGTCGATCTTGCGGATAGCACGTACCCATTTTTCGTAGGTATCGAGTTGACCGGCGGCGTAGATGCCGCCAATCAGAGCGCCAATCGACGCCCCGGAGACCGAGGCGATCCGATAGTCGTTATCCTCCAGCCAGCGAATAACGCCAATATGAGCCAGTCCGCGGGCGCCGCCGCTACCCAGAACCAGAGATACTGTCGTCTTGTTGTCGGACATGAACCGTCTCCTCTCGGTCTAGATGCGGGCGGTACTATAACAGATTTTTTAAAGGGGGGAATAAAGAGAGGGCCTTTTCACCACGAAGAACACGAAGCAACTGTGTTTCGTGGTGAAAAGCTTTTTAAGGCAAAGTTCCGTAGATCTCCGGGCGTCGATCAAAAAAACAACGAATCTGGCTGCGGTACTCCTCCTTCTCAGCCCGATCAAAGGTCGCCGTCAGCACCACGTCGGTTTCGCCCCCTTCGGCCAGCACTTCACCGCGGGCCGAGATCAGCAAGCTCATGCCGAAGAAATCGAGTTTGCCCTGTATGCCACAGCAGTTGGCGGCAGCGACAAACAGCTGGTTTTCAATCGCCCGGGCACGGAGCAGCGTGCGCCAATGCTCCTGGCGTGGCTTTGGCCACTCTGCAGGCAGGCAAATGACTTCCGCCCCTTCCAGGGCCATCTTGCGAAACAGTTCCGGGAAACGCAGATCATAGCAGATGGCAACGCCAAGGCGCCCGACTGAAGTATCGACGACCAGGCTGTGATCGCCAGCGGTCAGGAAGCGATCCTCGCCCATGGTCGAAAACAGGTGGAGCTTGCGGTAGCGGCCGACAACCTTTCCGGCATCGATGACGCAGCCAGCGTTATACAGTGCGTCTCCGTCTTTTTCCGGCAGGCTTCCGACCAGCACCATGCCGGACTCGGCCGAAAAGTCACATAGTCGCGCAATAACGTCCGGCGTCCGTAGTGCGAGATCGGCCAGGCGCCGGTAGTCATAGCCACTGCTCCACATCTCCGGCAGTACGGCGAGACGGGCTCCGGCTGCTTGCGCCTGGCGCAAACCGGCCAGAGCCTTGACCAGATTGGCATCGACGTTGCCGAGTGCCAGATTGAATTGAACTGCTGCCGCCTGCAGTGTCTGCTCCATTGGTTCCTCCGCAAATAGAACAAAGTTCTATAGATATTGAATAATTCCTGAACCTGCTGCCATTGAGGTTGATTATAAGACAGTCGATTCGCGCAGACAAGCACTAGTAAGCGACCGGATTTTCTTGACCAGACCGTGAAAAGCATGATAAGTAAACTGTCATTTTGACGTTGAGAACAGGGTTACGATCCGTTTCTGCGTCGCGATGCTCTTCGCCGCAACCCCTTCACGTGAGGCAGCCTTGACAGTGATGGACCGATGAAAACCAGAGTCGCGACCTTTACGGTCATGCTGATATTCTGGGTCGTGCTCTCCGGCATGTTTGACGCTTTCCACCTGTCCCTCGGCGTGGTCTGTTGTCTTCTAATCGCGTACTTCAGCCACGACCTGCTCTTCTACGGTGACAACCGGTATCCTCTTGGCCGGGATTTGCTTGGTCTGGCCGCCTACACGCCCTGGCTCCTCTACGAAATCGTTGTTGCCAATCTGCAGGTCGCCTACATTGTACTGCACCCGCGCATGCTGGAATTGATCGATCCGCACGTAATTCGCTTCAAAACCCGACTGCAGCGCCCCATCGCCAGAGTCACCTTCGGCCAGTCAATCACCATGACCCCGGGGACGATTACCGTCAGCATTCATGACGATGAATTTTCTGTTTACGCCCTGACCCGCAGTGGCAGCGCCTCACTGCCCGGCGAGATGGAAGTCCGGATTGCCAAAGCACTGGAGCCGAGCTGATGACGGACGATTTCTTCCTCTATATCGGTATCGCCCTGGTGCTGTTGATCAGCCTGACCCTGCTGCGTGCCATCATTGGCCCGACCATTCTCGACCGCATCCTCGGCGGCAACGTCATCGGCACCAAAACCGCCGTCTTGCTACTACTGATCGGTCTGCTGTACGGAAACCTGTCGATGTTCGTCGACATCGCGCTGGCCTACACCCTGCTCAACTTTATTGCTACGCTAGGTGCCACAAAGTTTTTCCTGCGCCGCCTGTCGATTCACAACGACACCCCGGAGGAAGGGCAATGACAATTCTGACCATCCTGTCCCTCATCCCGATTCTGCTCGGCCTGTTTTTCTTTCTGGTCGGCACTATCGGCATTCTGCGCCTGCCCGATTTCTACACCCGCCTGCACGCGGCGGGTAAATGTGACTCTCTCGCCGCCGAGTTGATGGTTTGCGGTATCGCCCTGTACAATCTCCAGCCGTTCAACCTTGCCAACCTGCTGGTCAGCGCCAAACTGCTGCTGATCGGCGCCTTCATCTTTGTGGTCAGCCCAACTGCGACCCATGCCATCACCGAAGCGGCACTGGTACTCGGCGTCAAACCCTGGAAACGGCCAGAGAAGAGGTACCCATGATCTGGCAACTCGACCTGATGATCCTGACCCTGGTGGTGATCTGCGCCCTGGTGGTCATCAACCTCAAAGATCTGCTCGGCGCCTCGGTGGTGTTTGGCATCTACAGCTTCCTGATGTGCCTGCTCTGGGCCGAGATGGGGGCGGTTGATGTCGCCTTTACCGAAGCCACTGTCGGCGCCGGAGTCAGCACCATCTTCTTTATCGCCGCAATTTTAAAGACGACCAGATGGAGCAAAGATTGAAAAACCTGGCCCTGCTAGCAACCCTGGTGACCGGAGCCTTGCTGCTGTACGGCACCAAAGACTTCCCGGCATGGGGCGACCCGGACGCCCCGGCGAGCACCTATCTCTCACCAACCTACATTGAAGAGGCGGTGTCGCAGACGCATGTCCCGAACATCGTCACCGCCGTCCTCGGCGACTACCGGGGATACGACACCATGTTTGAGACCGTCGTCATCTACTGTGCCGGAATGGCGGTCGCCTGCGTCCTGTGGAGAAAGCGCGAGGAATGAGCCGGGAGATCAACGAACATACTGCGGGCGAAGACCTGCTCATCAAGACCTCCGTACGGCTGATGGTACCGTTTATCCAGCTGTTCGGCCTTTATGTTATCGTCCACGGTCATTACAGCCCCGGTGGCGGATTTCAGGGCGGGGTCATCCTCGGCGCCGCCTTTATCCTGTTGGCCATCGCCTTTGACCTGAAAATCTCCCAGAAATATATGCCGGTCACGGTCAACGCCCTCTTCTGCAACCTCGGCGCCTGCATTTTTATCGGCGTCGGCGTCCTCTGCGCCCTGGTCGGCGGGCTGTTTCTCGACTACAGCGCCCTCGACCGGTTGCTCCCGCTGGGTGAGATCGAATGGCACTCTTTCGGTATTTTTCTGGTCGAACTCGGTGTCGGCTTCACCGTCATGAGCAGTATGATTCTGCTCTACTGGAACCTCAGTTCCGGCGGCGCCATGGATGAGGGGTTGTGAGCATGGAGACGATCACTGCCGAAATTGTCGCCAAGTATAACTACTGGATCTACGTCGTACTGATGATGGTCGGCTTCTACGCCATGATCGGCAAGCGCAATCTGGTCAAAAAACTCCTCGGCATGAACATTTTCCAGACCGCCATCATCCTTTTTTTCGTCTCGACCGGTGTCAAGAAGGGGGGCGGCATCCCCATCGTCGACAAATATCAGGCTCTGGCCGGCAATATCGATGCGGCAACGGTGGTCAACCCGCTGCCGCACGTCTTGATGCTGACGGCGATCGTCGTCGGCGTCAGCGTCACCGGGGTCGCCCTGGCGGTTCTGCAGCGCATTTATCGCGAGTATGGCACCCTCGAAGAGAATGAAATTCTGGAGAAGACCCAGCAATGATGGTCACCAATCTCCATATGTATGTGCTGGCCGCCCCACTGTTGTCGGCCTTTGTTGTCAACCTGCTCGGGCGCCGTTTCCGCCGCGGGATCGCCCCGCTGGTCATCGCTCCGCTGGTCTTTTCTGTTTTCGGCGCACTCTTCGTTCTGGCCAGGGTGCTGCGGCACGGGACTTTAAGCTACACTGT
>DDWE01000006.1:308-19065 GCA_002345625.1 Desulfuromonadaceae bacterium UBA2294 | reverse complement strand
TGGACAGCCTGTGGACGGTTTGCGTAACTGTTTGAGTTTCTTGACCCGTTTGTGCCGCTGTGTTAAATCTGTCTGCACTTTTGGGAAAGGATGGTTCATGTCTGATCTGGCACGTTTCGGTATCTCTATTGAGCAGCCGCTTCTCGATCGCTTTGATGACCTCATTGCACGCAAGGGGTACGTGAATCGCTCCGAGGCGATACGCGACCTGATTCGCAACGCTCTGGTAGAGGATGCCTGGCAGCAGGGGGATGGCCCGACGGTCGGGACCGTCACCCTGGTCTACGATCACCACACCCGTGATCTCTCCGACAAGCTCACCGAGCATCAGCACTCGCACCACGATGCTATTGTCTCTGCTCTGCATGTCCATCTCGATGCCCATCACTGTCTGGAAGTGGTTGTGGTTCGCGGCGAGGCTCGCGATGTCCGGCGTCTGGCTGATGAGCTGATCGGCACCAAGGGGGTGAAGCATGGGAAGTTGGTCACGACAACAACCGGCAAGGAACTCAAGTAGGGCGGCTGATGAAAAGGCTCCGTCTACGGCGTTGCCCTTGGCCGCGTCGTTGCGACGGAGAGCTTCCGCTACGCCTCACTCCTTGGCCGGCGGGGCGCCTTGCATCTGACGGCTTTTGCTTCGCCTCATGTAGATGTTTTGGACGGATCAAGGCTAAAGGCCAATTTTTTTAACGAGTGCGTAGCACGAATCTGTTATTCGTATGACAGGAAACTGTCGCGGCCGCTGATCGGCCACGGTAAAATATGTCAGAAATCGATGCGCAGTGGCCGTTTTACGCGTGACCGCGTCTGGCACTGTTCTTGATAAGGAATGACGCGCCTGCGTCGGGTGGTAAAGCAGGCGGGAGAGTGACATGGCACGCATCGACAGTACAATTTTTGATCTCGGCAGCCTTGATGCTCTCGCATACCGGCGTTCCGGTATCCACGCCCTCGACCCGCGAACCAAGGTGGTGACGACGGCGCTGTTTGTTCTGACGGTTGTCTCTTTCGATAAATACACCCTCTCGGCTCTGCTCCCCTTTGTCCTGTTCCCGCTGGCGCTGTTTGTGCGCGCTGAACTGCCGGTCGGCCAGATTCTGAAAAAACTGCTGCTGGCGCTGCCGTTCGTGTTTTTTATCGGCATCTTCAACCCCTGGTTCGATCAACGCCCGCTGCTTGAATTCGGCCCATTGACCATCACCGGCGGATGGGTCTCCTTCGCGTCGATTCTGCTCCGTTCGGTGTTGACGGTGACGGCGGCGCTGACCCTGATTGCGACCACCAGCTTTACTGGTATCTGCATGGCGTTGGAGAAACTCGGCTGTCCGCGGGTCTTTGCCCTGCAATTGATGTTTCTGTACCGTTATCTGTTTGTGCTGGTCGAGGAAGCGACGCGCCTGATCCGCGCCCGCGCCTTGCGCTCTTTTCATGGGCGGGGTCACAGTCTGCGGGTGTTCGGCAGCCTGCTTGGCCAGCTGCTTTTACGTTCGTTGGAGCGGGCCCAGCGTATTCATCTGGCGATGCAGTGCCGCGGCTTCGACGGTGAAATCCGCATGCGGCGCCCCCTCGGAATTCATCTGCGCGACGTCGTCTTTCTCCTCGGCTGGTCCGGCTGGTTCGCCGTTTGCCGGACCTGGAATCTGCCGCAACTACTCGGCACCCTGTTTCTGGAGCTTTTCGCATGAGCCATCATATCGTCGAAGTCGCCGATTTGTGCTACGCCTACCCGGATGGCACCGCTGCCCTTAACGGGGTCAACTTTTGTATTCACCACGGCGAATCGGTGGCGATCGTCGGCGCTAATGGTGCCGGCAAGTCGACGTTGCTGCTGCATCTTAACGGTTATCTGACGCCGATGCAGGGACGGGTGCGCATCGGCGACTACCCCTTGACCAAAGAGACGCTGCAGGACGCCCGCCGCAGTGTCGGTATGGTCTTCCAGGATCCGGATGACCAGCTGTTCATGCCGACGGTTTATGATGATGTCGCGTTTGGCCCGTTAAATCTTGGTTTGCCACTGGATGAAGTCGATCTCCGGGTGGAAGCAGCCCTGTCCCAAGTCGGTGCCTTGCATCTCAAGGATCGCCCCCCGTATCATCTCTCCGGTGGTGAAAAGCGGGCGGTGGCCATCGCCTCAGTCCTCTCCATGTCACCCGATATTCTGGTGATGGATGAGCCGACCACCGGACTTGATCCTCGGGGACGCCGGATGCTCATTGAACAGCTGCACTCTTTCCAGCACACCAAGATTATCGCCACCCATGATCTTGATCTTGTTCTCGATCTGTGTGAGCGAACCATTGTCATCCGCGAGGGGAGGGTCACCGCTGACGGGCCAACGCTGGACATCTTCCGTGATGAAGCTTTTTTGGCTGAATCTCATCTGGAGAAACCGTTACGCCTTCAGGCTTGTCCGATCTGCTCGCGAAAGGGCTGAAGATTGTTAGTTATGACCCCGAGTGTTCCCGGCGCGCCCTTGCCACAGATGAACCGGACATATTCTTCTTCCGTACATTCGTTGATACATTGACAAAGGCCTTTCGTCATCTAACGAAGGGCCTTTGTTTGTGGTGCGCTAAAAAGGGGGCTGATTTTCCGGCGCGTCCGGTCGGAGCGGCTTCGAACTCGAAGTATGATTTTCCCTAGTTAACCAATTATCTCAGTCTGGTCGCAATCCCCGAAACCCATGATAATCAAAGCCTGGCTGTTGACGATTGCGGTCACCAACTTCTTTCGGCCGCACTTGACCAGACGTTGAACCGTTCCGCGTGAAACACCCATTTGGACACCGGCATCTGCCTGGCTGAGGCCCAGATCATCACAGAGACGCAAGGCCTCAAGTTCATCAAGCATCAGCTGCACCTTGACCAACTCGCTGCTGGGGATGCCTGCAGGTTTGAACAGTTGTGCGCCAGTCGGTCGGTGTGGACAGGAACAGTTGCGTGATTTTTTGGGGCGAGGTGACATGCACGATCCCTTTGGTTCGGTTTACGTTTCCAGTGGTGCCTGGCCAAACAGGCGTGGGGTTAGCTTGACGTACCAGGCCGCCGACTGGACCTGAATGATGTAAGCAAGGGCAATCACCAGTGCAGCATCGGATCCGGCCGGACCGAAGGCATTTATGGCAACGGCCAGGGCGATGGAGAGGTTGCGCATGACTGTTCCGTAAACCAGAGCGATTGCATCACCCCGGGGCAGGAACAGTTTGCCGATCGTGGTGCTGAGTACGAAGTTGAGGCTATACAGAAGCAGCAGCGGCAGGATGATGATAATGAGTTGATCCGGCTGAGCGGCGACGTCTTTGGCCTTGATCGCCATGGCGATAAAGACGATACCCAACACGCCAATGGTCGAGAACCCCGGAAAGCGCGGTGCCAGACGGAGTTGAAAATCGGCCTGGCCAAAGCGCCGGATCAGCAGACGCTGGGTGATGTAACCGGCGAGCATCGGTAAAAAGACAATCAGGACAATTTGTTTAAAAATAGCGGCGAGGTCCATTTTGACCTGGGCCCCGAGCAGGGATTGCACATAAAGCGGTGTGGCCAGTGAGCCCAGAATCAGGCCGATGACGGTCATTTTGATGGCGGCTGGCAGGTTCCCTTTGGCGAACCCGGTCCAGGAAATCGTCATGCCGCTGGTCGGGACCAGCGCTGCCAGCAGCAACCCGAGGGCCATGTACGGCTGGTCGGGGAAAAACAGTCGGCCACCGGCATAGGCGACAAATGGGACAATGGCAAAATTAATCATCTGGCACAAAATCTGTGCCTTGAAATCGCCCCCTTTGAAAATCTCACGGACCTTAAGCGTGACCATCATCGGGTAGACCATCAGAAAGGTAAACGGAAGAATCAGGGACTTCAATGGCTGCGCATTCACGAAAAGCCCGCAGGTGAACCCGGCCAGCAGCATGGCCGGAATGGCAATAATCAGATTCTTGTTTAGCTGACCGAGAACATTCCACATAGCGCGACCTACCTGGCGGATTCAATGATGTCAATAATCTGGGTGAAACTTTCGGCGAGAGAGGCGGGGAACGCCGCATCATCTATGAGTTGTCCGACCGTTTCCTGCGAGTATGTTAATAACCGGATCTGGGTTTCGCCCTGCTGGCTGAACACCATAATGAACTTGGGAATCAGGATCGCTCTTTCCGGGTTTTTGCTCAGGCTTTGCGCGGCTTTCTTCGGATTGCAGATCTGCACCATGTGGAGATCGAACCCGGCGGCAACGTCGACGCCGTGCCGTCCAAAGGTGTGCGCCATTGCCATTTTATCTTCGTTGTGAATCAGAAACCCGGCAGTTTGAGCCATTCGAGCCAGATCCTCAACAAAGGTCGTGACTGGTTTTGTCGTTTTGCTCCGGTAAACCTGCATGGTTGTGTTCCTTTGCTTTGAAATTTAACAGCCGCAACCGTTAGCACGGGTTTCACCACATCCTTGGCCATGGCCAAGGTCGCGATTGGCTTGAGTCACAATGGCGCCGGTTTCAGGGGCGATGATGAGAGACATGGGTGCTGACCCGAAATGGTTGAATCCCTGCCCTTGATTATGGGATGTCGAAAAACCGGTGTTCACAGCGGACCTCCTAGCCTATTTTGTGTATATGCACATTATTGGCAAGGCATTCAAAAGTCAATATATATTATTTGTGTGACTCGGCGTGACATTATGCTTTGTGAAAGGATGCGGGAAAAGGGCTCAATGGTCATTCAAGCAAAAGAAGGGGCGTGAATTTGCAGGACGATATGATTTTAAACGCTGCACAAACGTCGGGAGGCTGGATAAAAAATGCGGGTCGGCTATGTGGCCCGACCCGCCATGGAGGTAAAGAACCGTCGATGCGACTAATGCTCGTCGGCGTCGAGGGGGAGAAACTTCTCGGCCAGGGTGTAGAGCAGCAGGCAGGTCGAGATGGCGCCGATGACGATGGCGAATTCGGTTATTGACGGCACGTAGTGCAGCAGACCGTCGCGCAAATCGGCGGTGCCAGCACGCATGCTGACTAATTGGCCACCAATCACCAGATCGTAGCGCATGAAGAAGATGCCGACGGTGGCTGAAATTCCGGCCCACATGACCCCCATCGGGGTGCGGGTGCGCGGGTTGATCAGTAACGTGATCGGGATCAGCAGGCCAAGCAGCACTTCGAAGAACCAGAAATTAAAGGCGAGGGGACCAGTGAGCATCGCCATGGTTGCTTCATACTTTTCCGGTGGATGGCCGTAAATGCCCGGAATAATCTTCCAGATTACGAAGAAAACCAGAACCATCAGGAACAGAGTCTGCAGGCGGCCAAGGGTGTCGAAAAAGGCTTCGTATTTCTGCGGTATCGGGGTCCCGCTTTGTTTGTAATTGAAGTAGACAATCAAACTGACGATGGCGCCACCGGAGACCAGCGCCGAGAGGATGAAATAAATCGGCAGAAACGAGCCGTGCCAAAACGGACGGGCTTCAAGCAGGCCAAAGACGGCGCCAAGGTTGGAGTGCGCTGAAACAGCAGCAATGAACCCGAGCATGCCCATGGTAAAAGCACCTTTGTGCATACCCTTCATCAAAAAGTAGAGCTCGCCGCTGAGCAAAACCAGATAGAGCCCGTAGAGAGTCCCCATCCACCAGATGGCGGAGGTGAAGTTGGGGCTGATGATGGCATAAATCGCGAGCCGGATCGGGTGATTGATCTCCATGCCGATGGCGCCGAAGCCACAGAGCAGGGTGATAATGGCCAGGATAATGGCGCGCTTGCCGATAAATTCGAATTTCTCGATGCCAAAGACATGGCCGAGGCTCGACAGCAGGCACAGGCCGGTACTCGAGACCACGAGAAAAACGTAGGTCGCGATCAAAATTCCCCAAGGCACTTCGCGGGTGACGTTGTAGACCTGGGCATGGCCGTTGATCAGCACGTTGAGGGCGCCGGCCACACCGATGAGAACGCCGATGGACAGTAGGCCGAGCCATAAGGGGAGGCTCGGGCGATGTTTCAAAAAGGAACTCATGGTATCTCTCCTTTAGATCAGATAGTACAGATTTGGCTTGGTCCCCTGAGCGGGCTTGAGCACGCGGGAAGGGTGCTTGGCCAGCAGTTTTGAGACATCACTGTTCGGGTCGTTAAGATCGCCGAACACCCGGACTTTGGTCGGGCAGGTTTCAACGCAGGCCGGTAACTGGCCGTTTTCGCCGTAGATGCGCTGTGAGCAGAAAGTACACTTGTCGACCGCTTCGATCTCCTCGTTGTAGTAACGGGCGTCGTAAGGGCAGGCGGTCATGCAATACTTGCAGCCGATACATTTGTGCTCGATGACATGAACGATGCCGTCCGGGGTCACTGTCGTGGCTCCGGTCGGGCAGACATGCTCACAGGGCGGGTTACTGCAGTGCTGGCACTGGCTCGGGGTGAAGGTTTGACCGAGGTTAGGGTAGGTGCCGCGCAACGGTTCAGGGCCGACCCAGTTGCGGTAGTTGTCGGTCCCGAGCGGCACATGGTTTTCGGTCTTGCAAGCCACCGTGCAGGCTTTACAGTCGATGCACCGCTTGGTGTCAAGGACGATGGCAAAGCGTTTATTCTTCATAATCATCAACTCCTCTTATCAGGCCGGAACGACTTCAACCAGGGTTTCATGCATGGCCGCGTTACCGGAGATCGGGCAATATTTGGTTTCGATCAACGCCGCGTCGCAGCCGCCCTTGCCGTAAATGTTGCTCAGCCCCTTGGACAGCACTCCGAAACCGTGCGCCATGTAGACGCAATCGGGGCGGATCTTGTCAGTGACCTCCAGGTTCAGAGTCTCTTCGCCGACTGAACTGCGCACCTTGACCGTCTGACCATGAGTGAGGCCGGCTTGCGCCGCTGCTGCCGAGTGCAGCCACAGGGTATTCTCCGGCATGATTTCGTGCAGGTAGGCATTGTTCGCTGTCGTACCGTGGGTAAAGAAGGCGTGACGACCAACGATGAGCCGGTACTTGCCGGCCGGAATTTTTGTCGGTGAGATGTAGACCGGCAGCGGATCGAGCCCTTTGTCGGCATAACGCTGTGAGTAGATTTCGATCTTGCCGCTGACCGTCTTCAGCCTCTTGCCGAGGGTTGAACCGTAGTTTGGCTCGGTGCGCTCGAAGTAAACCCCCTTCTCCTTCAGGTCGGTCAGGATCTGCGGATTGTTCTTCACCTGATGGTGGATGTACTCGTCCATGGTGAAGTCAAAAGTTTCGGCAATCTCTTCACCGAGTCGGGTCGCCAGTTCCTGCATGATCCATAGGCAGGGTTTGCTCTCAAACTGGGCTTCAATGGCCGGCTGGCGAAAGACTGCCACCGGCACTGGCCCGCCGAGTGACTCGATCGGGTCCTGACGCTCAAGGTAGGTCGCTTCCGGCAGAACGACATCGGAGTACCAGGCGGCATCGCTCATGGTGATGTCGATGCAGCAGATGAAATCCATCTGATCCATCATCTTCAAGGTTTTTGCGCGATCCGGTACTGAGGAGAGCACGTTTTGCTTGTAGATCATCATCCCCTTGACCGGGTAGGGATCGGCCGCGAGGACACGCTCCTGCACCACCGGCCAGGACCCGTCTTTCTCCGACAGAAAGGCGACGCTGCCGGCGTCGATGCGCTCGGGAACATCGTCGTACCATGGGGCAAGGTAGTCATGCGGAGTTAACTTGATGCCGGCGTTGGGGAGCATGCCCCCTTTGACGTCCCAGTTGCCGACAATTGCGTTGAGGATCGCCATGGCTCGGCGCATCTGGGTGTCGTTGCTGGCAAAGGAGGAACGACGACCCTGGTAGTAAACCGCTTTCGGAGCCGCTTCTGCAAACTCACGCGCCACCTTGCGGATATCATCAGCGGCGATTTCGCATTCATCCTGTGCCCACTCTGGAGTGTAGGACGCCACGTGCGGCAGCAGTTTGTCGAATCCGACGGTGTTGTTTTGCAGATAGGTCTTGTCGTAGAGCCCCTCGCTGACGATGACGTTGATCATAGCGAGGATGAAGGCCATGTCGGTACCGGCCTTGATCGGGAACCACTTGTCGGCTTTGGCCGCTGTTTTGGTGAAGCGCGGGTCGAGGTAGATCACCTTGCGCCGGCCGCCATCGCCTTTGAGCATGTCGATGGAGTCGGGGGTAATCAGGGCTTCCGAGCGGTTGGCGCCGCTCATGATGATGTAGTCGGCGTTCAGGACATCCGGGGTCGGATTGGTGCCGAAGGTGGCCGAAAAACCCTGGATGTTTGACGACAGACACAACGTCGGATGGCGCACGGTGTTCGGAGAACCAAAACACTCGGCGAGTTGATTGAAGAAATGGTCCTGATAGGTCCCTTCCGTCGATGCGAACATGACGCCGGCGCGGGTGTACTTGTCGGCGATGGTGTTGAGGTTTTTTGCCACCAGGTCAAGGGCTTCAGCCCAGGTCGCCTTGCGGAATTTGCCTTCACCGCGCGCGCCGGTACGAATCAGGGGGTACTTGAGCCGATCCGGGTCGTAGACCACCTTGACCCCGGCGTTGCCGCGCGCGCAGAGCATGGCGCGGCTTTTAATGAAATGGGGGTTCGGGTCGAGTTTGCGGATGACACCGTCACGAACGCGCGCGATGACCCCGCACTTGTTGACGCACATGCCGCAGGTGGTAAAGATGCTGTCGTCTTTGCCGGCCACCGGCGCACTGATGTCTCCACTGGTTGCCAGGGCACGCAGGACTTTGACCTGCGAACCGACCACCGCAGTGGCCAGAGTGCAGGATGAAAGGCCTATAAAGCGTCGCCGGCTTAGTTTTTTATCGATCAGACGGGACACGGTTTTCTCCTTTATCGTTATAACGTAATAATGCGAATAATTAAATATTTAGGAGCCATTTAAGGGGGAGAGGCGACCCTCTCCCCCTTATACTTGCACACGGAGCAGGTTAGAATTTCACTGTCATCGAAGCATAACCATCATAGACTTTGTCAATAACCGGCATCATGCTGTGAAACTCGTAACCGGTCAAAGCCGAGATCTTGGTCGGCTTGCCGATCGGGTTTCCGCTGCCGGTGTACTGGTAGTCGTAGAACAGTCCACCGATCTTGATAAACATGTTCGGGTTGATGTCGAAGATGTAGTAAGCCTCGCCAACGTGGCCGCGGGCGGCAAGTTTCGGTCCAGCGATGTCATCCTGCGCCTGAACAAAGTTGAACCAGTACTGGCTGCCGTAGTTGTACTCGAAGCCGATCTTGCCGATGTCGCCAGTCGGAATCTGAATCCCGGCGTAGACGGAGTAGCCGTTCTCTTTGCCTTTGCCGTCTTCGGAGAGCAGTCCGCCGAAAGCGGGGCCACCAAACATGGTCGGGAATTGGGAAACGCGCCCGTTCGGATCAGACTGGTTCCAACCGAAGGAGGCGAAGTACTTCAGGCCGTTGTCCTCTTCGCGAGCCAGACCGAGACCGCCAATCCACATGTTGCCGACGTTGGTTGTCGCTTGCATCCGGACAACGACAGGGAGGCCCGAGGCATCCTGCAGAACGGCAAGGCTCTTGAAGCCGTCGGTGATGTCCTGAGCGCGGAACAGGGTCAACTGGACAAAGTTGGTGCCATCGTCAAGTGCGTCAATATTGAACCCACCCAGATGCGTATCCTTGAGGGACTGGTTGCCCATGAGTTCGCCGTTGCCGAGGTCCGACTCGTAACCCTGACCGTAGCAGAAACGAATGGTCTGGCCTTCGATGCCGGTCAGTTCGCTGAGGTGGTAACCGGCGGTGACACCGTCAAAGTTGAAGTTGACCAGGTGGCCGGACGGAGTGCCACCACGCAGCTCGTTTTCACGGTACTGGGTCGGTGGGCCGTAGGTCGAGGGGCGCCGGCCGATGGAGAGATAGAAGTTGGAGCCGCCGATATCCTTCCAGTTGAAGTAGGCGCGCTCAACCCGCAAGGTATCGCCGGTGGTGTTGCCGCTGTTGGTGCCATCCATGGTGACGCCGGTGAATGAATCCATCACCTTGACCGAGGTGGAGTCACCCCAGTTTTTGTACATGGAGAGACGACCGGCAAAATCGACATTATCCCACACCTTCGCTTTCATGTTCAGGCGCAAGCGGGTGGTGTAGAGAATGGAGTTGTTGAGGTTGTATTTCAGGGCGGTTGGCGGTGCGCCGGGAATAAACCAGCGGACATCACGATAGGTCAGACTGTCAGCTTTGGTGCGCAGGTCGCCGTAGAACTGGATGCGGTCGGTGGCGGCGTGCAGTTCACCCTTGTTAGCGCTGGCGGAGAGTTCGTCAATCTGCTTCTGCAACTCCTGCATCTTTTTTTCAAGATCGTCGACCGTCGCTGCGCCGGCAAGGGCCGGTAGTGCGAGTAGCGCGACGAGCAGCAGTCCAATCAGTTTACGCATGGTCGTACCTCCAGAAATTTGGAATTAAAAGGGAGCGTCTTTGCTTACCCGCAAGTCTCAGGCTGGGCCGAGTCGGCAGCGTGATCATAGAGATAGAAAAAGATCTGGTGCAGGTCTTCCTTCGACATTTTTTCCCAGGCCTCAGCGCCACCTTTGTGCTCGCCTGAATCGTAGATTCGCTGCCATTGGGCCATGGTCTTGGAGTTGGCCGGCTTGGTGTGGCAGGCCTTGCAGTTTTTCTTGTAGAGGTACTTCCCCTTTTTCGAATCTTTGGACGACCCCTCGATGGCGACGGCCGCGGTTGCGGCGAAGATGATGAGGAGCAGGGCGGTGAGAATCTTGCTGGTTGTTTTCATGTTTTCCTCCATGTGCTGGTGTTGGTTTTATTGGTGACTCGTGCCAGAAAGAGTGTCAAAAATCCCGAATTCTCTATATACAGAAATCACGATTCGTGCCAACAGCGGGTGCGTACCAAAATCTGCTGTCTTATCAAAAGGTTCGATGCGGAGAAGTCTGAAATGGTTGGCGACGTGCTCTGAAACGCAATGTTTCAGCTCTGTCGGTTTGGCCGGAACACAAGATGCGTGTAGCGGGTTTGCGTATAGGTTAAGGGGGGATTTAATCCTGCATGAAACACAGTGTTTCGTGAAACAGGATGTTTCAGTTGGTTGGGGTGATCAGGAAGGGGAGGATGATGTCGGTCAAGCGGTGGCTGCTGCTGTCTAGTCCGTGTTGTTCCATTCCGCTGGCCAGGCCACAGAAGGCGGCCTCGTAGATTTCCCGTTGAGCGATATGGCAGTTGATCGGGTGTTCGTGCCCTTCAACGAGTCGTTCGAGGGCTTTACTGCAATCACTTGCATCGGTGGAACTGATGCTACGGCAGAGCAGGGGACGGGCCGGATGGATGATGCAACAGCCGGAATCGTCGAGAAAGGCGCAGGAGAGTGCGGCGATCACCCGGTCGGTATGATCAAGGCCGAAGGTCTGTTTTTTCAGGTCGTTGACGCGGTTTCGTAACGCGGCTAATTCGTGCGCTGTGAGGGTCTGGTGCAGGTAATCGCCAATAGCTGCCGCTTCAGGTTCGAGAATCGAAACATTGATCACGCAGCAGGCGCTGCAACCCGGAGCACAGGCACTTTGGGCGGTTGAAGAAATGCCGGCGCAGGCCGTATCGCTGAGCTCCTGTGCCGCGCGGGCAGCGGCAACCAGGCCGGCGGCTGCGAGCGAACTCGCAGCCGCCAGGGTCACGTCTTTGTACAGGGTGTTGGCTTCCGGGGTGCTCCAATAGGGCATGGATCCTCGTTCGCCGAAAAAGGCGGTAGATCGTTACTCGCGCACAAAGGTATCTATATCGGTTTCGTGAACCATCCCCATTATGCGTGCGTATTCGGATTCGATCAACTGATAGTGGTGATCTGTCGATTTGGCATTCTGCTCAAAGATGGCTTTTACTTTGGGGTCGGTTGTCGAAGCAGCCATGCTGCGCAAATGGGCAGCGAGCTGTTGTTCCTTGGCCATGGCGACTTCCATCGCTTTACGCTCATCAAGATTCGGCAGAGCCATGCTTTCCAGTTCGGACAGCCATTCTGATTTCCCCTTATCCGCCTCGATGAACTCATCGAAAGAGGGAATATCGTCACCGTCGTAAATGTCGAAAAATGAGTGTGCGTGCTCACGTTCTTCACGGGCCAGCAGTTCAAAGGTTTTGCGGGCAGCTTCATTGCGCATACGGTTGGCGCAGGACGCATAGAAGTTCATGGCGCTTTTTTCGGTCTGGATGGAGCGTTTGATGGCGTCCTTTACACTGATTTCCAAAGGCATTGCGGTCGATCTCCTTTTCGGAATTGTCGGGGGTGAATGTTCCCTCTTGTTTAAGCAGATTTTCTTCAGTTGTCAACCTTTTAGGCTTCCTTGTCTTGATGCTATTAGCTTTATCTAATAAAATATTTGACTCCTGTGCTTCATGGGTTAACATTTTGCAATGAGCTTTTTGTTGCTCTGGCTGAGCAAGAAGATCAGTAACCCACTTTTACAAGGAGGCTTTATGAAACGTCTGACTACGCTTGTGGCCCTTTTTGTTGCGGGCTGTTTCGTAACGGGGTGCGCAACGACTTATCCCATCGGTACGATTTACACAGAAGTGAAATTGCCGGTCACCGCAACCGGTGAAAGCGGTGGTAAAAAGATGGGCGAAGCTGAATGTATCAGTTACCTGTCTATGATTGCGACCGGTGACTGCAGTATCGAAGCGGCAAAGAAGAAGGGTAATATTACTAAAGTGACCAGTGTCGACTGGTCGGTCAAAAATATTCTCGGAGTCATTGGGAATTACAAGGTTATCGTCTATGGTAACTGATTGTAAGCGCTAACCATACGTGAGACAAAGGGGGCGGCAATCATCGATGCCGCCCCTTTTGTCCCTATCACCTAATACATTTTTTGGTAGCACACCAGCTGCTGTGAAACGATATCAGCCGCCAGTGTCAGCCCAATTTCACCGATTTTATTGACTTTGACCACATTTTTGAGTCCACTGCTGGCCGGCATCAGGCCTTCCAGAGCATTGGGCAAACTGCGTAACCAGGTCTCATTGAACGTGCAAAGAGGATTGTCCGGAAACAGGGCGAGGTAGAAAATATCGGCTTCGACCAGATCCTGGAAAAAGTGTGAACCGTAAGAGAGCTCCGGCATCAAATCACCGCTGGTGAATGCCACTTCACCAATGGCGGTCATATTGCTGATCTCCGAGAAGGTGATCGGCACGCCGAGGGACGGAGTTGATGTTCCCCAACGCCCAGGACCAAGCAACAGGGTCGGATTCCCCTTGCGGTCAGCAATACGTTTGTTCAGTCGGCCAATGAGCCGCGCCACTTCAAACTTTTGCTGTAGCGGTAGCCGGGTATAAGTGTCGGGGTCGACCCAGATCAGCCAGGAGAGGGGTTGGGCAATGTTTCCGCCCATGAAGTTGCCTTCGGCGCGGAAAAGGATGCGTTCATCCTGCAGGTCGGTTGGGATCTGCACCCGTTTCTGCTGCCCTTTGGTCTGCAGCGGACGGCACTGGACGACGTTGATCCGTGGGGAACGCTGGGCGTCAAAGTTGATGGTGAACTCAACGTCGACCGGATAGCTGTAGACACTCTCCAGCCGTTTGAGCAGTCGTTGCATCAGCGGGGTGAAACTCCCCTCCGTCAGCAGGGCATCAAAGGTCAGGATCCAGATGTTCTCCTTGCGGCCACGTTCAGCAAGGCGCTGCATGGTCTCCTGGTCGAGAACCCCGTAACGGTCAAGCGGGAGTTGCAGGCTGGCTTCCGTCAGTTTATGGAGGGGGACGGTGCAGAGAGTGTTGCTGTTGACGTCAACCAGATCGACTTCACGCTGGGCAAAGCGCCGGGTGTCAGCAAACCCTTTGTGCGGTAACTTGGCCGGAGCATCAAGCGCAACAATGCGTGGATAGTCGCCTTCGACGCGATCGACCGCGCGGGTGCCGAGTCCCAGCACCAGACGCATCATCCCGGCTTTCGGGTCCATATCCTTGTCCCAGACGAAGGTGTTATAGGAGACGCCGACGCCGGCCAGTTCTGGAAAGTAGTAGTGATTCCGGTAGGAACCTGACACGCGTTGCACCAGCAGCCCCATCTGTTCATCCTGTTGATCGAGGCCGCGCTGTTGCCGATAGGTCAGGGCGTCTTCACTCAGGGTGCTGGCGAAGATCTGGCGCACGGCGGTTTCAAACGCCGTGTAGCGTTCTTCCGGGGAACCCTGATTGGGGCAGAAGATGCTTTCGTATTTGCCGGCAAATGCATTGCCGAAACCGTCCTCGAGCAGTGAACTGGAGCGGACGATGATCGGATATTGACCGTAATACTCCAGCAGGTCGTGAAACCCTTCCCGGATGACATCAGGGAACTCCCCTTGCAGCATCTTTTCCCGCAGTTCCGCCGCTGCGGAGAAGTATCCGGTCGGGGTTTTCTGCTGCATGAAGAGTGGCCACCAACCGTTATGGACAATATAGGAGTAGAAAACATTGGAGCCGACAAAAAAGGAGTCGTGGCCCTCGAGAAACGGGAGCCAGTCGAAATCTGGATCGGTTTCGAGGATCTTGCGCGCCAGCAGCATGCCGACGGCCTTGCCGCCGATATAGCCGGTGCCGATCATCCGTGACTTGATGTTTAACAGATCAGTGAGTCCGAAGTGTGCGCAGGTCAAGGCGAGAATGCGCGTTTCCCGGCCGAGCAGGTGCCGGGAAAGGTGCTCGACCATCTGCGCCTGTTCTGCAGGCGGCGTGTCATCGCTGCACAGGGTCTGCGCTTGTATAAACAGGCGGTGCCAGTGGTCCAGTTGCCGTTGGCTTCTTTTGGCTGAACGTCGGTGGATTGCTGTGAGCAGGTTGGTGGCATCAAAACTGTTGGCCAGGGGCACCAGCGTTTCACCCTGGAGCCGATGCGGCAGAAACATGGTCGGCGAGTGTCGCTCCCAGACCTTCAGTGGATGAACGTAGGTATGATCATCGTCACAGAGCAGTTCCAGCAGCAGCTGGGTGGTTTCGCGAATACGATTAATGGTCTTGAGGGCATGCCGATCGCGGATCAGGGCAAAATAGGCGATGGTGTCGAGTTCAAACAGATACGGGCAGGTGACCTGGAAAAAATTGGAGATCATATGGTCGGTGGCCCAGGCCGAAAGCAGATCAGACAAACAGTCGAAAACGTAGAACGCTTCGCGCCCCTGCTCGGTGATGATGGCGTGAATGCCACTGGCGAACGGCTCGAATCCCTCGGCGGCATCGAGTTTGAAAACGCTGATCCGTGGATCGGGTTCGAGCAGGGGTTCATGCTGGCCGAAGCGCAAATAGATCAGTTTGCGACCATCGGCAAGGGCGGCAGCGGCAAACGGAGTGACAAAGTTACGGTAGTTGTCGATGGAGTCGACTTTCCAGACAACATTGTCGCCAAGGCGCAAGCCGTCGAGTATTCGGTCCAGGGCGACCAGTCCGGTGGAGATGCGCGGTTTTATCATGCGACATCCTTTCTGGGTGGCAAGATAATGGTGTTCAGAATAGATGATACAGAGGAAAAACAAAACCCCCTTCGACAGCTGCCGAAGGGGGTTTTGCTGTCAACATGCAAACCGTATCAAAGCGGGATTAGACCAAGCCCATGGCGAGCATGGCGCGGGCGACTTTGATAAAGCCGGCGATGTTTGCGCCGACCACGTAGTTGCCGGGCGCACCATATTCTTCGGCGGTTTCGTAGCAGTCACGGTGGATGTTCTGCATGATCTGCTGCAGGCGTTTCTCGGTAAAGTCAAAGTCCCAGGAGTCACGGCAGGCGTTCTGCTGCATCTCCAGGGCCGAAGTGGCGACGCCGCCGGCATTGGCGGCTTTGCCCGGACCGTAGGCGATGCCGGCATCAATGAACACATTGACGCCCTCCGGCGTCGTCGGCATATTGGCACCTTCACCGACGGCAATGCAGCCGTTTTTGACCAGAGTCTTGGCGTCCTTGCCATTGATCTCGTTCTGGGTTGCCGAGGGCATGGCGACCTGGCAGGGGATTTCCCAGATGTTGCCGCCATCGACGTATTTGGCGTGTTTGTGTTTTTCGGTGTAGACACTGATACGGCGACGCTCAACTTCCTTGATCTGCTGCACCAGTTCGAGATCGATCCCTTTTTCGTCGTAAATGTAGCCGTTGGAGTCGGAGCAGGCGACAACCTTACCGCCAAGCATATGAATCTTCTCAATGGTGTAAATAGCGACGTTGCCGGAGCCGGAGACGACGCAGGTTTTGCCGTCGAAGGAGTCGCCGCGGACTTTGAGCATTTCATCGACGAAGAAGGTCGCGCCGTAACCGGTTGCTTCTGTGCGAACCAGCGATCCACCCCAGTTGAGGCCTTTTCCGGTGAGCACGCCAGCTTCCCAGCGGTTGGTGATGCGCTTGTACTGGCCAAACATGTAGCCGATTTCGCGGCCACCAACGCCGATGTCTCCGGCCGGAACATCCGTATGCTCACCGATGTGACGGTAGAGTTCAGTCATGAAACTCTGGCAGAAGCGCATGATCTCGCCGTCGGTTTTCCCCTTCGGGTCGAAGTCGGAGCCGCCTTTGCCGCCGCCGATCGGCATGCCGGTCAAAGAGTTTTTGAAGATCTGCTCGAAACCGAGAAACTTGATGATGCCAAGGTAGACGGAAGGGTGAAAGCGCAGACCCCCCTTATAGGGGCCAAGTGCACTGTTGAATTCGACGCGGAAGCCGCGATTGATCTGGACGTTGCCGTTGGTGTCCATCCACGGCACCCGGAAGATGATCTGGCGCTCCGGTTCACAGATGCGTTCGATGATTTTATGTTTGGCAAATTCCGGATGTTTGACCAGGACTGGTCCGAGGGATTCGAGTACCTCGCGAACGGCCTGGTGAAACTCAACCTCGCCGGGGTTGCGGGCGAGGACTTCCTGGTAGATGGTCTCGGTTGTTTGGTCGAGTTTGTGGATCATGACGCACCTCTCCTTTGAGTTGCAGGGTGATAAGGGGTGAGCCGCTACACTCCGGTCGCCATTGACCGGTCGGATCGCCCCAGGTATTTTCAGAGAGGAGTTATCAAGAAATATGCCAAAGGTTAAGCAGTGTTAGTATTCATGGAAAACACGTTTAGTATCGGTTGCTTAGATTGACTTTACAATCTGATACGGCTTTTTTGGCAATGCATTAATTGATGTAATGGGTCCTTGAGAAACTCAAAGTGAATTGACAGGATACTCAGTATAGAAGGTTGTGCGGGCTAAAAATAATTTGGATCCGGAAGGTCAGTTGCCGGCCTTTTTGCGGGAGCGTTCTTCGTTCCAGAGATCGAGCAAAAGCAGGCCGACGCCGATGCAGATTGCTGAATCGGCGACATTGAAGGCTGGCCAGTGGTACTGATACCAGTGCGCGTCAAGAAAATCGATGACTTCACCGAGGCGGATGCGGTCGATGAGGTTGCCCAGCGCACCGGAGAAGATTAAGGCCAGGGCCCAGTGCAGCAGGCGCTGCTCCTCGCTGAGGCGATGCAGATACCAGAGGATGCCGCCAAGGGCGATGATGGAGACGGCGATAAAGAAAGGGATACGCAAGGCGCTGTCGGCGAAGATGCCGAACGCCGCCCCCTTGTTGCGCACATAAGTCAGGTGGAGGAAGTTCTCAATCAGGGTCACCGACTCGTGCAGAGCAAAGCGGCTGTCGACCAGATACTTGGTCCACTGGTCGAGGCTCAGGCTGACCAGGGTCACGATGCCCAGCAGGCGGTAGCGGCGCTGCAGATTCATCCGGTCAGGCTTTCAGCGCCGACTGGCAGCGATGGCAAAGCGTCGGGTGTTCGCTGGAGCCGCCGACGGTGGTGGCGTAGTTCCAGCAGCGCTCGCATTTGTCTCCGTCGGCCCGCGTGATGCCAATCTGCAGCTCGGGGACTTCTTCACCGCGACTCCCCGCCGTCAGGGTATCGACCAGTTCGGCCTGGGAGACGATGAACAGGGTGGCCAGCTCGCTGTCATACTGCTGCAGCAGGTCGCGCCAGGGGCCGGCCGGCACCATAAGCTCAATACGGGCTTCGAGGGACGAACCGATAGTCTTCGCCGTGCGGGCGACTTCCAGCGCCTTGGTGACGTCACTGCGGACCAGCATCAGGCGTTTGTAGCGTTCTTCCAACTCGGTGTCGCGCAGTCCGGCCGCAAAGCGCGGCAGGCCGGCAAGATGGACACTCTCCTCGCGCTGGCCTGGCAGTTCCCACCAGATTTCGTCGGCGGTAAAGGTCAGGACCGGTGCGATGAGGCGGGTGATGGCATCGAGGATCAGGTAGAGCACGGTCTGGGCGCTACGCCGTTCAGGGCTGCCGGCCGCTGCCGTGTAAAGGCGATCCTTGAGGATGTCGAGGTAAAAGGCGCTCATGTCAACGGCACAGAAGTTGTGCACGGCGTGATACAGCACATGAAAATCGTAGGCGTTGTAGGAGGTCTCAATCCGCTCGGAAAGTCCGACCAGACGCGACAGCGCCCAGCGGTCGATCTCCAGCATCTGCTCCGGGGCGACGCTGTGGGTTGCCGGATCGAAGTCGTTGATGCTGCCGAGAATATAGCGGGCGGTGTTGCGAATCCGACGGTAGGCTTCGCCGACCTGCTGCAGGATATGATCGCCGACCCGGGTGTCGTTGCGGTAGTCCTGCGTCGCAACCCACAGGCGCAGAATCTCGGCGCCGTATTTGTTGATGACCTTTTCCGGCGCGACAACGTTACCCATCGATTTCGACATCGGCCGGCCGTTTTCGTCGAGGACGAAGCCGTGGGTCAGCACAGCCTTGTACGGGGCGCTGTCGCGGGTGCCGACGGAGGCGAGCAGGCTGGAGTGGAACCAGCCGCGGTGCTGGTC
>DDWE01000006.1:0-248 GCA_002345625.1 Desulfuromonadaceae bacterium UBA2294 | reverse complement strand
AGTCGAACCAGACGTCGAGAATGTCCTGCTCCTTGTCAAAATCGTCGTGACCGCAGGCCGGGCAAACGGTACCTTGCGGCAGCAGCTCTTTCGCTTCGCGCTCAAACCAGATATCGCTGCCGCCTTCTTCGAACAGATCGGCGACGTGGTGCATGATCTTTCCGTCGGCCAGCGCTTCGCCGCACTTCTTGCAGTAAAAAGCGGTGATCGGTACTCCCCAGGTGCGCTGGCGGCTGATGCACCAGTCG
>DDWE01000133.1 GCA_002345625.1 Desulfuromonadaceae bacterium UBA2294 | reverse complement strand
TCGGCATGGCCGGGGGTGTCGACGACATTGACCTTCATGTCGGGGCGCTGGATGGAGAGGTTTTTCGAGATAATGGTGATGCCGCGCTCACGCTCGAGGTCGTTGCGGTCCATGACGCGCTCAACGATCTTCTGATTTTCGCGGAACGTTCCGGATTGTTTCAGCATGACATCGACCAGGGTGGTCTTGCCGTGGTCGACGTGGGCGATAATGGCAATATTGCGCAGTTCATTCATGACGGTAAAACCGATCTCTGTTCGAAAAGTAATAGGTTGCAGTTAGCAAAGCGAGACAGCTTACAGATTTGCAAGCGGGAAGTCAAACGGGAAATGAGCGGTAGGGGCTGCGACAAAAGACTTTTCACCACGAAGGGCACGAAGAACGCGAAGGTTAAGGCGGAAGAAAGGGCCAGGGGGTTTCCTGCACGGCACCAGGAACAGATTTAGCACACAGGAGCGGCGCGACGCCGCTCCTGTATTATCAATGTTCAGGGTCGGGCATCGACTTTACCAGCTCCTTGCACCGTGCCTCTTCCGGGTAAAGGACCCAGTAAGCGCCGGCGACGGCGACGATCAGCACCGCCAGGCCGATCATCGAAGTGTAAGCAACCTCCTTGAAATCGACCAGGACCACCTTTCGCGACAGGGCAAGCAAGGCAACCAAAAGCACAGCACGTACTTTGACCAGCGGCGAGCTGGTGGTGATATCGGCCAGCACGGTGTGATTGAATTCGAGGGCGATGAGAACGGTCATAAAAGTACCGAAGACCTTGATGAAACCCTCATGGTCAAGCAGATGGCTCTCCGAGGAGATCACCTTAACCAGAGCAATCCCCGACTGGGCCAGAGTCAGCACCACCGACGCGGCGACCATCAAGGTCAGAATCGCCACCACGACCTTTTCAAACCCGGCATACCCTTTGGTGCCGAAAATCAGACGTTTCACGGAGGTATCTCCCACTGATTACTTGATCCAGACCGTCTGGATGTTGACGAACTCCTTGATGCCGTGATGGGAGAGCTCGCGACCGAAACCGGAGATTTTCACCCCGCCAAACGGCAGGCGCGGATCACTCTTGACCATACCGTTGACAAACACCGCCCCGGCCTCAATCTGGGCGGCAAAGGCCTCGCCTTTCACGACATCACGCGTCCAGACCGAGCCGCCGAGACCAAACGGGGTGTCGTTGGCGATAAACAGGGCGTCATTGGCATCTTTGGCGCGGATGACCGAGGCAACCGGGCCGAACAGCTCTTCATCATAGGCCGGCATACCGGGGACGACATCGACCAGAATGGTCGGCGGGTAGAAGCTCCCCTTGCCGGTCAGCGGCGCCCCGCCGAGAACCGCCTTCGCCCCTTTCTTGATCGAAAGCTCGACCTGGGCATGCAGCTCCTGCATCAGATCGTCGCGGGCCTGAGCGCCGACCTGAGTCGTCTCGTCCAGGGGATCGCCAACCTTCAGCGCTGCAACAGCTGCGGTGAACTTTTGCAAAAAGGCATCATAAACCGGAGCCTCAACAATGAAGCGCTTGGCGGCAATGCAGCTCTGGCCGGAGCTGATGCAGCGCGCCTTGGCAGCGACGACGGCGGCCTCGTCGAGGTCGGCATCGGCCAGCACCACAAACGGGTCGCTGCCGCCGAGCTCCAGCACCGCTTTTTTGAGCATCTGCCCGGCCTTGGCCGCCACCTTGCGCCCGGCGATGTCGCTGCCGGTCAGGGTCACCGCCTTGACCGCCGGGTGCTCAATCACCGCATCGACCTTGCCGGAGCCGATCATCAGGGTACGGAAGATGTCGGCGGGGAACCCGGCCTGAATAAACACCTCCTCGATCTGCAGGGCGCAGCGCGGCACGTTGGAGGAGTGCTTGAGCAGACCGGCATTGCCGGCCATCAGCGCCGGCGCGGCAAAACGGAACACCTGCCAGAAGGGGAAATTCCACGGCATCACCGCCAGAACCACCCCCAATGGACGATGGGCGACGTAAGATTTTCGGGCATCACTGCCGATCACCTCATCGGCGAGGATGGCCTCGGCGTGCCCGGCGTAATAATCGCAGCACGCAGCACATTTATTGATCTCGGCCCGACCCTCGACGATCGGTTTGCCCATCTCCAGCGCCATGGTGCGGGCGTAGGTATCGGCGTTATCACGCAGGATGCCAGCGGCTTTTTTCATCAGGGTCGCACGCTCAACAAATCCGGTACCGCGCCATGTCAGCCAGGCGGCCTGTGTTTTATCCACCACTTCAGCGGTCTGTGCGGCGCTCCACTCGTCAAAACGTTCGATAAGTTCCCCGGTCGCAGGGTTGATCGATTCCAGAGCCATATTTTCCTCCTCGACAGAGCTGTACTTTATGAAAGGATTCTAGTTTGCCCGATGTCAGGTCCGATTGCAAGTGGTCGACCTCAGGTCTGACCTTGCCTCGACCGCTATTTTCTGCGATAGTTAAAACCCTGAAATCACACAGACGAAAATGGACTTATGGACTGGAAACGCTTCTTCGACAATCTCGGCCTCAACGGCACCCGCTGGCAGTGGCGTATGATGCGCTGGGAACGAAACTGGCAAGCCTTGCGTCGCGGCGAAGGGTTACCTGCAGACTTCTCCCTGACCCGGATTCTGATCGCGGTCAATGTCGCCCTGTTTCTCGCCATGATCGGTCAGGGGATCCTGACCGGTTACGGCCTCTCTGTCCTGCTCAATCCGCCGACTGAACTGCTCTATTTCGCCGGCGCCCAGTACTGGCCCCATGCCATCGATGGTCAGTGGTGGCGCTGCCTGACCTACGCCTATACGCACGGCGGGCTGCTGCACATCGGCTTTAACATGATGGTGCTGTACCAGATTGGACCGCTGGTCGAACGCGAAATCGGCACCCTGCGTTTCTTCACCCTCTACACCCTGACGGCGCTCACCGCGACGATTGCCGGCTATCTTTGGCACCCCATGGTGCCGGTGGTCGGTGCCTCCGGTGCCCTGTTTGGACTGATCGGATTCTCCGCCGCTTACTACCATCGGGTCGGCCCCGCCGGCCTTTACGTACGCAACATCATGCTGCGCTGGGCACTGTTTGCGTTTGTGTTTGGTTTGCTGGTTGGGGCCGATAATGCCGGCCACCTCGGCGGCGCGGTCGGCGGGGCGCTGATCGGTGCACTCCTGCCGCTGGGGGTCCGTGGTCGGCAGGTCTGGCGCCCGCTGTTTAATCTCCTGGCTGCAGCCTGTGCGGTGATGACGCTGGCCAGTCTCGCCGCTCTACTCTACTCCTGGCTGGCATTCTGGATATCATAATGGCAAAAGAGAAATTTCCGGTCACCCCGGCGATACGTCTGCTGCGCTCTGAGGGCGTCGCCTTTGGTAGTCACCTCTACTCCTATGAAGCAAAAGGCGGAACATCCGTCTCAGCCCGGGAGCTCGGGGTCGACGAGCACTGTGTGATCAAAACTCTGGTCTTTGAGACCGAAGAGACAAAACCGCTGATCGTCCTGATGCACGGCGACCGGCAGGTCTCAACCAAGGCACTGGCGCGACTGATCGGCGCCAAAGAGATCACCCCCTGCACCGCCGCCATTGCCGAGCGTCACACCAGCTATCAGGTCGGCGGAACCTCTCCGTTCGGCATCCGCAACCCGATGCCGATCTACGCCGAAGCGACCCTGTTCGACCTGCCGCGCATCTACATCAACGGCGGCAAGCGTGGCTATCTGGTCAGCCTGGCTCCGACCGAACTGATGCGGCTGCTCAAACCGCAACTGGTTGAGGTCGCGATTGATTAGTTCCTTGTGACGCAAGGCATAAGACAGCCCGGTTTTTCTTTGCCGGCATAACAAAAAACCAGTGCAATACTGTCAGCCTTATGTCAGGACGACAACAGAGAGACGGAACGATGCCCGACCCCTCCACTCTGCAAAAAGCTGCCGACGCCATCGCCGGCGCTCAAGCCCTGTTGATCACCGCCGGTGCTGGCATGGGTGTCGACTCCGGACTCCCCGATTTTCGCGGCAGCCACGGCTTCTGGAACGCCTACCCGATGTACAAACAGCTCGGCATCGATTTTGTCAGTGCCGCCAACCCGGCCCACTTCGAGCGAGACCCGTCCTTCGGCTGGGGCTTTTACGGCCACCGCACCAACCTGTATCGTGAAACGGTACCGCATCCGGGCTTTGCCCTGCTACAGAGCTGGATCGACCGCTACGACCTTGAACCCTTTGTCGTCACCTCCAATGTCGATGGCCAGTTTCAAAAAGCCGGCTTCGCAGATGACGCCATCCTCGAAGTCCACGGTTCGATCCATCATCTGCAATGTCTAGCTCCGTGCAGCACAGACATCTGGGACAACACCGAGACCATCCCGGTCGATTTCAGCACCATGCGTGCCAGGCACATCCCGGTCTGCCCACACTGTGGCGGTGTCGCCCGTCCGAATATCCTTATGTTCGGCGACAGCTCCTGGCTTTCCGGNNGCAGATGCGTTTCGATCTCTTCTTTGACGGTAACTGCGACCGCAAACTGACGATTATCGAGATGGGCGCCGGCACCGCAATCCCGACCATTCGCGCCCTGAGCGAACGTGCCGGAAGACAATCAGGAACAACGATCATCCGGATCAATCCGCGGGAGCCGCAGATTGCCGCACCGCACCTCTCGCTTGCCTGTGGCGCCCTGGAGGGTCTCAGGGCTATCGAAACACAACTGGGAAGATAATCGGACAGAGAAGGTTTTGCACTGCCGGCTTGTACCGGTTAGAATGAGACAAAACCCCAAAAAAAGCGGCGGGAAATGGCCTACGCAACAATCAAAAAATTTGGTTCGTCACTCTTCAGCGGCGGTTTTGAATGGAATGGACGCGTCTTGAAGCCTTACGGCAAGTCGTCGGCAGAGGGGTGGGAGTTCAGCGGCAGCCAGCTTAAACCAAACGGTAAAGCCGCCAGCAGCGGCTTCGAATGGAATGGGCAGGTTCTTAAACCTTACGGGCGCTCGGCACTCTCCGGCTACGACTGCAGCAAAACCTTGATCAAACCCTATGGGCGCTCACAAGAGTCGGGCTGGGTGCTGCGGACGAACGCCTGTCACCCTTATGGCAAATCAGCCCATGAAGGCTGGGAGATCTCGGGAGAACTCCCCTTGCCCGTCATCGCGCTGGTGGTCCTAAACCTCGCCGAATCCATTTAACGTCGAAGCAACACCGCCTGCTAGCACCACTATGCCAGGCGGACACCTCATCGCCCGGGAAGATCCCACCGGGCGTCAAATACGATGTTCTTACCATCTGAATACGACAGGTCATAAAACAGACACAGCCGGGAATTTTCCCGGCTGAGAGTAGATTGATCAGTCAACGACAAAAACCGTCCGGCACGGCCCTCAGGAGAGCATCTTGAACGCCAATGTCACCGGACGCCCCGTCGGCATGACATGGGTGTCGCTGAAACGACCGGTGGCCTGCTGCTGCTCGTAATTATGGCACAGGGTCTTTGAGGTCCCATGACAGTACATATTCAGCACCGCCTGCCAGACATTGCTCTTCTTCTGCCCATAAACCTGATGGAAAGGGCAATCACCCGTAAACTCACACCCCTTATTGTGGAACATCAGCCCCTCCAAACAGGTTCGGGTCTAATCTCGCCGCAATAACAGCCAGGTCAGAGCAAATGCGGTTACGAACAACACGCCTGAAACCAAAAAACCGATCAGCATAAATCCCCTCCTGTAAAACGGGTACACGGCAACAGTGTACAGACCGTTTCTTACATTTTTCTTACATTTTAGAAAAAAAACACTGCATCTTGCGGTCTAAAGAATCACCAGCTCCTCGCTGGAGAACGTCAGGTGCTTCAGCCCATCCTCTTCAACCCAGAAGGTATTCTCGATGCCAACGGCGCCAAGGCCGGCAAAGACCGCCTTTGGCTCAAAGGCAAAGGTCATCTTTTTCTCCAGAACCTGGTCATTAAAACCGCGGGCGATAAAGGGATACTCATCAATTTCGACCCCGATACCGTGCCCGATAAACGACACCTGCGTCCCCGCATTCCCCATGAACTGATCTTTGTACCCGAGCTCGCAGGCCAGACCGTAACACTCGTCGTAAATCGCCCCCCAGGTGATCCCCGGTCGGGCGATCTCCTTGAGCCGGGCCTGAATGAGCCGCATATCCTCATAAGCCTTGAGCAAAGGCTCCGGCAGGCCGCCGATGCAGAACATGCGGGTCTGATCGACGAGGTAACCGTCAAAGGCACCGGCAAAATCGATGGTGATCGGTTCGTTGGCGTGAATCTTCTTGTAACTGCACCCCTGGCCAAAAGAGGGGTTAAGGCCGACGCCGCCCAGGGGGGTATCGATATAAGCAGGGACGGCGCTGTCGGCGCCGGAGAAGATATGACCGTAGAACAGCTCCGAATTAAATCCGCGCATGCGGGTGACGCCCTGATGCCCCTGGCGCCGTGCGACGCTTTCGAGCTCAGCGGCGAGCTCCAGGTCGGTCATACCGGGTTTGATGACCTCCCGGGCCCGCTGACAGACCCGATCGACCTGCAGGGCCGCATCCTTCATGATATTGATTTCGTAATCCGACTTGACGGCGCGCACCCGACGCACCAGCGGCGTCGCGTCGGAAAAGACACAAGCAGACAGCACGGACTGAAGACGCTGGTACAGTGCCACCGGGAGGACATCGAATTCGAGACCGGCTGTTTTCGGCAAAGGCAGACCGGCAGCAGCTAACAAAGAAGGGATATCACGTGGGCTCTTGAGTGGCACAATATGCTCAAGACCGCATTCCATTCGGGCCCGGGCCGCATCCTTACGCACCATGTAAAGCGGCGATCCAGTCACCGGGATATAAAGGATCCCCTGTTGTACTGTTCCGGTAAAGTAGAACAGGTCAGCATTCTGTAACAGCAGGATCCCCTCCAGATCGGCAGCAGCCATCTGAATCTGGAGGTTTTCCCAACGAGTCTTCAATTCGGTGGCCGGTGTAATGCGCATAGACAGACTCCTTCGAGCACAAAGATCATAGAAAAACTGATATTTAACTATCTGGAATATAGCGATTTTTTCGGTAAACTCCAAACCTGAGCACCCAGAACCGCCGGGCTAAGTTCGGAAGAATCCCGGCCGAACGCTGATTGCATTTCGTGAATATACAGATGAAAAAAGCAACCATATCCGTCGTGATTTTTTTTTAGGCAAGGAGCCAACTCTGCGACTGCGACAGTCTTTGCTCTTTGCAAATCCGGGTTTTCCACACCCATTTCCACAGCTTCTGTGGATGCAGCCGCACCAAAAAAGCGACAGTTTTTTTGGTTGAAAAACTCCATTCGACTGAAAGGGCCAGCTCACCAGGAAGGGGTCAAACATTCCTGTTTAATAAAATCGTTCAGGGCGTTCAGGTCGGCGGCGGGCAGTGGGTCAAACTCAACGCCGATCCCCGGCGGGAACCCTGGGCGAATCGGTTGTCCGGCACGGTTGAGCCAGGCGACCACCCCCTGGCATTGGACGGTCCGCTTCACATCCGGCAAAACAAATTCAAGCCAGAGCTGATCCAGCACCTGAAAGGGCTTGGCGGTCGCAATGAACACCCCGCTCGTGCTTATGTTGTGAGCATAATCACTGGCCAGCTTTTGCGGCTCGCGCCCGTATCGTATGGGCAGTTGCGCAAAAATACGGGGGGCTCCCCGTTCGGCAAGTTGCAAAAAATTACGGGCGGTCGCCATAAACAAGTGCCGGTTGATCGGTTTGAACAAAATTTCATCACAGCCGGCAACGCGACAACGGGCGATATCCTCTTCGCGGCCGCCATGCGTGACCATGATGACCGGAATGTTTTGCAACTGAGGATTCTGTTTGATCGAACGGCACGCTTCATCACCGTTGACCTCCGGCATAAACAGATCCATAAAAATCAGGTCGGGCCGCTCTGCGGCTGCAAGATCGATCGCCTGTTGTCCGGTTCGGGCAACAACCAGATCAAAGTCCCGGCGCTGAAAAAACGTTTTTTCCAGCTCAAGAAACAGTTCAACATCATCGGCCAGCATGACTTTCTTACGGTTCACAAAACCTCCCGCCAAAAAGGGCGTTTTCAATGAAAACGGACCTTTCTGACCTCTGGCAAAGTGGCCAAACCCTCGACAAGTGCCGATCGATCTTCGCGGCCACATTGAGCCACAACAAACGAATACTGCACCTCATTCGCCAAAAGATCCTTGTCAAACCCGAAGTTCACCACACGCAGTCCGCGAACCGCCAGATACTGTTCAATGACGGGCAAGACATCGGCCCCGGTAGTGGCACAGGTCAAGGAGAGATTCCGATATCGCTCGGCCCGAAGAAAGCGCTCGGCCCGCTTGAGAAAAAGGAGGCTGAACAGGGACAGGGCCGTGACAAACAGTGCCGGGGCGTACAATCCGACCCCGACAGCCATACCGATCCCGGCCGCCAGCCATAAGCAGGCCGCCGTTGTCAAACCACGGACAGAATGGCCATCCTTGATAATCGCTCCGGCGCCGAGGAATCCGATCCCGGTGACAATCTGGGCGGCAACACGAGCCGGGTCAAGGCGCACAACACCACTGCCGCTGAGTAAACCATACTTGTCATAGAACCCCTCAGAGACAAGCATCATCAGGCAGGCACCGACCGTCACCAGGAGATGAGTACGAAATCCGGCCGGGCGGCCATGCACTTCGCGCTCAACCCCGACCAGTCCGCCCAGCAATGCCGCCAACAGCAGACGGCCAAAACCGGTCGGATCAGTCATGTCAAAAGGAATAAGCATAGAAACAGCCTCTAACGTCCGCAATCGCCGCTGTTGCCGCGCAAAGTCGCCAGGGCATGAGGCAGGGTTGGCAGAATCGCCGCCAGATTTTCCCGTACGGCCTTTTCACTCCCGGGGAGATTGACGATCAAGGTTCGTCCGCGAATACCGACAACACCCCGCGAGAGCATGGCATGCGGTGTCTTTTGCAGTCCGGACTGACGCATAACCTCGGCCATCCCCGGCACCAGACGATCGACCACCTGCAAGGTCGCCTCCGGCGTCACATCGCGCGGGGCGAGGCCGGTTCCACCCGTGGTCAGGATCAGATCGAGGCCGGCGGTAGACCAGTCACAAAGCAAGGCGGCGATGGCATCACACTCGTCCGGCAACAGGGCCGATTTTTCAACTTGTCCGAGATGAGAGACCATTTCGGCGATGGCCGGACCGCTGGTGTCGATACGATCGCCGACCGACCCTTTATCGGACAGGGTCAAAACTCCGATTTGAAAATCTGCACCGCTGGTCATCTACGCATCCTATTTCTTATTCGCTTTGGCAAGCAGCATTCTGCGTGCATTATTCACCAGCACGGCGGAGATATCCTTGCTGCTCGCCACCGCCTTCAGATCCTTCTCCCCAAACATCGACATAAAGCGCAGGGCCTTATTGAGCGGGGTACGTGGGTGCAAGGCCAGGGCGCGGCGCATTTCATAGGTTTTCAACCACTCCTTGTTCAACAGGATGATACGGATCAATTCATCGTTGGCGGTTTTGTTTTTGGCCACCGAAACAACCTCACCTATGGTGATCCGCGGGTTTTTCAGCACCCCGGAGGAGACCAGTTTATTAGCATCGCGCAACAGGATCGAGCGCCACTCCTTGTCGCCGGTCATGGCAATCTTGATCTTTTCTGAGACGCCGATTTCCAGCGACTTCTGGTACTTTGATAATCGGCGTTCCTCGTCCTCCTCATCACCGTCATCCCCGACATCAATAACAGGTTCCTCGGCTGCCACTTCGGCCGACGATTCGGCCTCATCGGCTTTTGGGCTATCGTCGGGATCCAGCCAGCCGAGACGATACTTAAGCGCACGGTCGGCGTGCGGATTGGCGATAATGGCTGTGGCCAATGCGGGCAAACGCTGCATGCGCGCGCTGTTGGAAGCGATCATCGACAGAATCGGCCCGTCGCACTGCCGGGCACAGAGCAGGTAGACATCATCGGGGGTCGCCGGGTTTTGCAATAAACGTTCAACCAGCGATTGATCGGCCAGACGCTCGCGGGCCACATAAAGCAGCAAAGCCGGCGAAACGCTGCTATCGGTCACCACTGGCGACAACAGGGAGACCGGAAGCTCGCGTAGGGTTTTACGGGCCAGAGCGCGTAATTCGACATCGGCGCCACGGCCAAAGACCAGCAACACAGTCACCAGATCGACCCCGGAGAGCGGCAAGGCTCCCCGGGCGGCCGACAGCTTCAAGTCACGCGCGGCCTCGGGGCCAACAATCCGCGCCACCTGCGGTGATACGCGAATACGCGATGTTTCTTCCGACCCCACGTACAATATCCTTTCTGATCAGCGCTTTTTAAAAGGCTGGGTGTCAATCCCTTTGGCGGCCAACTGGTTTGCGGCCTTCCGGGCATCTTCAAGACTGGCATAAGAACCCAAAGTCACTCTCTGCAGGGTCTCCTTGATGTGTACCGGTTCCTCCTCAAGGCGGATACCTCTCGTGTCGTAGAGGCGATCGGAGAAGGCTCGCGCCTGGTCCTGCACATAATAGGAGCCAGCGTAAACTGTGACCTGGTCTCCGGAATCGATACTGAACGCGTCCGGTGCGTACTTTTTGATCTCCTTCATCTTGCGCTCGGCATCGACGCTGGAGTAAACCCCAACCCGTAGCCGGGTCATCGGCACAGTCCTTACCACCGGCGTTAAAACCGGTTCAATGCCCAACCCACGCAGTTTTTTGCTCACCCGTTCAACATTCGACATCATCAGATAGGAGCCGGCCGTCAAGGTATAGGGTCCAGAGCCGGCATCGGAGGTTTTAGCGGCGACAACCGGCTTCACCGCAGGAGTCGCTGCGACCGGTTTCGCCACAGGTGCTGCGGTCACCGGTTTTTGCGTTTCGGCAGGCGCAGGCGGGATTGCAGCAGGTTTGACCGCTACCGGTGCCGGTGAGACCTGAACCGTCTTCACCGCGGGCTCTGCGGCAGGGGGTACCGGGGCGGCAGGGGGTACCGGCATCGCCACCGGTTTCTTGGGCATGGTCACCACTTTAACCGGCGGAGAGGGTCCTTCTTCCGGGGCCAGAACAAAAAACCACAGGCCCGCGGCGACAATCACCACCAGGAGCAGAACCAGAAGCAATAGACGGGAACGACTTCCGCCCTTCTTCTCCTCGACATCCTCACCCCACTCTACGACCTCTTCTGCCGGGGTCTCTTCCTCGAATCCAAAATCGTCGTTGTCGGTCATCGCTCTTTACTCTCCTGGTTTACTCTTCGCTTTTAAGATCAGCAAGAATCCGGTCCAGCAGCTGGGCCGGGACTTCTTCATAGTGGGAAAAACCCAAGGTAAACATACCGCGGTCGGACGTCATGGAACGGAGTTCCGGCGCATATTTGAGAACCTCTGCCATCGGCACCTGGGCATTGACCACCTGGGCACCACCCAGAGTGTCCATCCCCAGAACCTTGCCACGGCGCGAGTTCATATCACCGATCACATCGCCGACGCATTCGTCGGGGATGGTGATCTCCATGCGCACAATCGGCTCGAGCAGAATCGGCTTTGCCTCTTCCATTGCCTGCTTGAATCCCATCGATCCGGCAATTTTGAAGGCCATCTCCGAGGAATCGACGGCGTGGTACTGGCCATCGTACAGGGTGACCCGTACGTCCTGGACCGGAAAACCGGCAATGATCCCCTTGTGCAACGCCTCCTGGATCCCTTTGTCGACCGCCGGGATATACTGGCGCGGCACGGCGCCACCGACGACCTTGTCAACAAATTCGTAGCCATCGCCGCGCGGTAACGGTTCAACTTCGATATGAACGTCGGCGAACTGGCCACGACCGCCCGACTGTTTTTTATGCCGGTAATGTTGCTGCACTTTTTTGCGGATGGTCTCACGATAAGGGACCTTTGGCTCCTTGAGCACGACATCGACACCGAATTTGCGCTTGAGTCGCTCGACGGCGACCTCAACGTGAATCTGGCCCATGCCGGAGATGACCATCTCCTTGGTCTCTTCATCGCGGGCCACGTGCAGACAGGGATCTTCCTCAATCAGGCGCTTGAGCGAACTGTGGATCTTGTCCTCGTCGCCTTTGCTCTTCGCCTCAAGGGCAAAGGAGATGACCGGGTGCATCGGTTCCGGCGCCGGATAGATGATCGGCTTGCTCGAAGAACAGAGGGTATCGCCGGTCCCGGTTTCGCGCAGTTTGGCGACGGCAACAATCTCACCGATACAGGCCGAGGAGATCGGCACCTGCTTTTTCCCCTCCATACGCAGGATATTGCCGAACTTCTCACTGAGATCACGGGTCGCGTTGTAGAAGCTGTCCCCCTTGAGTTCGCCGGAGACCACCTTGAACAGGGTCAACTTGCCGGCATAGGGGTCACTGATGGTCTTGAATACAAAAGCTGAAAACGGCTCTTCTTCCGATGGATTGCGCGACGCCTCGGCGCCGGTTTTCGGATCGGTGCCGATCATCGCCGGGCGCTCGGTCGGCGCTGGAAGACAGTTCATGATCGTATCGAGCAACAGATGAGTTCCGGAATTGGCGGCGGCACTGCCGCAGACCACCGGCGTAAACAGGCCACCAACCGTCCCCTGATGCAGACCGGCAAAAATCTCTTCGTCGCTGAGGTTGTCCTCTTCCAGGTAGCGCTCCATCAGCTGGTCGTTGGCTTCCGCCACCACCTCAACCATCTTGAAACGCATCTCCTTCGCCTCGTCCATCAGCTCGGCCGGGATCTCCTCGACGTGAAAACTCCCCTTACCGTCGAATTCAAAAATACGGGCCTTCATCCGCACCAGATCGACAATACCGCGAAAATCTTCCGCACTGCCAATCGGCATACTCAGAACCGCAGCACGGGTTTTCAGTGAACTTTCCATCTCGGTGATCGCCTGACGGAAATCGGCGCGTTCACGATCCATCTTGTTGATAAAGGCGATGCGCGGCACCTGGAATTCCTGCGCCCACTTCCAGATCATCCCCAACTGCGCCTTGACCCCGTCAACCGCCGAAATCACCAGAACGGCGCCATCCAGAGCGCGCATACAGCTGCGGGTGTCGTGGAGAAAATTGGTATAACCGGGGGTGTCGATCAGGGTGAGGTGAAATCCGTTCCAGTCGCAGTTGTGCAGGCTGGAGCTGATGGTGATCTTGCGCCTCGCCTCTTCTTCATCGTAATCGAAATTCGAGTTGCCATCATCCACCTTACCGAGGCGATCGGTCTTGCCGGCAGCAAACAGGACCGCTTCTGCCAGCGATGTCTTGCCGGCGTCGCCCTGACCCACAAATCCCACGTTACGCAGTTTCGCAGTATCGATGCTTCCCATGGTGACTCCTTTCGATTCCATTTGAATGAGATCGGCCGGTCGACACCGGCGCATCCACATGATCGTCATCATTGACGATCAACGGCATAAGCAAAGGGCTACAAGCAAAGGAAATGACAAGGCACTTTAGCATTTTCGCAGTGATAGTGTCAAAGCTCCGTCCGGTTACGCTGAAAAATGATTCGCAGACCCTCCAGGGTCAAATTCGGATCGACACGATCGATCAACTCCGACGCATCACCCAGCACCGAAGCCAATCCACCGGTGGCGATCACCAGCGGCGTCCCGGTCATCTCGGCTTTCATCCGGCTGACAATACCATCGACCAGGCCGACATAACCGTAGAACAGTCCGGCCTGAATGCTGTTGACGGTGTTTTTGGCCACGATCTGCGGCGGCCGGGCAAATTCAACCCGGGGTAATTTACTCGCCCGCTCAAACAGGGCCTCGGCCGAGCCGTTCAACCCCGGAGCGATGGCGCCGCCAAGGTACTCACCGCGCTCGGAGACAGCGTCGAAGGTCGTGGCCGTGCCGAAA
>DDWE01000010.1 GCA_002345625.1 Desulfuromonadaceae bacterium UBA2294 | reverse complement strand
CGCCGGCGCCGCCGAACAGGCCGATTTTACCGCCGCGGGCGTAAGGTGCGAGCAGATCAACGACCTTGATTCCGGTTTCGAACGCTTCAACCTTGGTCGACTGATCGACAAATGCAGGAGCCGGGCGATGGATCTCCCACTCTTTTTCTGCGTCGACCGGGCCCATTTCATCAACCGGCTCGCCGATGACGTTCAGGATACGGCCGAGGGTCTTTCGACCGACCGGCATGACGATCTGTTTGCCGGTATCCATAACGTCCTGACCGCGCACCAAGCCATCTGTGGTATCCATGGCGATGGTACGGACCGTATTTTCGCCGAGATGCTGCGAAACTTCGCAAACAAGATTCCACTCCCGGCCATCGATGGTCGGGTTGGTGATCTTCAGCGCATAATAGATTTCGGGAAGCTTGCCAGCCTCGAACTCCACGTCAACGACGGGACCGATAACTTGAGTGATCTTACCTTTATTCATGATGAACCGCTCCTCCTTGTTCCCACGTCGCGTCGTTGTGTGGGGATCACGTTCGTTTTGTTTATTTAATCGACTCAGCCCCGGAGATGATCTCCATGAGCTCCTTGGTGATCGCCGCCTGGCGGGCCCGGTTATACTGCAGGGTCAGCCGGCCGATCATTTCCGAGGCATTCTTGCTGGCACTGTCCATAGCGGTCATGCGGGCGCCGTGCTCTGACGCCACTGACTCAAGCAGAGCGCGAAAGATCTGAACATTGATATGCTTGGGCAGCATCTGGGTCAGAACTTCGCTGCGATTCGGCTCGTAAAGATACTCGGCAAAGTGGGCATCGTCAGCAATCACCGGTGGATCGATCGGCAACAGCTTGGTCACCAGCTGCTCCTGTGAGATCGCGCTGCGGAAGGCGTTGTAGACCATAAACACCGCATCGTAACGACCCTCTTCATATTGAGCGACGATCTCTTCGCCGATCAGGGTGGCAACACTGAAGTTGATCTTGCCGGTGATATGCTCATAAACCTTGACGATACGGTCGCCGAGTCGGCTTTTGAGATACTCGTTCCCTTTGCGGCCAACGATCATCAGATCGTAGCCCTCGTATCCGGGGGCGTTGGCACGAACAAAGCGCTCAGCCGCCTTCGACACGTTGGCATTGTAGCCACCGCAAAGTCCACGGTCAGCGGTCAACAGCAGCACCAGGGCCTTGCCCTTGCCGCGTTCCTGCAACAGGGCATGGGCATCGGACGACTCACGCTTGGACAGATTGCCAATAACCGCAGCGATCTTGTCAGCGTAAGGGCGGGCGGCAACCACGGCGTCCTGGGCTCGGCGCAGCTTGGCAGCCGAGACCATCTTCATCGCCTTGGTGATCTGGCGCGTGTTCTTGACCGTGCCGATCCGCTTCTTGATATCCTTCAGATTGGCCATCGTTATCTACCTATCAGGCGTTTGCAACCAGGAACTGACTTTTAAATTCGTCGAGTGCCGCCTTGATTTTCACTTCAAGGTCCTTGTCGATTGCTTTCTTCTCGGTGATTTCATTGATGAGTGCGGCGTGACGACTTTCCATGAAAGTGATCATCTCCTTCTCATAGCGCTGGATGGTATCGACCGGATATTCATCAACAAAGCCGTTGTTGGCGGCAAAAATGGCGAGCACCTGTTTAGCGACGATCAGCGGCTGGTACTGGCCCTGTTTGAGGATCTCAACCAGACGAGCGCCACGGTTAAGCTGACGCTGAGTTGCCGCATCAAGATCAGAACCGAACTGGGCAAAAGCGGCCATCTCGCGGTACTGAGCCAGGGCCAGACGCAAGGTGCCGGCGACCTGCTTCATCGCTTTGACCTGGGCGGAGCCGCCGACACGGGAGACCGACAGGCCGACGTTGATCGCCGGACGAACACCGGAGTAGAACAGGTCGGTCTCGAGGAAGATCTGACCATCGGTAATAGAGATAACGTTGGTCGGAATATAGGCGGAGACGTCACCGGCCTGAGTCTCAATGATCGGCAGTGCGGTCAGCGAACCGGCACCCATGTCATCATTGAGCTTGGCGGCGCGCTCAAGCAGGCGGCTGTGCAGGTAGAAGACGTCGCCCGGGTAAGCTTCACGGCCCGGCGGACGGCGCAGCAGCAAGGAGAGCTGGCGATAAGCCACGGCCTGCTTCGAGAGATCATCATAAATGATCAGGGCATGCTTGCCGTTATCACGGAAAAACTCACCCATGGTCACGCCGGTGTAAGGGGAGATGAACTGCATCGGTGCCGGGTCGGAAGCCGAAGCGGAAACGACGATGGTGTATTCCATAGCGCCGGTCTTCTTCAGCCTGTCGACCACCTGTGCCACTGTCGACCGTTTCTGGCCGATGGCGACGTAGATGCAGATCATGTTCTGACCTTTTTGATTGATGATCGCGTCGATGGCGACAGCGGTCTTGCCGGTCTGGCGGTCGCCGATGATCAGCTCACGCTGGCCACGACCGATGGGGACCATGGCGTCGATCGCCTTAAGTCCGGTCTGCATCGGCTCATGCACCGATTTACGGGCAACGATACCGGGAGCCTTGATTTCAACCTGGCTGTAGGTATCGGTCTTGATTTCGCCAAGGCCGTCGATCGGAACGCCGATGCCGTTGACAACGCGGCCGATCAGGGCTTCACCGACCGGAACCTGGACGATACGCTCGGTACGCTTGACCGTGTCGCCTTCCTTGATATGCTCCGACTCGCCGAGGATCGCCGCACCGACGTTGTCCTCTTCGAGGTTGAGCACCATCCCCATGGTGTTGCCCGGGAACTCAAGAAGCTCACCGGCCATGGCCTTGTCGAGACCGTGAATACGGGCGATGCCGTCACCGACGGAGATGATGGTGCCGGTTTCACTGACTTCGACCTCACGACCAAAGTTTTCGATCTGCTTGCGAATAATCGCGCTGATTTCTTCTGCTCTGATTTCCATGGACCTATCTCACCCCTTCGTTAAGGTATCTTCAATGCGCTTGAGCTGCGTCTTGATACTGCCGTCAAAAAGCCGGCCACCAATTTCGGTACGCAGGCCGCCGATCAGTGCCGGATCGACACTCACCGTCAGCTCGACCTTTTTGCCGGTCTGCTTCTCCAGTTCACCGCCGATGGCGGACTTCTGCGCGTCGCTGAGGGTGCTGGCGACCGTCACCTTGGCGCGCAGGGTACCGGAGAGTTCATCGGCCAGACTCCGGTAGTTCTGCTGGATCTGCACGATATACTGCATGCGGTCTTTTTCCAGCAGCAAGCCGAAGAACTTGCGCATCTCAGCCGAGATATCAAGCAGGTTCATCACCTCGTCAAGAATTCCGGCCTTCTTGCTCTGGGCAAGGGTCGGGCTCTCCAGTAAAAGGCGCAGCAGCTCCTCGGAGGCAACAACGGCACTGAGCCGCTCCAGCTCGCGACCGAACTCATCGACCTTGTTCTGCTCGGTCCCAAGGGCGACCAGCGCCTTGGCGTAGCGTTTGGAAATTGCGCTGGTACTCAATGGAGTTCTCCTACTTTTTTCATGTATTCATCCAACAGCCGGCTCTGATCCTGGGCCGTGAAACTTTTTTCCAGCAGCTCCTGGGCCAGAGAAACGGCAAGACGTGCCGCTTCGGCGCGCAACTCGGCTTGAGCACGGGCCACTTCGAAATCGGCCGAACGCTCGGCTTCAACACGAATTTTCTCCGCCATCTCTTTCGCCTGAGCAATGATGCGCTCGCGCTCTTTTTCGCCTTCAAGCTTGATCTCGGCGGCAATGGCATCGATCTCGGCCTCGGCGCGATTGAGCTTGGCATCGTATTCGGCAAACTTGGCCTCGGCCGCAGCCTTGGCCGCTTCAGCCTCTTCGAGGGACTTGGCAATCCCTTCCCGGCGCCCGGCCAGGCCGTTACGCAACGGTTTGGTTAGAAAATAGGCCAGGATTCCGAAGGTGACGGCAAAGTTGAGCATGCGCCAGAAAAAATCGGTCATCAGCTTGCCACTGTCGGCATGACCTTCGCCGCCAGAAGCCAGAGCCGGCAGGGCGATCGCCAGAAGCATGACCGTTGCCGCCGGTATCAGCAGTCGCTTGAGGTCCTTCATCTTACAGCGCCCTCCCCATGATCTTGGTAGCGATTTCCGTCGCCAGTCCCTGCGCGTCGCTCTTAAGTTTGTGACCAGCTGCCGTGGCCGCGACAGCGACCTGGTCCTTGACATCCTGCAGACGTGCGGTCGCCACTTCACGGGCACTCCCGAGAATTCCAGCTTCTTCAGTTGCTGCGGCCTGGCGCAAGGCTGCCTTCTCCTGATTCCCTTTGAGTTTGGCCGCCTGCAGCTTCTCCTCGTAGCGTGCCATCTTCTCTTCTATCTGCGCTTCCAGACCCCGCACGCGGGCCTGCGATCCTTCGATGGTCTCACGGCGACTGCTGAGCATGGCGCGCAGCGGCCGGTACAGAACAACATTGAGGATCAACATCAGAATGACGAAGTTGGCAAACTGTAAAAAAATTGTCCAATCAATATTAATCACGGGTCACACCTCGGTTTAAACCACGCACTGCAAGGGCGGCGCGATAAACTCAATTTATGTGGTTATTGGATACTGTATACAACTTTACGACCCCGTCAGTCACCCTGACGGCAAAGCAGGGCATTGCTATCACAGTGCCCTGCCAGTGTCAAGACCATTTGTGGTTTTATTCATCCACCTTCCCGGCGATAACCGGGTCAGACACTGGAGCTATGAGGTCATTTTTTTACGTTCGCAGCGACAACAGCCATGCTGACACTCCCGTTCAGGGAGACACCTTCTTCAACCGCAAGAACCGGTGTCTCCAGCGTCCCCTCAATTTGAGCCGGCCGCCGCAGTTCAATGCGGTGCGTGGCCTTGACGTTCCCCTTGAAGCGACCACTGAGGATAAAAGTCCCAACAGCAACCTCGCCTTCAATATCGGCGGTTTCGCCAACGATCAGGGTGTCTTTGGAGGTAATCTCCCCCTTGAAGCTCCCATCAAGACGAACGATCTCGTCAAAAAAAAGCTTCCCTTCAAACTTGCTGCCAGGGCCGAGAAAAGCCTTGATTTCACCTTTTTCCAGCGGAGTTTCCTTGCGCATGGTTGTGATCCATCCTTTAAATAGGTTTGCACTGCGGATGCGCGCGTCGTCCACATTGCGGCACCCGCCATATTCGTTCCAATTTGTCCGCGAAATTACTGTACGCCGAGCATCTCCAGCAAACGATCGAGATCAGCTGGGGCAAAATAGGAGATTTCCAATCGCCCGCCCTTGCCCTTCGGGATAATTTTTACCTGGGTACCAAGGACACGCTGCAGTTTCGCCACCAAATGATCCAGCTCAGGATCGGTGACCCGGGCACTCGCGCGGCTCTTCAGCGTCTCCGGGTTTTTGCTCTTCTTAACCAACGCTTCGGTTTCACGTACAGACAGGCCACCGGCAATGACCCGCGTTCTCACCTGCTGAATCCGCCCTTCATCCTCAAGAGCCAGCAAGGCTCTGGCATGTCCCATACTCAGACGACCACTGATAACGTCGGCCTGCACGGCGTCGGGCAAACGCAGGATTCGCAAAGCGTTGGCGACCGTCGAGCGTTCCTTTCCGACCCGTTTGGCGACTTCCTCCTGGGTCAGGTCGAAGCGCTGCATCAGGTTGCGATAGGCCATCGATTCTTCAATCGGATTAAGGTCTTCGCGCTGAATGTTTTCGATCAGGGCCGCTTCCAGCGCCCAATCTTCAGAGACATCCTGAATCACCACCGGGACTTCGTGCAAACCGGCGCGTTGGGCCGCGCGCCAGCGTCGTTCACCGGCAATAATCTGATAGTAGTCGTCGACCTTGCGCACCACCAGGGGTTGAATGACCCCTTTTTCGCGTATTGACGCCGCCAGCTCCTGCAGTTTAGCGTCGTCGAACGACTTTCTTGGCTGCTCACTGTGCGGCTTTAAATCCTCAATCGGGCACAGAAAATACTTCCGGTTCCCCTCATGGGTGGCAGAGTTAAGCAGGGCACCTATCCCCTTGCCAAGCGCAGGTCGTTTACTCATCACTTCTTCCTCGCTTTGATAATTTCCCGCGCCAGCTCAAGATAGGCCTCTGCTCCACGCGAAGTGATGTCGTACATCAAGACCGGCAAACCGTGGCTCGGCGCTTCCGACAGGCGTACGTTGCGCGGCACGACCGTCTCGAACACCTTCCCGTCGAAATGAGCCCTAATCTCATTGGCCACCTGATGCGACAGGTTGTTTCGGCTGTCAAACATGGTCAACAAGATACCAAACAACTCCAGCGACGGGTTCAAATCGCGCTGAATCAACCGAATAGTGTTCATCAACTGACTCATCCCTTCCATGGCGTAAAACTCACACTGTAGAGGGATCAGAACCGCGTTGGCGGCGGTCAGCGCATTGACGGTAAGTAGACCGAGTGACGGTGGGCAATCAATGAGAATATACTCATAGCGATCACTGACGGCATCGAGAACCGCCTTGAGTTTGATTTCGCGGGCGAAAGATGAGACCAACTCGATCTCCGCACCGATCAGGTCGGTATTGGCGGGTAGGATGTCGAGATGCGGCAAACACGACGGAATGATCACATCGGCGGCAGTCACATCACCGAGCAGAGCGTTATAGACGGTCAGTTCGGTCTTGTTTTTATCAACACCCAATCCGCTGCAGGAGTTGGCCTGCGGATCCATATCGACCAACAGGGTCTTTTTTTCGGCAACCGCCAGCGAAGCCGCAAGGTTCACGGTTGTGGTTGTTTTCCCCACCCCCCCTTTTTGGTTGGCAATTGCAATTATGACAGCCATGCCTCTCCTCTTCTTTCTTCTCGTTAAGCGAGCCGAGAGACTAGCACAAAACGGGGCGTTTTTGGAATGTCAAAAAAGCCCCGACAGCGTATTCATCGACAACAATCAACATGTTGTATTTATTTCATTCTATTACTGCAATATCTTGTGCTTTTGACTCAGAATCAATAAACAGCGCCGGGCTTTTGAAACCGGAAGTTGTAACACAACCCGTTGCTCACAGACGACAGCGCGCTCGCTCAGCCAGTTACCAGCCTCTAACAACTCGCGTTCACCCTCCGGGCCCTTCATTGCGATGAGTCGTCCACCCTCTCCAAGATAAGGAAGAGCCATTTCAACAAAACCGGACAACGAAGTGAATGCACGGGCGACGATCAGATCAAAACCACCAGCACTTAAGCTTTCTGCCGCCAACTTCTCGATCCGTCCATGCCAGGGGTGAAAACCGGTCAAACCCAGACGGCGGGAGGCATGACGTTGAAAAGCGATTTTTTTCTCCACGGCATCAACCGAAACCACATCGAGTTCCGGTCGGACAATACTCACCGGCAGACCAGGAAAACCACCCCCCGAACCGATGTCGAGTATGCGGCCAGTGTCCGGGAGATAAGGCAACAGGGTCAGTGAATCGACCAGATGCTTCTCTAACGCCTCACGGGGGTCGGTGATCGCTGTCAGATTGTGTGTGCGATTCCAGCGGAGCAGTTCTGTCTGCAACCAGATAAGCCGCCCCATCGCGGTCTCCGAGACCGGCAGATCAAGAACCGATAACTGCCGTCTCAATTCAACCAGCAGATCCATCACGGCGCCTCAACAAAACAGAGAGAATAGAGATGGCTGCCGGCGTCACACCCGGGATGCGCGATGCCTGCCCAAGAGTCAAGGGTTTGGCCTGTGCGAGCTTCTCCTGCACCTCGGCCGACAGCCCCGAAAGACCAACATAAACGAAATCGCCAGGAATCACGACCGACTCCAATCGACGAAAACGCTCCACCTGCTCCATTTGACGGGTTATATACCCCTCGTACTTCACCCCGATCTCCAACTGCTCGAGCACATCAGCACGAAGGCCCTGCAACTCGGGATCAAGCGCAGCTACCGCATCAATTCCCAAATCCGGTCGCCGCAGCAACTCCACCAGACTTGCGCCATTTTTCAGTTCACCAAGGCCAAGTTGACGACACACCTCTACATCCTTGGGGCCAACCCGCACCGTGCGCAGGCGCTCGGCTCCAATAGCCAGACCAGCCACCTTGCTTTGATAGCGCTCCCAACGTTCAGCGCTGATTAACCCGGCCCGATAACCGATCTCGGTCAGGCGCAAATCAGCATTATCTTCACGCAGCAAAAGTCGATACTCAGCCCGTGACGTGAACATCCGGTAAGGTTCTACCGTACCAAGGTTGACCAAATCATCTATCAAAACACCGATGTAACCCTGGTCCCGTCCGATAACGAGAGGGGGTTCCCCCTTCACCTGGCGAGCAGCATTGACGCCCGCCATCAACCCCTGAGCTGCCGCCTCTTCGTAGCCGGAGGTCCCATTGATCTGCCCGGCATGAAACAAGCCCTGCAAAGCCTTGGTCTCCAGACTTGGTAACAACTGGCTCGGATCGACATAGTCGTACTCAATAGCATAACCCGGCCGCATAATCTCGACCTTCTCCAACCCCGGTATCGTACGCAGAAAAGCCAGTTGCACATCTGCCGGCAACGAGGTGGAGACCCCGTTTGGATAAACCTCTGCACAATCAAGGCCTTCCGGCTCAAGAAACACCTGATGGCGGTCTTTTTCCGGGAAGCGGACCACCTTATCTTCGATCGAAGGACAATAGCGCGGGCCCACCCCTTCAATAATCCCACTGTACAAAGGTGAACGATCGAGACCTCCACGAATCAACTCGTGGGTTGCTTCATTGGTATAGGTTATATAACAGGGGACCTGTGGTCCGGTAATAGCGACGGTATCGACAGAAAATGGCCGAGGGAGCTCATCACCATGCTGCGGTTCAAGACGACTAAAATCGATACTGCGACGATCTAGACGGGCAGGGGTTCCGGTTTTCAACCGTCCCACACGCATACCGAGAGAGCGCAAGTGATCAGACAACCCCTCCGATGGGGGCTCGCCAGCCCGCCCCCCCGGGTAGTGCTGCAACCCGACATGGATCAGACCTCGCATAAAAGTTCCAGTCGTCAACACGACACTGTGACCACTAAAACAAATCCCCTCACGCGTCTCTACACCGGTCACCCGGTTACCACTCACCAACAACCGACTCACCGATCCCTGTTTCAGATCAAGCCCCGGCTGACAAGAAACAACCCCTTTCATTCGCTCGGCATAGCGCATACGGTCGGCTTGCGCCCGCGACGCACGAACCGCCGGCCCCTTTTTAGTATTCAACACCCTGAACTGGATTCCAGTTGCGTCTATATTCGCCGCCATGGCACCGCCGAGAGCATCAATCTCCCGCACCAGATGGCCCTTGGCCAAACCACCAATTGCCGGATTACACGACATCTGACCAACAGTATCCAGACCAAGCGTCAACAACAGCGTGACACAACCACAGCGTGCCGCCGCCAAAGCCGCCTCACAACCAGCATGCCCGGCACCCACCACAATAACGTCATAGGTTTTATTGTATCCAGCCATATTCCCTCACCATTGTTTCACGTGAAACATCAGTGCCAAACCAGGAAAAAGTGTTTCACGTGAAACAAACTCACTTACCAACGCAAAAGCGGGAAAATATCTGACCAAGAACATCTTCAGGGGTGGTTTCGCCGGTAATCTCACCCAGGGAGTGTAACGCCTCACGCAAATCAAGAGCGAGAAACTCTGGTGAGGGTTGAACGGAAACGGCGTCCATAAACCGATCCAGCGCCACACGGCACTTCAATAGTGCTTCGCGATGACGGCGATCGGAGATCAGGGATGATTCGGACGACTCACCGCTGACCGAAAAACATTCCGTGACCTTCTGTTTCAATAAATCAAGCCCCATACCGGTCTTAGCTGATATGGAAACAGACGAAAAAGAAGAAAAAGGCTCAACCAGGGGCAAACAGACACGATCACCCTTGTTGAGCACCAACAAGAGAGGGCGATCACGACAGGCGTCAAGTGCCAGAAAGTCCTCATCCTGAAGTGGAGTGCTCCCATCCAAAACCAGCAAAACAAGATCAGCAGTGGAACAGCGCTCGCGCGTGCGGCGAACCCCTTCAACCTCCACCAGATCGACCGCATCGCGGACCCCTGCCGTATCAATGAGGCGCAAGGGGATACCACCAAGAACCAGACTCTCTTCAATCGTGTCGCGCGTGGTTCCGGGAATCTCGGTAACAATGGCTCGTGCTTCACCTAATAAGGCATTGAGCAGAGAGCTTTTGCCGACATTTGGTCGACCAAGAATTAAAACATGAAGCCCTTCACGCAAAACCCGTCCATGATCAAAACCGGCAAGAAGGCTGGAAACCCCCTGTTGTATGGCAACCACTGAAGTAACAACCCTTGAGAGTTCGGGTGGCTCAATCTCCTCATCGGGGAAATCGATGTGTGCCTCAATAAAAGCCAGAGATTCAAGAAGTTTGTCGCGAAAGGAATAAATACGGCCAGAGAGTGCGCCGTCCATCTGCCGCAAAGCTAAGCGACTGGCAGCTTCAGACCGGGAGCGAATGACATCGATAACCCCCTCAGCCTGGGCCAGATCGATGCGTCCATTCAGAAAAGCGCGCAAGGTGAATTCGCCCGGATGGGCTAAACGAAGACCCGCATCAAGAAATAGATCGAGGAGTCGGCGCTGAATAAGCGGTCCACCATGGCCCTGTACCTCGACAACATCCTCACCGGTGTAGGATTTTGGGCCACGCATGTAAACTGCAAGGACTTCGTCGAGCCGCTCCCCGTCCGCTGTATGGATGTAACCATGATAAAGTCGATGTGACGACAGGGTGGTGACCGTAGCCGTCGGTTTAAAAAACCGCCACAAAGCCGATAAGGCTTCTGAGCCGGAAAGACGAATAATGCCGATGCCGCCTTCACCCGCGGCCGTAGCCGGAGCCACAATAGTCTGCTCAGTCTGCTGCATAGGCGATCTTCAACGGACGCCGACAAAGGTACGGCGTCACGACAATCAGGACATGGTCCGATGAATATAGACCTGCTGTGTAATTGTCAGCAGGTTGTTGACCAGCCAGTAGATAACCAGACCAGCCGGAAAATTCAGAAACAGCGCAGTAAAAATAACCGGCATCAACAAAAATATTTTTTGTTGCATCGGGTCGGCCGTTGATGGCGTCAACTTCTGTTGAATAAACATCGTCGCGCCCATAATAATCGGCGTAATATAGTAAGGGTCCTTATCGGCGAGATCAGTAATCCAGAACATAAACGGTGCATGACGTAACTCAATTGCTTGATAAAGAACGCGGTAAAGTGCAAAAAACACCGGAATCTGAATAACCATCGGCAGACAACCACCCATAGGGTTGACCCGATGTTTCTTGTACATCTCCATCATCTCCTGCCCTTGGCGCTGGCGGTCGTTCTTGTATTTTTCCTTAAGTTTCGCCATTTCCGGTTGCAGTTTCTGCATCGATTTCATCGACGCATAGCTTTTGTGGGTCAGCGGCCAGAAAATGAGCTTGATAATCACCGTCAACAGAATAATAGCGAGACCGTAGTTGCCAAGATAACCATAGAAAAAGCGCAGTGTTTTAAGCAGGGGGACAGCAATCGGGGTAAAAATACCGTAACTGATGGCTTCTGTCATCTGGTGCCCGACGGCTTCTAGAATAGACTCATCGCGCGGACCAAAAAATGCATCATAAGAATAAGACTGCTGAGTACCCGGTGCGATTGTAAAAAATGGGGTCACAACATAATTACGGATGATGTCGCCATCACGGACAATACGAACCTTGTCTGCCGCGCCGCTTGTCGGAATGATTGCCGAAATAAAGTATTTCGTTTCAAAGGAAGTCCAGGTGGTCCCGGCACCATAAGTCGGTGATTCTTCTTTCAAATCATCAACCGAAACCTGTTCCAGTTTGCCATCAACCAGAGACGACACTCCGGTGAAAACAACCATGTCATTCTTGATGGATGCGTCCCAGGGTTGCAGCAACGAAATTTCAAGTTCACCACTGAGTGCAGCAGTGCCTGTATTCATAACGCGGGTCTCGACGCCAATAAGGTAACTATCAGCACGCAGGGTGTAGACACGGTCGATGATAATCCCGGTACCCGTTGAACGGAAGACGATCTCTGTCGAATCCGTCCCGGTCAATTCGGATTTTATCGGTTTTTGAAGCAATGCGTAGTTTGTTTCGGAATTTAAGTCGATACCGCTTTTGCCCTGTAAGCCGAGGGTCGCCAAACGCGGAGTTGAAGCCTCTACGACATGAACAGGGACCGTATTATCAGCAGCCGTAGCGCCGTAGTTAAGCAATTGCATAGAATCAAGTCGTCCACCTATACTATTAAAATCAGCAGTATAAAGCGGTGTCTTTATTTCAACTTTTATCTCTGGAGCTGAAGTGACAACAGACGGTGTCATAGAAGGAACTGCCGTTGTAACAACCGCAGGAGCAATCACATCCGGTTGCACTGTAGTTGCAACAGTTTGATTGTCCGGGACATCAGCCGGTTTCTGATTCTGGTTAAAATAGAACCACACAGCGAGCATGAGAAGAACGGCAATAATCACATTCTTATTGTTTTCCATTTAAAAACTCCGGTGAATAAAGGCAGGTGGATTTAACAGACGGGGTCGACCCCTCCAGGGTGCCAGGGGTGACAACGCAGGATACGACGCAGGGACAGATAAAGGCCCTTGATAAGGCCGTAACGATCAATTGCCTGCAACGCGTAGGTAGAACAGGACGGATAAAAACGACAGGACGGACCCGTCAACGGAGAGATAAACCGCTGGTAAAAAAGGATCAACGCAACGACGATCTGCCTGAGCATTCGACCACGTCTCCTTCGGGTATGACAAACAAACACGCCAATTCGCGCTGCACATCAAGATGGGTCATCCGCTCCGAACCAGACCGGGCAACAATGGATATGTCCGTCATAGCAGGTAAGCAGTGGTAATGAAGCCTGAAAAACTCGCGCAAGCGACGTTTGACCCGATTACGAACGACAGAATTTCCGATGCGACGTGACACGGTCACGCCAAGACGTGTCGGACCAAGAATCCTGCATCGGATTTGAACTATGAAATGCGGGGTTCGTAGTAAACGGCCGGATTTCCGGATTTCCAGAAATTCCGGCCGTTTCCTGATACGATGGGCAGCCGGTAGTCGATGTGACTCCAAGCTCAACACCCAGAACCCTTACTTGGTCGGGATAGTGACAACGAGGCGGCTGCGGCCACGAGCCCGGCGCCGTTTGATAACAGCTTGACCGTTTTTAGTCTGCATCCGTTTGCGGAAACCATGGGTACGCTTACGGCAGACTTTGCTTGGCTGATAAGTACGCTTCGACATGTTCCAACTCCTTGTGCCTCGGCCAGGATATTGACCGATTAATTAATATTTTAATAGAATCTGTTTACTGAACCGTATTGCGAGGCTCGCAAACCGGGCAGCAAAGGGCATTACTATGCACAGTAAAAAAATTGTGTCAAGTTTTTTACTTAAAACAGACTCTTTTTTTTAAATTCAAGGTCGATGCAAAAAAGAAAAAAGCCTTGCAAAAAAAAGGGGCCTCTGCTAGCGTTGATCCGTAAAAAACAAGGGTATGAAACCAGCGCAACTCAGCATCAATTCAGACTTTACAGCCCCCTAGTCAATTTATCCACACCTGTTAAAAAGTGTGTGGATAAACAAGATCTGAAGCTTTAACAATCAACTGCATGTAGTCAGTAGATGCTAATACTGATACAAAGTGCACACTCATGACGTCTAATAACATCTGGATCGATACACTGGCTAAACTCGAGGAGAGTTTGAATCCACAGCACTATTCTATGTGGATCAAGCCGATCGAGTTTGTCGGCATTCAGGACGATCTGATCAAACTTCAAGTACCGAACAAATTCATTCTAAATTGGATTGAAGAACACTTTTTCACACTGATACAGGAAAAAATATGGAGCATCGGTGGTGAAAACTACCGGGTACAACTTGCCCTGGCTACACACACTACAAGCACCAGCAAAAAAGGTAAAAAAGAGGAAGTCCTTAGGGTCAGCGCGGATACTGTCATTTCACCACCTTCACTTCGTGGACAAACAATAAATTTAAATACAAAATACACGTTTAACGAATTTGTTACAGGGTCATCCAATCAGTTCGCTTTTGCTGCTGCAATGGCAGTAGCCAATAAACCGGCAACAACTTATAATCCCTTATTTATTTATGGTGGTGTCGGTCTTGGTAAAACTCACCTTATAAATGCAGTTGGTAATGAAATTCTTAAAAATAATCCTCAAACTTCAGTTTGTTACTATACATCCGAAAAGTTCATGAATGAATTAATAAATTCATTGCGATATAACAAAATGGATGAATTTAGAAATAAATTTAGGTCCATGGACGTATTATTAATTGATGATATTCAATTTATTGCCGGAAAAGAAAGAACACAAGAAGAATTTTTCCATACATTCAATTCACTTTATGATTCACATAAACAGATCGTACTCACTTCTGATAAATTTCCAAAAGAAATTCCCGGACTCGAGGAACGATTGCGTTCACGTTTTGAATGGGGTTTGGTTGCTGATATTCAAACACCTGATGTCGAAACCAAGCAAGCTATCCTTAAAATGAAAGCCGAACAAAACGGTATTAATTTACCGGAAGATGTCGCCCAGTTTCTCGCCAATTCAGTAACGAGCAACGTTAGAGAACTTGAAGGGTACCTGATAAGGATAGGAGCATTTGCCAGTCTGACATCAACACCGGTCAGTCTTGATATGGCGAAAAATATTCTCAAGGATATTCTGGTTGAAAAAGACCGTCAGGTTTCAGTCGAACAGATACAAAAAATTGTTGCGAATTATTTTGGTTTAAAAATAAGTGACCTTAAATCACCAAAAAGGTACAAAGCATTAGTGCAAGCCCGACAGATAGCCATGTACCTGACTCGTCAAATGACATCGCTTTCCTATCCGGATATCGGGGACCATTTTGGTGGCAAGGACCACTCAACCATCATTCATGCCATAAAAAAAATTGATAAGACAAAAGTTAATGATTCTCAATTACAATCTACCTTACTTAGTCTTAAAAAAACCATAGAGGGCTCCTGACTCAGCTCGGTCAAAACCTGTCTAAATAGCTGAGCATAAGGTTGTTTATCAAATTTAAAAATAAAGATATCCACAAAATAATCAAAGCATCAACAGGGCCAAAAGGAAAATGTACACAGGTATAAAACGCGTACCGGTACCCTTTTTCTACTGTTATAAACAAACAAACAGGCATCTGTTACTACTACTAAAGTTCTATTTAAAAAACTATAGTCATAGAGCATTGACAGTGCACGGAGGTCCATATGCATTTTTCTATTGAAAAGGAAATTTTTCTCAAGGGACTGGCAAAAGTTCAGGGGATAGTCGAAAAACGTAATACCATACCTATTCTCTCTAATGTTTTAATTGAGACAACGGCTGATACCATTCAGTTGACCGCGACGGATCTGGAAGTTGGTATGCGCGCTTCTTATCCTGCCAATATAAAAAATGGTGGAAAAATAACCGTATCAGCTAAAAAAATATATGAAATAGTCAAGGAATTACCAGAGCAGGAAATTTCTTTCCGCGCTAAGGATAATTGCTGGATAGAAATAAGTTGCGGTAAATCAGTTTTTAACATTGTTGGCCTTTCATCCGACGAATTTCCCCATTTTCCAGATGCAGACCGTGAAAAAATGATTCCGATTAACGGTGCGCTGCTGAATGAAATGATAGAAAAAACAATATTTTCCATATCTACGGATGATACCAAATATAATCTCAACGGAATTTACTTTAGAACTTTAGTAGAAAATGAAAAAAATATTTTGCGTCTGGTTGCAACTGACGGACATCGATTAGCCCTGGCGCAACGTTCTGTAGAAACAGCCCAGATCAATGAGCTTGAACAGGGAGTTATTCTGCCGCGTAAAGGAATTCACGAACTGAAAAAAATTGCCGAGGAAAGTGCCGGCGATATTTATATTGGTTTTATGGAAAACAGCGCCGTAGTTATGCGTGACAACACGGTTGTCATTATGCGACTCGTCAATGGCGATTTTCCTGATTACAACCGCGTTATTCCAAAACAGAACGAAGATATTGCCATTATAGGCCGGGACACACTTTTACACGCATTGCGCCGGATGGCTATTTTGTCGAGTGAAAAATCTAAAGGGGTCAAGTTGCAGTTAAAGAAAGGTCTACTGGATATTTCTTCATCGAATCCAGAAGTCGGTGATGCTCGAGAAGAGATAGATATTATTTACGATGGACCGGAAATGATCATCGGTTTTAATGCCCGTTATATGATTGATATTCTTCAAGCTCTCGATAGCGAAAAAATAAAAATTGCTGTGCGTGACAATCTGTCTCCGGGTTTGTTGACACCGGAGGGTGACGACGGTTTCCTTTCGGTTATCATGCCGATGCGCCTCTAATCAGAAAGCGTCAGGGAAAAGCCTTTTAAAAAAGGCTTTTTAAATAAAGAAACCAACGCCTGTATGCAACTGGAAGAATTAACACTCAGCTGTTACCGAAATATTGAACGACTTGAACTGCAATTTCATCCGCGGTTCAATATTTTTTACGGGAAGAATGCTCAAGGAAAAACGAACCTGCTGGAAGCAATACATCTGCTTGGCAGTTTGAAAAGTTTTCGTGGTGCCCGTAACGAAGAATTGATCCAAAACAGCTGTGAACTGGCTCGACTCTGTGGTAAAAGCCTGCAGGGTAATGGCGTCTATAAAACACTGCAGATTGATGTACACCGCAACGGTAAGGCTGTGCGTCTCAACGGTAAAATATTGGGGCGGCCAGATGAATATCTGAACTGCCTGAGACCGATAGTCTTTGCTCCGGAAGAAGTCGGCCTGGTTAAAGGAGGCCCTCAGGGTCGGCGTCGGCTGATCGATCGTGCCGTGTTTATGAGCTGGCCGGGTTATTTGATCGAACTGCAACAATATGAGCGTGTGTTAAAACAACGCAACCGGCTGTTGAAAGACAATAAAAGCGCTGCAGAACTACAACCCTGGTCCGAGGCTTTGGCACAGAGCGGGGCCCGTATACGTCATGCCCGATCAGTTTACTTGACCGCTGTGGCACAAAATTTTGCAGAATGTCATGCTCACATCAGTCAAATGCAAGAGACTGCGCAGATTCGCTATCGACAGGGTTTAGTCGAAACGCCTGAACTGGAACAGGAACTACGCGACGATCTTGAACAACAGTATGAGCAGGAACGACGCTACGGCATAACACTAAGCGGACCACATCGAGACGATATACATTTTTTGCTCGATGGTCGTTCCTTACGTATTTACGGTTCCCAGGGTCAACAACGCTCATTTGTTCTGGCGCTGAAAACCGCCCAGGCGCTTGATCTAGAGCAACGCCATGGTGAACCACCGCTGCTTTTGCTCGATGATTTTCTGGGTGAACTCGACGCCGAGCGCCAAACTTTTTTCTTTAACTTTCTCCGTGAACGAAGCGGTCAGGTTTTTATTACTGCGACCGATGCAACACCGCTTCGACAGGGAGGGTTGACCGAAGGTTATTATTATCGGGTGGAGAACGGGTACGTCCACCCTGAAGCATAAATCAGACGGAGAGGCTATGGCCGAACAGACAGGAAAAAGCTACGAAGCAGATAGTATCAAGGTGCTCGAGGGTCTATCGGCGGTGCGTAAGCGACCGGCGATGTATATCGGTTCAACCGGACCAGCGGGACTGCACCATCTGGTCTACGAAATTGTCGACAATTCTATTGATGAAGCCCTTGCCGGTCACTGCGATGAGGTCAAGGTCATTATCCACATCGACAATTCAGTTACGGTTGTCGACAACGGCCGAGGTATTCCCGTCGATCTGCACAAGGGGCAGCAAAAGTCAGCGGCTGAAGTCGTCATGACCGTGCTCCATGCCGGCGGCAAGTTTGACAGCGACAGTTACAAGGTCTCCGGCGGTCTGCACGGGGTCGGCGTATCGGTGGTTAATGCCCTGTCGAGTCGCCTTGAGCTGGAAATTCGCCGTGACGGCAAGGTTTATCGCCAGACCTACGAGCGGGGTGCACCAATGTATCCGCTGAAGGAAGAGGGGACGACCAGTCGGCGCGGAACGCGGATCATCTTCTGGCCCGATCCGGAAATTTTTGAAACCACCGAATTCTCGTTTGAGACTTTGTCACAAAGGCTGCGCGAACTGGCTTTTCTTAATGCCGGGGTGAAGATCCATATTCTCGACGAACGCAGCGACAAGAGCCACGACTTTCATTACGAAGGTGGAATTTGCTCGTTTGTTGAGTACCTGAACCGTGCGAAGACGCCATTGCATCCAAAACCGATTTTTTGTACCGGGAGCAAAGAGGGAGTCGAAATCGAAGTTGCGATTCAGTACAACGACAGCTACGATGAAAAAATTTTTTCTTTCGCGAACAACATCAATACCCATGAGGGCGGCACCCACTTGATCGGTTTCAAAGCGGCGCTGACCCGGACGATGAATACCTATGCTACCAACAATAACCTGTTGAAAAACATCAAGACGACCATCTCCGGAGACGATCTGCGCGAGGGGATGGCGGCGGTTATTTCGGTCAAAGTTCCTGATCCACAATTTGAAGGGCAAACTAAAACAAAACTCGGCAACTCGGAAATCAAGGGATTTGTTGAGACCTTGATGAATGAGCGTCTGGCCACCTATCTGGAAGAGAATCCAGGAGTTGCGCGAAAAATTCTTGAAAAGGGAATTGAAGCGGCCCGGGCGCGTGAAGCGGCCCGCAAAGCGCGCGATCTGACCCGGCGCAAGGGGGCCCTGGAGGGTTTGTCCCTGCCTGGGAAACTGGCTGACTGTCAGGAGAAGGATCCGGCTTTGTGCGAACTGTATCTGGTCGAGGGCGACTCCGCCGGTGGCAGCGCCAAGCAGGGGCGTGACCGTCGCTACCAGGCGATATTGCCGTTAAAAGGGAAAATTCTCAACGTCGAAAAGGCGCGTTTCGACAAAATGTTGACCAGCAATGAGATTCGAACCCTGATTACCGCCCTTGGGACCAGTATCGGCAAGGACGATTTCGACATCGCCAAGCTACGCTACAATCGCATCATTATCATGACCGACGCCGACGTCGACGGATCGCATATCCGTACCCTGCTGCTGACCTTCTTCTTCCGGCAGATGACGTCGCTGATTGAACGCGGTAATCTCTATATCGCCCAGCCACCGCTATACAAAGCGAAGCGCGGAAAGAAGGAGCTTTACCTCAAGGATGACCTCGCTTTGCGCGAATATCTGCTCAACGAAGGGGTGGAGGGGTTGACCGTTGAGATGGAGAAGAGTGGCAAGGTGCTGCGCGGTAAGCAGATCATACCAACCTTGCGCAATATCATTGAGTATAACGAGCATTTCGACAAAATGCTCAACAAGGGGATCAATGTCGAAGTTCTCGATATTTTTGTTCGCGGCAAGCTGCAAAACGGTTTTGCCGACCTGACTGACTTGACCCCTCTGGCGGAGAAATTGCGCCAGCTCGCCCCGCAAGCCAGTTTTGAAGTCTTCAACAACCCGTCACGTATCCTTTTTACACTTGGCAACGTGCGCGCCCGGATTGACCAGAAAATTCTCGAAGCGTTGTCGATGTATGAATACAAACTGCTGATCCAGGCTTACCGCCAGGTTGAAGATATCTGCGACAACGAGACTGCGACCATTAGCAGTGAAGGTAAGACGGAAACAATCGTCGATGATCGGCAGAAGATTCTCGACTTTGTTCTGGCCCGCGCAAAAAAAGGGCAGTATATCCAGCGCTACAAAGGACTGGGGGAGATGAACCCGGATCAACTCTGGGAGACGACCATGGACCCGGAAAAACGAATCCTGCTTCAGGTCAAAATTGAGGACGCGGTTGCTGCCGATGAAATTTTTACGGTTTTGATGGGCGATCAGGTTGAGCCGCGTCGTGCCTTCATCGAGCAGAACGCTCTGAACGTTTCAAATTTGGATGTTTAAAGGCAGGTACAAGGTCAAAAGGATAAAGAAACCTGACGTCCTAGAACCTTGATTCTTGAACCTTTAACCTGTGTTTTCGGAGAAAAATCGAATGCTTTCCGAACAGAACAAAATTAGCGTCAATATCGAAGACGAAATGCGCAAGTCCTACATGGACTATGCCATGAGCGTAATTGTCGGCCGCGCCCTGCCCGACGTGCGCGACGGGCTCAAGCCGGTACACCGGCGTGTACTCTTCGCCATGAACGAGCTGAGCAATGACTGGAACAAGGCTTACAAAAAGTCAGCGCGTATCGTCGGTGACGTCATTGGTAAATACCATCCGCACGGTGACTCCGCGGTTTACGACACCATCGTCCGTATGGCGCAGGATTTCTCCCTGCGCTACCCACTGGTCGATGGTCAGGGTAACTTTGGTTCCGTCGACGGTGATTCGGCGGCCGCTATGCGTTACACCGAAATACGCATGGACCGACTGGCACATGAACTGCTGTCCGATATCGACAAGGAGACGGTCGCTTTCGGTCCCAATTACGATGATTCACTGGAAGAGCCGCTTGTTCTGCCCTGTAAATTTCCGAACCTGCTGGTCAACGGTTCAGAGGGGATCGCCGTTGGCATGGCGACCAAAATTCCGCCGCACAACCTCGGCGAAGTGATCGATGCCCTGATTGCAGTCATCGATCAACCGCACCTCGAATTTGAAGAACTGTTGCAGTTAATCCCCGGCCCCGATTTCCCAACCGCTGCTTATATCCTTGGCCGCGAAGGGATCCGAGAGGCGTATCGGACCGGGCGTGGCATTATCCAGATGCGGGCCAAAGCCCTGGTCGAGCAGAACAGCCGCACTGGCCGCGAAAGCATCGTCGTCACCGAAATCCCCTTCCAGGTCAACAAGGCTCGCCTGATCGAGAAGATCGCCGATCTGGTTAAGGAGAAGAAGATCGAAGGGATTTCTGACCTGCGCGACGAGTCGGATCGCGAAGGGATGCGCATCGTCGTTGAACTCAAGCGCGAGTCGATCCCACAGGTGGTTCTGAATCAGTTGTACAAAATGACGTCGATGCAGTCGTCGTTTGGCATCATCATGCTGGCGGTGGTCAATGGTCAACCCCAGGTTCTGACCCTGCGTGAAGTGCTCGACTGTTTCGTCGATCACCGCAAGGAGATTGTCACCCGGCGTTGTATTTTCGAGCTGAAGAAAGCCGAAGCCCGCGCCCATATTCTTGAAGGCCTGAAGATTGCCCTGGAGAATCTTGACGCAGTCATTGAAACAATCAAGAGCAGTGCCAATTCGGCTGAGGCCAAAGAGCGTTTGATGGCACGTTTCGGTTTGTCAGACTTGCAGGCGCAGGCGATTCTCGACATGCGTCTGCACCGCCTCACTGGCCTCGAGCGGGAAAAGATTCTCGACGAGTACCGAGAGATCCTGGCTCTGATCGCGCGTCTTAAGGAGATTCTCTCCAGTGAAGAGGAGATTCTAAAGATTATCAAAGGGGAACTGCTCGACATCCGGGAGCGTTTTTCTGATAAGCGCCGCACTGAAATTGTCCAATTGACGGCCGACCTCACCCTTGAAGACCTTATTGTTGAAGAAGACATGGTGGTGACCGTCTCCCACGCCGGTTATATCAAGCGTAATGCCGTTTCGCTCTACCGTGCCCAACGTCGCGGAGGCAAGGGGAAAACCGGTATGCGGCCGAAAGAGGAGGATTTTGTCGAGAGCCTGTTTATAGCCTCGACCCACTCCTATGTCCTTATTTTCACCGATCTCGGCAAGGTCTACTGGCTCAAGGTGCATGAAATTCCGCAAGGCGGCCGCGCTTCGCGCGGCAAGGCGATCGTCAACCTGCTCAATCTGGCACCGAATGAACACGTGATGACCATCCTGCCGGTCAAGGAGTTTGAGCCGGATCGCTACATTATTACGGCGACCCGTAAAGGGACGGTTAAAAAGACGGAACTCATGGCCTACTCCAATCCGCGACAGGGTGGGATCATCGCCTTGACCATCGATGAAGGGGACAGCCTGATCGCGGCCCGGCTTACCGATGGCAGCATGGATATTTTGCTGGCCAGCTGCAACGGTAAGTCAATCCGCTTCCCGGAAGAGAATGCCCGGCCCATGGGCAGGACCGCGCGTGGCGTGCGCGGCATGACTCTGGAAGGTGACGATTACATCATCGGCATGGAAGTGGTTTCCGATGCCACCGCGTCAACCCTGGTCTCGATCACCGAGAGGGGCTACGGCAAACGGACCCATCTCGAGGAGTACCGGATCCAGAGTCGTGGCGGGAAAGGTATTATCACCATCAAAACGGGTGATCGCAATGGCTCGGTCATCGATGTCAAGCTGGTTGACGAAGAGTCGGATCTGATGTTTATCACCGATCGCGGTAAAGTCCTGCGCACACCGGTTGGCAACATCTCCATTATCGGTCGCAACACCATGGGCGTGCGAATGATGGTCCTGGAAGCCGAAGAGCGGATTGTCGCCGTGGCCAAACTTGCCGAGAGAGAAGACGAAGAAGATGTCGGAAGTCGCGAAGATGAAGAAGAAGCTCCTGAGGGAGGAGCTGCAGAGGAGGAGGCGTAAGTCGCCCTATTACCGTTTGCTGCTTGTCCTCGGACCGGTATTTCTGCTTCTGTTGGTGGCTGTGATCTGGTATTGGCAGGCGACGCTTGATGAGCGGCTGCATGCGGCTTTCAACCGGGCCGAAGCGCAGATTTTAAGTGGCGATTATGCGACGTCTCTGGAGCTTTACGAAGAGATTTACGTTGGTCACCCCGATTTTGTTCTGGCACCGCGGGCCCTGTTTCGAGCCGGTGAAGTCAACAACCTCTTCGTCAAGAGTTATCACGATGCTCTTTACGCGTTTCACCTGCTGGAAAAGGAGTATGCGGAATCGGAATACGTTCTGCCCGCTCTTGAGCAGGAGGCGGAAATTTACAAAAACCAACTCAATGACTACAGCCGGGCTGTGGCCATCTATCAGCGTCTGGTTGATCGAGGGCGGGAACCCGGGGACCGTTTTCAGTATGAGCTCGCCGACTGTTACTTTCGCCTGAACAATTTTGAGCAGGCACGCATTGAGTATGAAAACATGCTCAAGTCCTGGCCGCAGAGTGAGCTGGTGACCGAGGTCCGCTATCGCATCGGTATGGCTTATGCCCTTGAAGGCGGGATGAAGGAGGCTGAGGCGGTTTTTCGAGACTTGGTGAAAATCGCACCCGACACACCATTCGGAGTTGAAGCCCGTTTTGGCCTGGCGTCGGTACTCGAAGAGCAGGAGCGTCTGCGCGAAGCGTTGAAGGAGTTACAGTCTCTGGAGGGGGTCTACCCCAATACGGAGATTCTGCAGCGCAAAATCAGCCAGGTTGAAGAGCGGATCAAAAAGAAGAAGCGGGCTATTTGACAGGAGCACAAGACATGATGCAAATCGGTGTTGTCGGGGCGGGGAGTTGGGGGACGACTCTGGCTGATCTGCTTGCCGACAAGGGTTATCCGGTGCAGTTATGGGCCTATGAAACCGAACTTGTTGAACGCATGCGCTCGAACAGAGAGAACGATGTTTATCTGTCGGGCGTAAAGTTGTCTGATCGTTTGTCATTTACCAACAGCATTTCTGATGCTGTTGCCGGTAAGGGGCTGGTGCTTTTTGTCCCCCCCTCCCAGGTGCTGCGCGGGGTTTTGCAGGCGGCACTTCCCTATCTTAGCCCTTCTACCCTGTTGGTTTCGGCTTCGAAGGGGATCGAAAACGACAGCCTGAAGACCATGTCCGAACTGTTCAACGAGGTGCTGCCGCAGGAGCGTGCCGCCCAGGTCGGATACCTCTCCGGGCCATCGTTTGCCAAAGAGGTGGCGCAGCGACTTCCGACAGCCGTTGCCGTGGCGGCAGTCGACGAGGTCGCAGCCCAAAAGATTCAGCAGGTTTTCAGTACTGAAACGTTCCGGGTCTATACGAACAGTGATGTGGTCGGAACTGAACTCGGCGGGGCGCTGAAGAATGTTATTGCCCTGGCGGCGGGTGTTGCTGACGGTCTTGGTTTTGGTTACAACTCGCGAGCCGCACTGATCACACGTGGTTTGGCAGAGATGAGTCGCATTGGCCTGGCGCTTGGGGCCGACCCGAAGACCTTTGCCGGTCTGGCCGGTATGGGCGACCTGGTTCTGACCTGCACCGGTGACCTGTCGCGTAACCGCAGCGTCGGTATCGAAATTGGTCGTGGCCGCCAGCTCGACGCAATACTGAGCGAGATGACCATGGTGGCAGAAGGCGTCAAGACAACACTCTCTGCCTACCAGTTGGCGCGCAAGCTGAACGTTGAAACCCCGATAATCGATCAGACTTACCAGATTCTTTATGAGGGGAAAGATGCTCGTACGGCCGTCAGTGAACTGATGTTAAGGCAGCTCAAATCTGAAGGGCACTAGGAAGGAAAGCGCATGAAGAGAATATTCAGTATCCTGATTCTGTCAATTGCCTTGTCGGCATGCACCCAAGCGACAGTCAATTCACAAAATAAAGTCATCATGCAGACCAGCCTTGGCCGTATCGTCCTCGAGCTTGATGCCCAGAAGGCGCCGAAATCCGTAGCCAATTTTATGCGATACGTCGATGACGGCTTCTATGACGGGACCGTGTTTCATCGGGTGATACCCGGATTTATGATTCAGGGTGGCGGCTTCACCGCAGATTTGAAAAAAAAGCCGGGTTATGATCCGCTCCAGAATGAAGCGGGTAATGGGTTGCGTAATTTGCGCGGTACGATCTCCATGGCGCGAACAAATGTGGTCAATAGCGCGACCAGTGAATTTTTTATCAACGTTGTCGATAACGCTTTTCTTGATCATCGAGATGAAACCGCACAAGGCTTCGGTTATGCGGTGTTTGGCAAGGTGATTGAGGGCATGGACGTTGTGGATCGCATCGTTTCTGTTAAGACCGAACGACGTAATATGGTGTTCGCCGACCTTCCGGTTGACAAAGTGATCATCGAAAGTGTCCGGCGCGCACCTTAACACGTTGTTGGTGAGCGAAAACCTGTTGCCGGCAAAGGGGGCTGCGGATGATCAGCGTCCGCGTCATGACCTACAATATTAATGGTGGTATCGGTAGCGATCATCTGTGTCAGCCGGAAAGGGCAGCCGCAGTGATTGCTGCCAGTGCTCCGGATATTGTCGCATTGCAGGATGTTGGTGGCAACGGTGACAGTGGCCAGCTCCAGCACCTTGCCGCCGAACTGGGGATGCGCTGCTGGGGTGGAACCCAGGAAAACGGGGTCGGTTTTCTCTCTTATTACCCGTTGAGCGGGGTCCGCGAGTTTGACCTTGGAGAGGGTGGTTACTGCCAGCGCGCCGACTTCGAAAAGCACGGTCAGCGCCTGCATCTGCTCAATGTGCGTCTGGCGTCGGCTGCCGGACCGCGCCAACTCCAGATCGGCACCTTGCTCGGCTCCGATTTTCTCAGTAGCCGTTCTCTGGTCTGCCCGACCCTGATCTGCGGCGACTTTGCCGACCACTGGTGGGGAGCTGGGAATTTCAGTCTCGCCGTCATGCTGCAGCGGGCGCCCCGCCCTTGGTTCAGTGGGACCTACCCGGCGCAGATGCCACTGTTTGGTCGCGACCGGGGCTATGCCTACAACGGACTGAACATTCTCGATGTCAGCATCGTCCATTCCTCCCTGACCCGCAAAGCCTCCCAGCACCTGCCGGTTATTTTTACGCTCCAGATCGCCGATCCCCGTCTTTATCTGCGTCAGCGCAAGCCGATGAAGGCCGGACGCATGGAGATTGCACATGGCTGAATTACACTGTGCAAAGATCATTGGCAGCTGCCGTATTATTCTTTGTTGCGGCGATATTACCGAACAGGCGACCGATGCCATCGTCAATGCCGCCAACAGTGAACTGCAGCTCGGCGCCGGAGTCGCCGGCGCCATCCGGAGCAAGGGCGGAGCAGCGATTCAGCAGGAGTGTGACCGAATAGGCGGCACACCGGTTGGCAGCGCCGTCATCACCGGTGCCGGTCATCTTCGGTCGCGCTTTGTTATCCATGCCGTCGGCCCGCGTCAGGGGGAAGTCGATGCGGAAGTGAAACTGGCCAGCGCGGTGAATGCCAGTCTCGAACTGGCTGTAACGCACGGGCTGAAGAGCATCAGCTTGCCGGCATTGGCAACGGGAGTTTTTGGTTTCCCAATTATTCAAGCAGCTCGAATCATGTTGACTGAAGCCCGGAAGCAGGCACGTCGCGGTCTGCTGACGGAAATCCGTTTCTGCCTGTTTACGCCTGCCGATTATGCAGTCTTCGCCACCGAATTGAGACGGAAAACTGCGGAGGATCTGGGGTGTGAAGGTTAAACCGTCTGCGGTTTTGAACCGCTTGATGGCTGCCTACCCCGGCGCCAACTGCGCGCTGCACTACACTGACCCCTACCAGTTACTCGTCGCCACCATCCTGTCCGCCCAGTGTACCGATGTTCGCGTTAACCTGGTCACGCCGGCACTATTTACTGCCTATCCTGACCCGAACGCGCTGGCGTTTGCCGATCAAATCGCAGTCGAAGAGTTGATCCGCAGCACAGGTTTTTTTCATAATAAGGCGCGCAATCTGATTGCCTGCGCAGTTGCTCTGGTCGAGCAACATAACGGTGCAGTGCCACGCACCCTGGAGGAGCTGGTTGCCTTGCCCGGCGTCGGTCGTAAGACCGCCAACGTCGTCCTCGGTAACGTCTTTGCCACCCCCGGTATGGTTGTCGACACCCACGTCAAGCGCATCGCTTTTCGACTCGGTTGGACCAAAGCGACCGACCCGGTGCGCATAGAGGAAGATCTGTGCAAGCTGTTGCCGAAAGCGGGCTGGACCGAGGCCGGCCATACGCTGATCGCGCACGGGCGTGCCTGTTGCAAGGCACCGACGCCGGAGTGCTCGCGCTGTCCGGTCGAGGACGTCTGCCCGCGGCGGGGGGTGACAAGATCGCGTTAAGCTGGCAACTGCACAGATGTGGACAAGGTGCGCAGAACGGTTGCTGAAGAAACAGCACATCGCCTGTTCGCATCCGGCTCACGACGATAAAAAAGCCCTGCCATCTGGCAGGGCTTTTTTGAGACACGTTACAGTCTTGCTGTCACTCCTCCAGGTCGAGACGGAAAAAATCGCGGCCCTTCGGTTGCTTTTCGTCGAGTGCGTAACGGGTCGGTGCCGTGCCGGGGGCAAAGATTTCGATGGAGGCCGTCGGGCTGTCTTCTGGCGCGAGCAGGCCGGTTTTGGGGTCGACCGGATAGAACTCCATCTGATCTGGGATGGGAAAGTTGGTTGGGGGGATATCCTTTAGTGCTTCTTGCATAAAAGCGACCCAGGCCGGTGCGGCGGCTCGGGAGCCGGTTTCACTGTCCCCCAGAGGGCGCTCCTGATCATAACCGACCCAGGAGACCGCTGCCAGTTGTGGTACATAACCGGCAAACCAGGCATCCTTGAGATCATTGGTGGTGCCCGTTTTAGCGGAAACCGGGCGATCGAGTTTTTTGGCACGAAAGCCGGTTCCGTGCTGAACGACGCTTTCCAGGAGGTTGGTGACCAGACAGGCGGTGGCAGGTGAAATAACCCGTTCACGCTCCAAGCCGATCAGGCGCTGGCCGGGGCCAACCCCGTCAGGAAAGTCGGCCGGATCGATCGACTCCAGAATGCGCCCGTCGCGGTCCACAACCTTGACGACATACGAAGGGCGGATGCGGATGCCGCCGTTGGCAAAGACGGTGTAAGCAGTTGCCAGCTCGAGCGGGGTGAGGGCCGAAGAACCAAGGGCAAGGGTCAAATCGCGATTCATCGGTGACGTGACACCGAGCTTGTGAATATAGTTTGTTGTGTAGCCGACACCGATGTCCTCAAGGATCTTGATCGTGATGACGTTGTGCGATTTGGCCAGAGCAGTTCGAACTGAGGTGGCGCCATAGAATTTATCCGAATAGTTTTTCGGTTTCCATTCGGTCTGCAGCCCGGCTTCGGAGGTCTCCTTGTAGATCAACGGTGTATCAAGAATGACCGTTGCCGGTGTGTATCCCTTATCGAGGGCGGCAGCGTAAATCAATGGTTTGATCGCCGAACCGGGGAGACGTCGTGCCTGCAGAACACGGTTGAACTGACTCTGCAGAAAATCGTAGCCGCCGACCATGGCTTTGACCAGACCGGTCTGTGGTTCGAGAGCCACCAGTGCCCCCTGTGCCAGCGGAGCCTGTTCCAGGGCGAGGAGCAGACGGCCATCATCTTCAAAGGCGATGACGCGGGTGAGCAGCAGTGAGCCTTCCGGCAGGTTTTTGACCGTACTCTCCGGTTTTCGGGTTGGAGCAACCGCGTTCCCGACGACCCGTAAGGTCCCGGCCCACTCAGCGCCACTACGTGGCAGGTGGCCTGTGTAAGGTCCGATGCGCAACAGCAGATCGGTGTCGTCAGCACCGGTCAGAACGGCATGAACCAGATCGCCGACCTGAAACGGCTGCTCGCGCAGGGTCAGGGTCTGTTCGGCCAGATAGGCCTCAGCATCGGCTGCGCTCAGCACCTGTTCAGGGCCGCGGAAGCCGATACGCTTGTCGTGATCGTGCAGGTTTTCCCGTACCGCGGTCTGTGCCGCCTGCTGCATGGCGACACTCATGGAAGTGTAGACGGTCAGGCCGGCGGTCTCCAGAGTCTCCTGACCATAGGTCTCCTCCAGATAGCGACGCACCTGCTCGGTAAAATAATAGGCTTGGGCGATGTGGGCATTAATACGTGGCCGGATGGTCAACTCTTCAGCGAAAGCGGCATCGGCAGCCACCAGGGTGATGTATCCCTCATCAACCATGCGCTTCAGAACATACTTCTGGCGCTCCTTGGCCCGGGCGAAGTGCCGAAACGGGGAGTAGCGTGATGGTGCCTGAGGCAACCCGGCGAGAATGGAGCACTCGGCGAGGGTCAGGTCTTCAACATTTTTGTCGAAATAGTTTTCGGCCGCGGCCTGCACACCATAAGCACGGTGGCCGAGGTAAATCTGGTTAAGATAGAGGTAGAGGATGTCGCGCTTGGTCAGGGCATTTTCCATGCGCCAGGCAAGAATGGCTTCTTTAAACTTACGCTCAAACTTCTTCTCCGGTGTGAGCAGAAGACTCTTTGCGACCTGTTGGGTAATGGTACTGCCGCCCTGGACAATACCGCCGGCTTTGAGGTTTTTTAAGGCCGCGCGGAGGATGGAGATAAAATCGATGCCGCTGTGCTGGAAAAAATTAGAATCCTCGGCGGCAACAAAAGCCTGGATCAGTGTTTCCGGAAGACGTTCAACCGGCACAACGATGCGTCGTTCACGTGCAAATTCGGCGATGACCGCACCTTCGTCCGACAGCACGCGGGTAATGACCGGCGGGTGGTAGTCAGCCAGGGTGTCGACGCGCGGCAGGTCTCCCGCGACGTAAAGGTAAGCGCCGACCAGCAGTGCGAACGACAAAAAGCTGCCAGCAACAACGGTGATCAACACCCAGCGGAGGATGCGGCGCAGAATCCCGTTTGGCGGGGTAGGTTGGGGTAGAGATGTCGGTTCCATAACGCCGCAACGTAGCACAGACAGCTCTTTTCAGGCAATGATTTTACTTGTACCGCCCGGGTGCTGTGCTATATTTGAGCCGGCGCAGCTCTGCAAAGAGGGCTCAGGCCGGAAAGGATAATCGCCTTGATTCGGCTTCCGCAAAAACTGGCAATCGCTGGGACGGTTCTTCTGGCCGGATGTGCCATGTGGACGGCTTGGCACGAAATCCCGACTCCGGAAGGGTGCGGCGCCTGTCACCACCAGACCATCTCCGGCGATTGGCAGGTTGCCTACCAGCCCCCCAATCTGAGCGACGAGACCGGCCGGGTTCCGTGGCAACAGCCTGCTTCGGTCGCCCCGCCAACCGCCCCGGGACATGAGCAGCCGACGTTGACCAAAGACCAGCCCTGCTTTCGTTGTCATCGGGAGCCGGACAGTCGGCACCGCGACTACTCAGGCACCTATCAGCATCAACCGCGTTGAGGCGGTTCCCTCCACAACCGCGTTTGCGGGATGACTTATCCGCGAAGAGCACAAAAGGCTTATGCAGACATACCGACAGACCAAGATTGTTGCAACCGTTGGCCCCTCCAGTGACAGTGAAGAACGACTTGACGCCTTGATGGCCGCCGGCGCCGATGTCTTCAGACTCAACTTCTCCCATGGCGAGCAGAGCCACAAAAGCGAAGTGATCCGCCGGATACGCGCCGTGTCGAAGCGTCGCCAGCAGGCGGTGGCGATTCTCGGCGACTTGCAAGGGCCGAAAATCCGAGTCGGTCGTTTGCCGGGGGGATCGATGCTTTTGACCGTCGGTGAGCGGGTGACGATCATGCCCGAGGAGGCGGTTGCGCCGGGAGTCATCCCGACCACCTATGCCAGTCTGCCGGATGATGTCCATCCCGGTGACCCGATTCTGCTCGATGACGGCCTGCTCGAACTGGAAGTTGAGGCCTGTGTCGACCGAAAGGTTCACTGTCGGGTTGTTGTTGGCGGCATCCTCAAGAACAACAAGGGGATTAATCTCCCCGGAGTTGATGTTTCGGCACCGTCGCTGACCGAAAAGGATCTCGATGATCTGGCTTTTTGCATCGCAGAGGAGGTCGATTACATCGCCCTCTCCTTCGTCCGAACCGCGACCGATGTTTCCGATCTCAAAGCAAGGCTGTATGCCGAGAAGTCTTCGATCAAGGTTGTGGCAAAAATAGAGAAGCCGGAAGCGGTGACAAATTTTGCGGCGATACTCGCCGTATCAGACGGTATTATGGTCGCCCGTGGCGACCTCGGCGTTGAGATTCAGCCGGAAAAGGTACCGCTGATCCAGAAACGGATCATTCGTCTGTGCAATGCGGCCGGCAAGCCGGTTATTACCGCCACCCAGATGCTGGAGAGCATGATCGTCAATCCGCGTCCGACCCGGGCGGAGACTTCCGATGTCGCCAATGCCATACTCGATGGCACTGATGCAGTAATGTTATCGGCTGAAACCGCTTCTGGCGATTATCCGATCGAGGCGGTGCAGCTCATGGTTCGGGTCGCCGGTGATGTCGAGGCCGATCCGCATCTGAGCCGGCAACTGTTTCAGGATCTGGGCGAAGTCGGAAGCTTCAAACGCTTGCCGGAAGCGATCGGTCAGGCTGCCTGCCGCGTCGCCGAAATGGTCGGAGCGGCGGCCATTCTTGCATTCACCCAGACCGGCAGCACGGCGGCGCTGGTGGCCAAACACCGGCCGAATCTGCCGGTCTTCGCCGTGACTCCGAGTCAGGCCGTGCGGCGCCGGCTCGCCCTGTACCGCGGTGTGCGTTCGATTCGAGTCGATATTGAGGGCGATACCGAGGCCCAGATTCTCGCCGTTGAGAAGGCGGTTCTCGAAGCGGGCGTGCTGCAGCGCGGTGACGTTGTCGTCATCACCATGGGCAGTCCGGTCTCCGATGCCGGCACCACTAACCTGATGAAGGTGCATCGACTCGGCACCAGCCCTTTTTTCGAGGTGTACGGACCATGACAAAAAAAGCTGTTGTGCTCTACAGCGGAGGCCTCGATTCCACCACCTGTCTGGCCATCGCCCGCTCAGAAGGGTTTGCCCCCTACGCTCTAAGTTTCGATTATGGCCAGCGGCATATTCTTGAACTTGAGCGCGCCCGGGCTTATGCCCCGCAGGTCGGCGCCGTTGAGCACCGGGTGGTCCGTATCGATCTGCGCCAGTTTGGCGGTAGCGCCCTGACCAGCGAAGTCGCGGTGCCGAAGGACCGGCCCGATGCTGATGACATCCCGGTCACCTATGTCCCGGCCCGCAACACAGTCTTTCTCTCCTTCGCTCTGGCCTGGGCGGAGGTGCTGGGCGCGTTCGATATCTACATCGGGGTCAATGCCCTCGATTATTCCGGCTATCCCGATTGCCGGCCGGAGTTTATTGCCGCCTTCGAACAGGTGGCCAACCTTGCCACCCGGGCCGGTGTCGAGCGGGGTGCGTTTCGTATCCACGCGCCGCTGCAGCAGATGACCAAGGCTGACATCGTCCGCTGCGGGCTTGAGCACAAGGTCGATTTCGGCCTGACCCACTCCTGCTACGATCCGACCACGGCCGGTCTTGCCTGCGGACGCTGCGACTCCTGCCGCTTGCGCCTGAAGGGGTTTGCCGAAGCCGGAAGTACCGATCCGATCGCTTATGCCGATTGACTGCAGGAGCAAAGGAATGAAGGATAAAGGTTTAACGGAAGGCGGGAAATAACATGAGTATGCCTGATCTGCAAAACAGCCGTGATACCCGCAATATCGCCATCGACAAAGTCGGGGTCAAGGATATCCGCTACCCGATCGTCGTTCAGGACAAGAGGCGCGACAAGCAGCACACCGTCGCGCGCATCAACATGTATGTGGACCTCCCGCACCATTTCAAAGGGACCCACATGAGCCGCTTCATCGAGATCCTCAATCAGTATCACGGCGAAATCAGCATTGACCGCATGGACACCATCCTGCGTGAAATGAAGGAGCATCTCGAAGCGAGCAGCGCGCACATGGAGCTCGAGTTCCCCTATTTCATCGAAAAACGGGCGCCGGCCTCCGGGGCACGTAGTTTAATGGAGTACCAGTGTCGAATGGTCGGCAGTCTGGGGGAGACCAGCGACTTTGTTCTCGGTGTGACGGTTCCGGTCACCTCTCTTTGCCCCTGTTCGCGCGATATCAGCGAGCGCGGTGCCCACAACCAGCGCAGTGCGGTTAAGGTCGAAATTCGTTACCGGCAGCATATCTGGATCGAGGATCTGATCGAGTGGGTCGAGGGGTGTGCCAGTGCCCCGGTCTATGCCCTGCTCAAGCGTGAGGACGAGAAGGCGGTGACCGAACAGGCCTACGACAATCCGATGTTTGTCGAAGATATCGTCCGTGCCGTCACCGAAAAGCTTACCGCCTGCCGCGATATCATCTGGTTCCGGATTGAGTGTGAAAATTTTGAGTCAATCCACAATCATTCTGCCTATGCCATGCTTGAGCGACCCCTGATTTGACCCATCTGTGGATAACCCTGTGGAAAGAGTGGAAAACCCCCAGAATTCGCAGGCGGTTACCGACGTAAACCTCGGTGTTTTTGTCAAAGCCCCGGTTCCCGGACTGGTCAAGACCCGTCTCTGTCCACCGTTGACCATGGAGCAGGCCGCGGCGCTTTACCGCACCGCCCTGCACGAAACCATTGAACGCATGGCCGCTGGTCCATGGCAGCTCAGCCTGTTTTATGCCGGTGACGAGGGCTATTTTGCCCACAACTTTCCGGGCTTGCCGCGGGTGGCACAAAAGGGGGTCGACCTTGGTGCCCGATTGCAGCATGCCTTGAGTTTTTTGCTGAGCACGGGTCGAATCGGAGCGCTGATTGGCAGTGACAGCCCTGATCTTCCTCTGACTCAGGTAAAGGCCGCCTTTGCCGGGCTCAACCAGCATACGGCGGTGACGATTCCTGCCGCCGATGGGGGATATGTGTTGATCGGCGCCCGTGATGAATGCCCGCCCCTGTTTAGTAACATCCCCTGGAGCAGTGATCAGGTCCTGGCCGCAACGCGGTGCCGGGCGGCTGACTCCCGGCTTGATTATATCGAAGTCGGCGGCTGGGAAGATATCGATGACGCCGCCGGTTTGCGCCGCCTGTTGCAGCGCTCGCCCGATTCGGCCACCGCCCGGCATCTGCAGCGGCATCTGGCTGGTTGCCTTGACCTTTCTCCGGCGATGGCCGATAATCGCCGGCAACTTGATACGGACTGAAACAAGGGAGGTACTGCTTGGATTTGATCGCTGGCGCCGGACTCGTCGTTAAACTGGTCCTTCTCGTTCTGGTCTATTTCTCCGTTGTTTCGTGGACGATCATCTTTTTCAAACTGCGCGTGGTGCATAAGGCAACGCGCGATTCCGAGCGCTTCCTCGATTTCTTCTGGAGCAAGAAGCGGTTCGACATCATCCATCAGGGGGTGGGCGAATTCGCCAGCTCGCCGTTGACCGTCCTGTTTCGCGAAGGGTATCAGGAACTTGCTCGCACTCAAAAACGTCAGGATGGAGATGACGTGATCCCGGCGGCCGAGCTCGGTCGGGTCGAGAACGTCGCCCGCGCTCTGCGCCGTGCCACCACCCAGGAGACGCAGCGACTGGAGAAGTTCCTCACCTTCCTTGCCACCACCGGATCAACGGCGCCGTTTATCGGCCTGTTCGGTACCGTCTGGGGGATTATGGACGCCTTTCGTAACATCGGTCAGACCGGCAGCGCTTCGCTGGCGGTGGTCGCTCCCGGTATCTCCGAGGCCCTGGTCGCCACGGCGATTGGTCTGGTGGCGGCGATTCCGGCCGTGGTTGCCTACAACCATTTTGTCAACAAGGTCAACGTTCTGACCGGCGAAATGGACAACTTCTCGCAGGAGTTTCTCAACATCGTCGAACACATGGGAAGAAGAGGCTAAACGATGGACGTCGGGCGCCGCGACAGCGGTCGCAAAACCCTGTCGCAAATCAACGTCACTCCGTTTGTCGACGTCATGCTGGTGCTGCTGATCATCTTTATGGTCACGGCGCCGATGCTCGATCAGGGGTTCGATGTCAATCTGCCGGAAGTCGCCGATTCGCCGGGGATCGCCAGTCAGGGTGAACCGTTGCTGGTCAGCATCGACCGGCGCGGCGGGATACGGGTCGGCCGCGAAGCGGTCAAGGACCCGGCCAGGCTGGTGCCGCTTCTGCAGCAGATCATGAAGGGACGCACCGAGAAAGAGGTCCTCCTCGAAGCCGACCGCGCCGTCGATTACGGTCGGGTGATGCAGGTTATGGCCGCGGTGCGTGCCGCAGGAATTAATCGGGTCGGCATGGTGACGCAGCCGCCGAAAGAATAGACAGGAAACAAACACACCGTACATGACCGGCAATCGCTATACAGGCCGTGCCCGGCGCCCGGCCCCCGAGCCTAAATTCGGGCGCATGCTGCTGATATCTATGGCTCTGCACCTGCTGGTGCTCGGGCTGTTCACCGGCTTGCCCTCTTCTATCGATCCGGTGCGCCGACCGGTCTACTACGTCGATCTCACCCGTCTGCCGGTGGCCGATCCGCAAGCCGGTCGACCCGATGCGCGACCCAAAGAGGTGGTCAAGAAACCGACCCCTGCCGCAAAACCTGCCACGGTCAAAAAGCCGACCGCTGATGTCCGACCCAAGCCGACCGCTAAACCCGTGACGACCACGCCGCCGAAGCCGACCGCGGTCAAGCCCGGCATCAGTGAAGCAGATATCTCAAAAAAGCTGGCGAAGATGCGGGAAGAGCAGGAGCGGAAAGACGAAATTCAAGCCCTGAAGGATAAGCTCGCTGCACTGGCCGCAACCGACACCCGGGGTGAAGATGCAGCGCCGGTCGCACCGCTGGGGATGCCCGATGCCAGGGGCGACGAAGCCGGTGTCTCCACGGAGGTTTGGCTGCAGGCCTATCTGAAAGAGATGTGGCGCCTGTCACGTTATCAGGTGAGCAACCTCGACCTCTGGTGTAAAGTGCAGATCGATTTCTCAGCTGACGGGCGCTTGCTAAACTTCAAATTTTTGCGTGAGTCGGGTGACGTTTTATTCGATGACTCGGTGCGTACAGCGGTGCTCAAAGTGGATAAACTCGAGCGAGCGCCCGGAAAATTCTGGCAGGTCGAGGTGGTGTTCAACCTCAAGGATCTTATAAAAAAATAACCATGGTCTAACATTTAAGTCAAATACGACTCGCAATCTGGACAACTAAAGGCGTGGCTCCGGCCACAACACGTAACGGAAAAACATGAATAAGCGTTCGATCAGCACACTCTTCCTGCTTCTGCTTCTCGGGCTATTCGCTACTCAGGCTCTGGCGCAGATTGAGATCAGCGCACCCGGTCGGCAGACCATTCCGCTGGCGGTGACCGCTTTTCTCCCCCTCGACGGAACCCTCAAGGATTATCGCATCGCTGCCGAAATCGACAGCGTCCTGGCCGCGGATCTGACCTTCTCCGGGATCTTCGATCTGGTCGATCCGAACTCCTTTCTTGCCGATGCCGGTAAACTCGGCCTGGTCAGTATCGATGTCAACTTTGCCCAGTGGCAATTGCTCGGCGCCGAGGCCCTGATCAAGGGGGCCTACTCGGTGCGCGGCGATGAGCTGGTCATGGAAGCCCGCCTTTATGACGTCCCCAGGCAGCGGCTCACCTCCGGACGCCGTTATGTCGGCCGCGTCGCCGATGTGCGCCGAATGGCACACGCGTTCGCTGACCAGATTCTCGAAGCGCTGACCGGCCTGTCCGGTCCGTTCAACAGCAAGATCGCTTATGTCTCCGATCGCACCGGAAAACGCGAACTCTACCTGATGGATAGTGACGGACACAGCGACCGGCGCCTGACCGATTTGCGCAACATTGTCCTCAATCCCGACTTTGACCCGGAGAGCAAGTCGCTGGTTTATACCTCCTACCAAAGAGGCAACCCTGACCTGTATCGCAAGGATCTCGGTAGCGGCCGCGAAACCCTGCTCTCCAGTCGTCGCGGGCTCAATGTCACGCCACGCTTCCGTCCGGATGGGACCGGGATCGCCCTTGCCCTGTCGCAGGACGGCAATGCGGAGATCTACCAGATCGACACTACTGGCCGTAGCCAGCGCCGTCTCGCCAGTTCCTGGGGGATCGACATCAACCCTTCGTGGAGTCCGGATGGTGATCGGCTGGTCTTTGTCTCCGACCGGCAGGGGAATCCGCACCTGTTTATTACCGATGTCGGCAAAGAAGCGGCAACCCGGTTGACCCGCGAGGGGAAATACAATGCAACTCCCGACTGGAGTCCGCGCGGCGACTGGATTGTCTTCTCCCGGCTCGAAGCCGGGGTGTTCGACATTTACATTATTCGTCCCGACGGCAGCGAAGAGCGGCGCCTGACCTTCGGTCCCGGCAACCATGAACACCCGCGCTGGAGCAGCGATGGACGTTATATTGTCTATTCCTACGAACATGGTAGAAGCAAAAGCGTACAGATGATGCGGGCCGATGGCAGCGGTAACCGACAGGTGTCGCCACCCGGAATCAATGCCGAACAACCGGCCTGGTCACGCGGTTGGTAAAATGGCGGTTGTTTTTTCCTTTTTGCTTAGTATAATGAACGTTCACTGAATTGGCTGGCTCGTCGCCACGGAATACTGGATTTCGGGGCACAGGCTTTGCAATAAAAGTCCACATAGATAAGGAGCGCATCGATGAACAAGCAACTGAATCTGTTTATAATGATCACCTTAACCGCTTTTCTGGCTGTCGGCTGCGCCAAGAAAGCGACGGAAACCCCTGCTGAAACAGCAGCTCCGGCTCCGGTTGCACAACCGGCTGCCCCGGTGCAGGAATCGATGCCGATGACCGAGACCGAGGTTAAGGACACCTCATCGGCGGCGGTTGCCGACCTTGTGCGGATTCATTTCGATTTTGATTCCTACGTGCTGAGCGCTGACGCGCGTACCACCTTGCAGCAGAATGCCGCTATCCTCAAGGCCGGCATGGGTCTGAAGGTCCGGGTCGAAGGGCATTGCGACGAGCGTGGTTCCGACGATTACAATCTGGCCCTTGGTGAGCGCCGCGCCCAATCAGCAGTCGATTATCTGGTCACCCTTGGGGTCCCGGCCAGCCAACTGTCGACCATATCATACGGCGAGATGCAGCCTCTTGACCCAGGCCACAGTGAAGCTGCCTGGTCCAAGAATCGCCGGGCCGAATTTGTGGCGCAGTAATCAGTTTTGAAACCGCAAAAAAGGCCGCGATAATGATCGCGGCCTTTTTTGTTTCAAGATTATAAAGAGAGCGGAACATGACAAAACAAGCATGCAAAAATCTGGCACTGATGGGGGCCCTGCTGTTGACAGGCTGCATTACCACCGCGCAGACGACCAGCGACATGCAGGAGATGAAGCGGCGTCTGGAAGCGATCGAACAGGTGACGGTTGCCCGCCGCGGCAACGAACAGGCGCAGGCTGAAACACGACTGGCAGAACTCAATCGGCGGCTTGCGGATCAGCAAGCCGAATTAGCCGCTCTGCGGGTCGAATTTCAGGGCTTGAGCGGTCGATTCGAAGATGCCACCCATGAAAGTGAGCGGGTCAACGCGCAGCTGAACCAGATGCGCAGTGAACTCGATATTCGCCTTGCCGGTTTTGAAGAGCGCATGGCGGCAATCGAAAAAACCCCGTCTGCCGCTCCGGCCCCGGCCAGTCCTGTGGCCAGTTATGAAAAGGGGCTGAAACTGATCCAGAAGGAGAACCGTTACAGTGACGGGCGCAAGGAGTTGCAGGCCTTTATCAAGGAACAACCGCAAAACGAGTTGGTGGTCAATGCCATTTACTGGATTGGTGAAGCGTATTATGGCGAGAAGCAGTACGAGAAGGCGATCCTGCAATTTCAGGATGTGATCCAGACATACCCGAAACACGGTAAAGCACCGGCGGCGATGCTCAAGCAGGCGTTGACCTTTGATGTTCTCGGGGACAAGGAGACCGCCAGGGCGCGGCTGAAGCAGGTAGTGGCCAGTTACCCGAACAGCCCGGAGGCGGCAAAAGCCGCTGAGCGACTGAAATAAAGAGACGGCAAAGGGGGCGACGGTCAGGATGAGTGATCCGAAAAAACAGCGGCGACTGAAAAAAGAGTTGCGCCTGCTCGATGTCTACGCCATTGCAACTGGTGCGACCTTGAGCTCCGGCTTCTTCCTGTTGCCGGGTATTGCGGCGGCGCAGGCCGGTCCGGCCCTGATTGTTGCCTATTTGCTTGCTGCCGTACCTCTGGTGCCGGCCGCGTTCAGTGTGATCGAGCTGGCGACTGCGATGCCGCGCGCCGGTGGTTTCTACTATTTCCTTGATCGCGCTTTCGGTCCCTATATGGGGACCATCGGCGGCTTCGGCACGTGGTTATCGCTGGTGCTCAAGGTCGCTTTCGCTCTGGTTGGCATGGGTGCCTATGTCGGACTGTTTCTGCCCGGCCTGCCGATTGCACCGGTCGCTGTCGTCCTCGCCCTGCTGCTCGGGGTCTTGAGTTATTTCGGTGCGAAGAAGGGGGGCGGGTTGCAGGTGGTACTGGTATTCACCCTTCTGCTGCTGCTCGGACTGTTTTTTGCTGGGGGCAGCATCAATCTGCAGCCGCAGCATTTTAACGATTTTTTCGCTGCCGGGTTCGATTCCATTATCGCCACAACCGGCATGGTCTATGTCAGCTATGTCGGGGTGACCAAGGTGGAGAGCCTCTCGGAAGAGGTGCGCGATCCGGAAAAAACCTTGCCGCGCGGGGTGCTGCTGGCACTGTGTACTGCCATCGTCGTTTACGGCATCGGCACCACCATCATTGTCGGTCTGGTGCCGATGGCCGAGTTGAGCGGCAATCTGACTCCGGTGGCGTCGGCGGCCGGGCATCTAATCGGCCGGCCGGGGGTGATCCTGATTTCTCTTGCCGCCCTGCTCGCCTTTGTTTCGGTCGCCAACGCCGGACTGATGAGCGCGTCGCGCTATCCCCTGGCCATGGGGCGCGACCATCTGCTCCCGAGTATCTTTCGTCGACTGAGCCGTCACCGCACGCCGGTTTACGCCATAGTGCTGACCGTGGCGGCCGTGGTTCTGGTCATCGTCGGTCTGAACCCGTTACGTATCGCCAAGTTGGCCAGTTCGTTTCAGTTGCTAATGATCGCCCTGATCAGCCTCGCGGTCATTGTCATGCGCGAAAGCCATATCCCCTCTTACGACCCGGGCTACAAATCCCCCTTCTATCCATGGATGCAGATCATCGGCATTCTCTCTCCCCTCTACCTGATTTTCGAAATGGGGATGGTCTCAATACTCTTCTCGGTCGGCCTGATCGTTCTGGCGACCCTCTGGTATTACACCTTTGCCCACCAGAGGGTCGCACGCAGCGGCGCCATTTATCATGTCTTTGCCCGCCTCGGCCAGCAGCGTTACGATGCCCTCGACAGCGAACTGCGCGGCATCCTGCGCGAAAAGGGTTTGCGGGCTGAAGATCCGTTCGAGGAGATCGTTCTGCGCAGTCTGGTGCTCGATTTCGACACTGCACAGGATTTTGAAGCGGTGCTGACCAAGGTGGCGGCGCAGCTGCGGCGGATCATTCCACTTACGGAAAAAGAGATCATCGACCAGGTTATGGATGGCACCCGCATCGGCGCCACCCCGGTCTCGCACGGTGTTGCCCTGCCCCACTTTCGCTCCGATCGTATTGAGCAACCGGAGATGGTTCTGGTCCGCTGCCTCCCTGGTGTAACAATGACGCTCTACGATCCGCTGACTCATGCCGAGGAGGGGGCAACCCGGGTGCATGCCCTGTTCTTTCTCGTCAGCCCGGAAGCAAACCCATCGCTGCATCTGCGTATCCTGGCCCGCATCGCCGAACGGGTCGATGAGACCGGTTTTGCACCGGAGTGGAACCGGGCCAATGGGCGGCAGGAGATCAAGGAGAGCCTGTTGCACAGTGATCGTTTTGTTTCTCTGCTGGTGGCCGTTAACGGCCCAACGGCCATTCTGGCCGACAAGGCCCTGCGTGAGATAAATCTTGCCGAAGGCTGCCTGATTGCTGCACTGACTCGGAAAGGACACTCCTTTGTCCCCAACGGCAGCACTGTTTTACAACCGGGTGACCGACTGACGGTTATCGGTGCCGAGGCCGGGTTGAATGGGCTGCGGCAGCAATATCTTGGTGGTGAGGCAGAGGTGGAGCGCAAGTAAACCAATCGATTTAGCGTGGCACTCGCTTTCTTTGATGAGTAATTGTTCGTTGCCTTGCCGTTTGGTGAGAAAGCTTCTAGAAAGGAATGACCGGTTGCAGGGGGGGGTGATGGACGTTAAAAGTTGAGACACAGATCAGGAGCCCTTTCGGTGTAGATGACGCCGGAGGGGCTTTTTTGTAATGAAGAATTAGGTGAAACGTTGATCAAGTGCGACATATTATGTCACGAAATATTGTGAAGATTTGACGGGTGCAAATTATCTGAAAGTCATGGGTATGAATTTGGAGCTATACCATTATTGGGGCAAAACCGCAGACGATGGCCGATATCATCTACTGCCCTATCATTGTTTGGATGTGGCGGCGGTTGCTGCCCACTTGTGGGATATCAGTCCAACAATTCGTCGCAGTTTCTGTCGGAATAGCGACGAAGAACAAGCCCGGGCCTGGGTGCTGTTTTTCTGCGCTTTGCACGATTACGGAAAATTTGATCTTCGGTTTCAACGAAAAGACATCCCCGCCTTCAAGGCACTTTATACCTATCGGGGTGGGACTCTTCCTTCAGAAAAAGAAGTCAATGATTACTGGCATGGGGAAGCCGGGCTCTACTGGTTCCGCAAGGATATTATCGACCAGCATGGTTCGCCGGATTCCGGCGGCGGACTCTTTTGTGACGAGGAGGAGCCCGAACAGTGGGCTTATTGGAAACCTTGGATCGAGGCAGTGACCGGGCATCATGGACATGTGAAATTTTCCGAGTATATAAAAGGGGCAGATTTCAGCTGTCTGGTTGATAAGCGCTACCAACTTACCGATTATACTGCTCGCAATGCTTGGTTGATGTCGCTGGAAAATCTATTCCTCAAGCCGGCTGGTTTAAGCTTGCAGAGCCATCCCCCAGAGCCCTCTCCTCTCTTGGCCGGATTTTGTTCAATTGCCGATTGGCTGGGGTCACGGTGTGACGAAACCAACTTTCCTTTTCTTGCGACCCCTGAAGATCTCGGCACCTATTTCAAAGATAAAGTTTCTGCCGATGCGCAAAGGGTTCTAAAGTTATCCGGCATCATAGGTCATACAAAAACTTTTTCTGGGATATCTGCTCTGCTCCCCCCTCATAAATCTCCCCACGCTTTGCAATTATTGGCCGAAACCCTGCCGCTTGAACCGGCGCTGACAATTATCGAGGCGCCGACTGGTAGCGGAAAGACCGAAGCTGCCTTGGCGCATGCTTGGAAGCTAGTCGATACTGGTCTGGCTGACTCCATTATCTTTGCCCTGCCAACTCAGGCCACGGCCAATGCGATGCTTGGGCGTTTGAAAACAGCGGCGTCGGTTCTTTTTGCCGACTCGCCAAATCTATTGTTGGCACATGGCTTTGCCGGACTCAATGACGAGTTTGCCGATCTGAAAAAGCGCAGTAGATCCGGCGACGGTGACGAGCAGGATGGTTGGGTCAAATGCAGCGAATGGCTGGCCGAAAGTCGCAAGCGGGTTTTTCTTGGGCAGATCGGCGTGTGCACCATTGATCAAGTTTTGATTTCGGTTCTGCCGGTTCGACACCGTTTCGTGCGTGGTTTCGGTATCGGACGCAGTGTATTGATTGTCGACGAGGTCCACGCTTACGACGCTTACATGTATGGCCTGCTCGAAGAGGTCTTACGCCAGCAGAAAGCTGTGGGCGGTTCGGCCATTCTCCTGTCGGCGACGCTCCCTGCGATACAGAAGCAGAAGCTGTATTCCGCCTGGGGGGCAGAACTCCCCGCGAATGAAGATCTGGCCCCTTATCCTTTACTCAGTTCCGTGGCCCAGAAAGTTGTACCCTTTTCGTTAGCGAAGGAGATCAAACAGACAATTGTCACGGTCGATGTGGAGAGTTTGCAGGTTTCTGGAATGACTCCAGACGAGGGATTGATCGAGCGGATGATTACCGCTGCCGAAGCGGGTGCGCAAGTGGCGGTTGTCTGTAATCTGGTCGATGTGGCGCAAGCTCTTTTTGAGCAGCTTCGCAGACGCAGCACTGTGCAGGTCGATCTGTTTCACGCTCGATTCCGGTTTCTGGACAGGCAAGGCAAGGAAAAATGCGTCATCAAAAACTTCGGTTTGGACGGGGACCGCAGCAAAGGGCGGATTCTAGTAGCGACCCAGGTGGTGGAACAGTCCCTCGATGTCGATTTCGATTGGCTCATTACTCAGCTTTGTCCGGTTGACCTGCTGTTTCAACGCATGGGGCGGTTACACCGCCATGAAAAGAACAACGACAAACGACCTGTCGGGTTCAACGATCCCCTTTGCACTGTTCTCTTGCCAACCGATGACAATTATGGTGGCACCGGCGTGGTCTACGGCAACACCCGAGTGTTGTGGCGAACTGAGCAGTTACTAAGCGGTGTCGAACAGATTTCTTTCCCTGATGCCTACCGGAGGTGGATTGAAAGTGTCTATCAGGAAGATTCCTGGAAAAACGAACCCGAAGATGTTTCGGAGGCATATCGGATATTTAAGGATGAGGTAGACGAGGTGAAGGGTTTCATGGCTCAGCAAGTTGTGAATATGGCGAAAAATGCGAATCCATTTACCGATAGTGACCAGCATATTACCGCCGTAACTCGTGACGGTGAGATGAGTCTGACGGTAATGCCGTATCTGGAATCAGCTGGCGGGCGGCAAACGATCGACGGTAATTCGCTCGGTTGTTTGGATGAATATCAACTGATAGAAACGTTGGCACTCAACGGTGTCGGTGTGCCTGGAAGCAAGGGCTGGAAATATAGCCTCGAAGAGGTTGCAGATGTCAGTGAGGGGCGTTACTGGTTGAAGATGCAGCCTGTCGGAGAGGCTTTTGTTGCCGAAGGGAAGAAGGTCATTTTCAGGTATCACCGCGATACCGGACTGAGGAGGGAAAAGAAATGAATTTGTTGACCGATCCATGGATACCGGTGCGAGAGCAAGGCAAACCATCGGCACAGAAACTAACTTTGCGACAGTTGCTGTGTGAAGACACCAAGTGGGAGTTGTGCCTGCCGCGGGACGATATGGAAATGGCTGCGTTGCAACTGTTGGTCTGTATGGCGCAGACACTGGCGACCCCGGCTGATCTCAGGGCTCTGAAACAACTCATCTCGAAACCGTTTGTCGAGTTGCAGTTTGATGACGGATGCAAACTCTGTGCGGACTGGTTTCGGATTGATCATCCGCAGTCGCCCTTTATGCAGGTGCGGGGAGTCAAAGCAAATGAACCTACCCCGATGGATAAACTGCTTGCCGGAGTAACGGGAGCGACCAATAGCTGTTTTGTTAATCCGGCCGGATTAGGGGAGGCGCTTTGCTCGGGTTGTACTGCAATTGCATTGTTTAACCAGGCGATGAATGTTCCCGGTTTTGGCGGAGGTTTCAAGGCCAGCTTGCGTAGCAGCGCCCCGGTAACGACCTTGGTGCAGGGCGAGCATTTACGCCAGACCATCTGGTTGAATGTGCTGACCAGTGAAGGGATTGAACGTTTGTTGCCCTGGCATCGAAAGACAGAAGGACAGCAGCCTACTTGGATCGAACCGATCAAGTCGGAAACCTTTTCAGCCACAAGTATCGGGTTTCTGCGCGGCCTGTTCTGGCAGCCAGCGCACATTGAATTGTTACCTGCACAGGCGGGCGGGAATTGCAGCTGCTGTGGCCACAAAAACACTGAAGTTCACCACGGGTTCAATAAAGCGAAATTCAATTACACAGTGACCGGGATTTGGCCTCATCCACACGGCGCAAGAACGATGACCCTGAAAAAAGGTGAACAGGAAGAAAAATATCTCTCTTTTACCACGTCAGCACCTTCCTGGACCCAACTTGGCCGCTTTGTTGTGCGCCGTGAGGTGGATGATGCAAAAAACCCCGGACAGGAACCGGCCGCAGTGATACGACAGGCACAGGAACTTGGTGTGCGATTAACCCTGTGCATTGGCGGTTATCGCAATAATCAGGCGTCAATTCTGGCGCGACGGCATGAGTTGTTATCGCTTGGGGAGGGCTGGAATGCCAAACCGGTGATCGTTCAGGAAGTCGTGGATACGGCCATTGGGTATCGTGATGCTTTAAATAAGGCGTTGTTTACCTTTTTTAAAGGAGGAGGTCACAAAGGGGCCGGAGTGCCTGTCCATGAAACGGGTAAAGTCCAGTTTTATCGCTGCACGGAAGATATGATTCTCGACACCCTGGCCGGCCTTGATTTTACCAACCCTGCGCCAAAAATATCTGCACTCAAAGAACAACTGCACGTCGCGGTTGTCGGGCTTTTCGAGGAATCGGTTCGGCCATATATGAATGATCCCAATTTGATTCACACCATGGCGGTATCTCGTCAGACAATGCGCAAACGTCTCAAAGAACTGAAACCTCAACAGGAGGGAGGAGCAGATGGCAAAGGAAAATGATTTTATGGATTTGTATCAGGATTGGCAGCGATTGCCCAATGGACCAAAAGCCGAATTGAGGCGCTGCGGAACGCTGGATGATCTGCTTGAAGTCCCGGCCTTTTATCGGCTGCTGGGCGGGAGGGGCGAAAAAGAATGGCAGAAGAAGGCCTATCAGAGAATGATTTTTTGTCTTCCTTGTATAAACCACACGGAGCAACCGGTATCCCTTGGGAAAGCTCTGGCGCGCAGTCGAAAAGGCACCCGCTCGACGGTTTCCGAAAGCCGGATGATCCAGATCGTGCGTAGCGAAGCGCCGAACGACATGATTCAACTGCGCCGCGTCATTAAACAGTCCGAGCCGACAGTGAACTGGTCATTGATGGCAAAGCAGTTGTGGTACTGGGATTACAACGAGCGCAGCAAGCGTGGCCTGCTCGAAGACTTTTTTATCAACCAAAACGACAAAAACTAAGGAGGGTTCAACCATGAAAAATTTCGTCAACTTTCACGTCCTGATTTCCCACAGTCCGTCCTGCCTCAATCGCGACGACATGAACATGCAGAAGTCGGCCGTTTTCGGCGGCGTTCGGCGAGTGCGGGTTTCCAGTCAAAGCCTTAAGCGGGCAATGCGCAAAAGCGAATACTATTCCCGGAACCTAGGTGAAGAAAGCATCCGCACCAAGCATCTGAGTCAATTAAAGGACAGGCTGAATGAAAAACTGGTCGGGCGCTTTTCCACGGAGATCATCAATAAGACCATCAAGCTGTTGATTGATAAAGATGTTTCCGTCGATGGGGTGGTGGAAGGAGATGCCGTTGCACCTTGGGCGGTCGAGGAATTCGCCTGGTTTTGCGAACGTGTGATGAACTCCGAAGCCGAAGATCTGGATGACAAAGCATTGGAAAAAAAGCTGAAGAGTTCGATCGAGGCAATGCGCAAGACTCTGGTCAGCGGGCTCGATATCGCCTTGTCCGGTCGTATGGCAACGTCTGGACTGATGAGTAAGCTGGGGAAGGTCGATGGCGCTTTGGCCGTTGCACACGCCCTGACCACCCACACCGTCGATTCTGACATTGACTGGTTCACTGCGGTGGACGATCTGCAGGAACAGGGGTCGGGGCACCTCGACACTCAGGAGTTTTCGAGCGGTGTTTTCTATCGCTATGCCAGTCTCAATATCAGCCAACTGCAGGAAAACCTAGGTGGCGCATCGCGTGAAAAAGCTCTGGAAATCGCGGCCCACACGCTACAGATGCTGGCAACGGTTGTGCCTTCAGCCAAGCAGCAGAGCTTTGCCGCACACAATCTGGCTGATTTGGCATTGGTTTCGTTTTCGGATCTGCCCGTTTCCTTGGCAAATGCTTTCGAGCAGCCGGTGTCGCAGAAAAACGGGAGCGGCTATCGTGCTCCGTCCATTGCAGCGTTGCACGATTATTGGCAGAAGGTTCATGTCGGGTACGGGCTGGAGGAGCGTTGCGGCCAGTTTTCGTTAACTGATGCGACCATTCCTGCGGGTGTTTCCGCCAAGTCCAGTCTTGAAGCTTTGAAGAGTTGGGTGCGCAATAACGGAAAGGGTTGAGCCATGGCCGAATTCTTGATTCTCAAACTGCAGGGGCCGATGCAGGCCTGGGGTGAGCACAGCTTTGAAGGGACGCGCCCTTCCGGCAACTTTCCTACCCGCAGCGCCCTGCTCGGTTTACTTGGGGCTTGTCTCGGCATCCGCAGAAATGAACACCTCCGATTACAACAGTTGGCGGACAGCTTCCTTTTCTCGGTACGCAAAGACGGCCGTCAGGTCAAAACCGTCTGGGGCGAAGTCAGAGCGTTGCCAGTTATAAAAATGACTGACTATCACACGGTCAAAGATGCACGTGAAGATTATGTTGGGTTAAAAAGTCATGAAACCATTCAGACTTGGCGGGAATATTTGCTGGATGCTGAATATACCGTTGCCATTTGTGAAAACGAAGGGGCGGCGGTATCAATTGCGGAGCTTGAAACCGCAATCCGGAAACCGATCTTTACCCCTTATCTCGGACGACGAAGCTGTCCTTTGGCGCAACCTTTATTGCGGCAACAATTGACGGCACAGAATGCGGTCGAAGCACTGCGCGCAGTCGAACCCGGCGGTGGCATCATTTACAGCGATCAGAAGTTTGAGGGCAGCGCGGATAGAAATATGCGTTTGCGGGATGTGCCGATGCCAGGGCAGCCGCGACAATTTGCAGCCCGCACGGTTTATATCCATGGAGGGGATCATGTATCTGAGTAAAGTTATGATTCATGGCTCGATTAGCCGCAATCCCTATGAGATTCATCGGGCACTCTGGAGTTTATTTCCCGAAAATGCTGCTGCCGAGCGGGATTATTTGTTTCGTGTCGAACGCTTCGGTCAGCAACAAGCTGAAGTTCTAATGCAATCCATGCGTGAACCATTTGCTGGCAATGCTCTGGGGGTAAGGCTTCTCGCCTGCAAGGATTATCCATTGAGTCTTAATGTGGGGCAGCAGTTACGTTTTTTACTTATCGCCAACCCGGTCAAAACCATTAACGATGAAAACGGGCGATTGAATGCCAGGGGCGAAGTAAAAAAATGTCGAGTTCCTTTGATTCACGAAGAAGAATGGCGGAACTGGTTGGAGAGGAAATTTACGGGATGTGCCGAACTGCAAACCTTGATAGCGGAAAAACGACTTCCGCTGAACTTTCGCAAAGCCAAGGAAAAACGGGTCGGAAAAATTCAGCCGGTGTATTTTCAAGGAGTGCTGCAAGTGAAAGATCCCGCAGGATTGAGAGAAGTGCTTAATACCGGTATCGGCCCCGCTAAAGCCTTTGGTTGCGGGTTGTTGTCTCTAGCACGGGCATAGTTCTGTAAAAGACAATGTAGTATGAAGGGCAGTCCGTGCCGTATTGTCACGGACTGCCCTTGGCTGCTGATTGGAATCAGATTGCGTCCTGATATATAGATTACTCACGGAGGGCAGGGAATTGCTATGACGGAAAAGCTGGCTGTTTTTAAGGGCAAAGAGATTCGCCGGACGTTGCATAACGGTGAATGGTGGTTTTCGATTGTTGACGTAATAGAAGCTCTAACGGGTAATGACAGACCACGCAAATACTGGAATGATCTAAAGAAAAAATTGTTGTCTGAGGGATATATCGAAGTGTCCGAAAAAATCGGACAGT
>DDWE01000125.1 GCA_002345625.1 Desulfuromonadaceae bacterium UBA2294 | reverse complement strand
TGCATATTGGGTATGCTGGCGCATCAGGTTCATTTCTGTTTCCGTCATCCGGTCGGGTTTTAACAGGATGCTGTCGGGAATGCCGATCTTGCCGACGTCATGCATGATGCTGGCAAAGACCAGATTGTCGATAAAATCGGCCGGGAGCTTCAACTCGGCGGCGAGGATGCGGCTGTAAAGACCGATGCGTTTGATATGGGTTCCGGTGTCGTCATCGCGGTATTCGGAGGCAATTATCAAGCGCTGAATCATCTCCTTGCTGGCTTCGGCGATCTTTTTCAGAGCCTCGGACAGCTCTGCGGTCCGTTTCTTGACTGTCACCTCAAGGTTCTTTTTGTAATCGCGCTCCATCTCCCGCAGTCGGAGCAGGTCGACCGATTTTTTTAAGGCATGGTTGAGCTGCAAAGGGCGGTAGGGCTTGATCAGAAAATCGGAGGCGCCCATCTTGATCGCTTCGACCGCTGTGTCGAGTTCGGCGTAGGCGGTCATCAGGATAACCGGCATATCGGGATCCTCGATATGGATCTGCTCCAGGAGCTCAAGGCCGGTAATCTCCGGCATCTTGATGTCGGTCAGCACAACATCGACACTCTGATCGCGCAACAGGGCGATGGCGTCTTTCGCACGTGAACAGGAGCTGACCTGATAGCCGAATTCGCGGATCAGCAGGGAGGTGGAATCGAGGGTGAAAGCGTCATCGTCTACGACCAGAATGTGCGCTTGCCTGTCCATGGGCCTCCTTTTAAACTCGGTTCGCGCCTTGATCTGAACCGACGCAATAAACGGTAAATAAATGGTAAGGGCGGGTATCCACCCCGAATGTTTGCACCGGTCAGAAATCACTGATGCTGTTGCACGATGCCCAGAGCGACGCTGAGCCCGGGGCCGGTCCCTTTGCGCAAGCGAACAACGGTTAAAATATACGTTGATATGATTGCCTTGTCCACTCTCTAACCGGTGTCATGGGCAGATGGGGAGCAATATCTCAAATGTGGATCCGTTGCCAGGTGCGCTGCGACACAGAATGTACCCATGATGCTGTTTGACGATGCCATAAGAGATGGCCAGCCCGAGTCCTGTACCGTCTCCGGTCTCACGGGTCGAGAAAAATGGTTCAAAGATCATCTCCCGCGTCTTTTCATCGATCCCTTCACCGGTGTCGGTCAGGGCAATCCGTGCATAATGACCGGGGCGGCCGAAGCCATTTGTTTTACGAAACTCGGCGCTTAACTCATGACGATCAACCGTTAACGTCAGCGCCCCGCCATTTTTCATCGCCTTGCGCGCATTGCTGGTGAGATTGAACAGCACCTGCTCAATTTGAGCGGCATCGATCTCAACGTCGAGGGGTGGTTCTGTCAACCGGGTGCTGAAACTGATGTTTTGACCAAGCATGGCGGGGATCAGCTGGCTGACCCGTTGAATCATCTCCAGCAGATCTCGTTTCTGCATCTGCCCAGGCTGGTTGCGACTGAAAGAGAGCAGGGCTTTGGTCAGGGCCGAGGCACGGTCAGCGGCGGCCAGAATCTGCTGCACCGGCCCTTGCAGCAGGGGCTGGTCGATTGTCTTCATCTCCAGGACACTGCCATAGCCGATGATGGCGGCCAGAATATTATTGAAATCGTGTGCAACCCCACGGGTCAGGTTGCCGACCGATTCCATTTTCTGCGCGTAACGGAGTTGCATTTCCAGTCTGCGTTGAGCCGTCACGTCGCGCAAGGAGACCAGAGTGACCTGCTCGGCGAGCCATTCGGTGTTGACCAGACGCAGTTCGCAGATGATCTCCAGACCGTTGCGACGGGGGATCCGCAGTTCCGTGAGGTTCGTATCCTTAAGATCAAAGCCAAAAGGCAGGCCGAGAATCTCTTCCTGGCTGCGCCCAAGCAGGGTTTCGGCTGCCGGGTTGATAAAACGGACCAGACCGGAGTGATTGATGATCAGGATGCCGTCGGAGTTCTTCTCAATTACCTGCCGCAAGCGGTTCTCGCTCTCCTGCAGGTGCGTGGTGGCATCGTGCAGAGCACTCTTCAGGCGCTGACGCTCAATGGAATAGTTGATGGTCTTTTGCAGGATCGCCGGATTGATTTCATCCTTGTTGAGAAAGTCCTGCGCCCCTTTTTTCAAGGCCGAAAAACCGATTTCTTCGCTGTTCAGTCCGGTCAGGACCACGACCGGCAGCCCGGGGTATCGGTCGACGATCAGCTCCAGCCCCTGTAACTGGTGGCTGTCCGGCAGGCCGAGGTCGAGCAGAATAAAATCCGCTTTTCCCTGCTGCAGGGAAGCCAGCCCATCGGCGAGGGTTTCGCTATGGCTGGTCGTATGCCGGATACTGGTGTCACGCAGCATCTCGATGATCAGGCGCGCGTCGCCCGGGTTGTCCTCGATCAGGACGATCTGGATGGTTTCATGTGGCATGATGCCCCCTTTGTGCCGGCAAACGGCCGGCAGTTCCTGTGCTGCGCGATTCTATTCTCACCTGTCGGGAATCACTACCTTCGACCGCCGGTTACAGGTTGCTGTTCGTGTTCTCATTCCCGTCGTCGAAGCTGATTGCAGCCAGAAGTGCCTCCATATCTCGCGGTGCCTCGGGATCAAACCAGCTGGTTCCACAACAGATCTGCAGAGGGTAGGGGCGCTGTTCACTGCTGCAGAACGCAACCAGGTTATCCTTGAGCCGGCTGACGATCACCGATTGGTAGATGCCCAGAGAGTTGACGGCCAGTACGGCAAACTCGTCTTCGGCGATACGGGCGAGCAGATCCGATTTGCGAAAGGTCTTGACCAATATCCCGGCGAGGTCCTGCACCGCTGCATCCAGGGATTTGGAGCCGAAGCGTTGCTTGATCTCCGGCAACCCTAACAGGCGAACACGCAGGACCACCATCTGTTTTTTCATCCGCTGGCCCAAATCGAGTTGGTGTTCGCCGAAACGGATAAACGTCGGACGGTTGAACAGATGCGTCAACTCGTCTTTCAAAGTCAGGCTGCGCAGCTCCTGTTTCATGGTCTGCAGTGCCGTCCGGTCGCGGAAAAAGATAATCTTCAGGTCCCGGTTGGTGAGGGCGAAGGCGTTGCGAACCTCAACCATCCGCCCCCGGTCAGAGGCGCGGCGGTTGAATCGGCCCGGTTCGAGCTCGACTTCCAGAATCGGACCCGGCTCTGTTGCGACCGGCAACGGCTGCTGCAGAATCTTTTCGGCGGGGAGGCCGAAAAGCTCGCTCAAGGCTCGATTGGCGTAGATCACCAGCCCCGTGCTCTGGTCGACGACGGCGACGGCTTCTTCGCTGTACTCAAGGATTTCGATCAGTAGTTCATTTGAGATGAGGTCGGTGCTCTGTTGCATGGTCTTTGTCTGCTCCTGAAGGCAAAAAGACGCCTGCGTTACGGATTGAACTGATCATGGATCCGGCGCAGAAGTTCATGGGGGTGGACCGGCTTGGGGATGACGTCCAGCATTTGGTCGGTCAACCCGTTTTCGATCAGAATGTCTGCGGTGTAACCGCTCATATACAAGATCGGCAGATCGGGGCGCAGCATCTGGATGCGCTGCCCAAGTTCATAGCCGTTCATGCCGGGCATGATCATGTCGGTCAGAATCAGATCGATGTGTTGCTCTGCCGTTTCCAGCAGGGCCAGACCGGCCTGACCATCTCCGGCGGTGACGACCCGGTAGCCACCCTCCTCGAGAACCGCACACAGCGCACCGAGCACTGCGTCATTGTCTTCGATCAGCAGCAGGGTCTGACCGTCACCGCGTGGAAATTCCCGGACCGTGGGCTCGATGTCCACGGAAGCCAAGGTGCCGACGATGGGGAGGTAGAGATAGAAGGTTGTCCCTTTACCCGGTGCGCTGTCGATGGTGATGTACCCCTGATGCTGTTTGATAATACCGTAACAGATGGCCAGACCGAGACCGGTCCCCTTGCCGAACTCCTTGGTGGTGAAAAAGGGGTCGAATATTTTCCGTTGCAGTTCTTCATCCATCCCTTCACCGGTGTCGCGGACCGTAATCAGGGCATAGGGCCCCGGTTGGCCAAAACCGTGCTCACGGATGAAATCGGTGTCGAGCACGGTGTGAGTAGAGCGGATCTGCAGCTGTCCCCCCTGTGGCATGGCGTCGCGGGCGTTGGTCGCCAGATTGGTCAGAACCTGGTCAATCTGGGTCTCATCGCCGAGGATGACCAAAGGCGCCGGGTGCGGTTCAATCTGTAAATCGATATCGGAACGGAGCACCCGCCCGAGGAGCTCCTGCAGGGCAATAAGGCGCAGATTAAGATCAAACGGATGCGACGCAGAGGCTTCGCGGCGCGCCAGGGCGAGCAGGTTGTGGATCAGGCTCGCACCCCGATCGGAGATGGTCTGGATCTTCTGGGCTATGCTCTGCAGCTCAGGATGGTCATCAAGCCTGATCTCCAGCAGGTTGCTGTAGCCGGTGATGGCGGTGAGCAGATTGTTGAAATCGTGGGCGATGCCACCGGTCAGGGTGCCGATCGATTCCAGACGTTGTGCCATACGCAGCTGGCCTTCGAGGCGCCGGCGTTCGGTGATGTTCTCCTTGATGGCGATGTAATGGGTGACCTGTCCCTGTGCATCGGTCATCGGGGAGATAATCGCCTTTTCCCAGAACAGGTCACCATCCTTGCGCTGATTGCAGAACTCTCCGGTCCAGGTCTCCCCTTTCTTCAAGGTGTCCCAGAGCTCGACAAAGGTCGATGGTGGAGTGTGCGGTGATTTGAGCAGACGCGGGTTTTGCCCTTGTGCCTCTTCCAGTGTGTAGCCGGTCAGGTCGGTAAAAGCGGTGTTGACGTATTCGATCTGTCCGTCCAGGTCAGTAATGACAACGCTGACCGGACTCTGCTCAACCGCCAGAGCCAGTTTACGCAACTGCTGCTCGATCCGTTTTTCGGCCGATACATCGGAGTAGGTACTGATGATCCCCATCACATCGCCCCGGGCATCTTTTAACGGAGCGGAGGCGGCGCGTACCTGAATTCGCTTGCCGTCCTTACGCAGCCGGGTCAGGTCGAGTTGTGGCACCGTCGCCCCCGATAATTGCTGGTTGATGCGCTGTTGCCCCTCCGCAGTCAGCTCTTCCGGGATGATCGGCAACGGTTTCCCGACCACTTCTTCGGCGTGCCAGCCGAAAATGGTCTCCGCCGCCGGGTTCCAGATTTCGACCTCTGCTTCCCGGTTGAGAACGGTGATCGCCACCGGTGAAGTTTCGATGACCCGGTTCAGCAGCTGGTGGGTCTGCAGCAGGTTGGCCTGGGCCTGACGGCGCAGGGTGACATCCCGGGCCAAAGCCAGCACCGCTGACTCACCTTCGAAATCAAACAGACGGCTGTTGATCTCGACCGGAATCAAGCGACCGCCGGCAGTGCGCAGAGTGGTTTCGAAGCGGACCTGGCCGTTTTGTTTGAGGGTCTGTCGCATCAGTTTCAGCTGTTCGGGGTGGCTGGTGATTTCGGCATCGATCTCCGGAATTGAGAGTTTAAGCAGCTCGGAGCGCGAGAGACCGAGCCAGTCGCAGGCTGCCTGGTTGACTTCGACAAACGGTTCCACCTGCCCCATGGAGGGGCGATAGATAAAGATGGCGTCGGTGCCGTTGTCGAACAGCAGGCGGTAGTGCTGGCGGCTGCTGGCCAGTTCGCTTTCGCGCTGCTCGACGGTGGCCATCATCCGGTTCATGCTGGTGGCGAGGGCGTCAACCTCGCGCCAGGGCTGCTCCGGCAACGGGGACCGTTTCGACGCGGTGGCAAACGCCTCGGCCTGCTGTTGCAACTGGGCCATGGGTTTCGAGAGGCGTCTGGCGACAGTATTGGCGATCAGGGCGGCAAAGAGGGCGGTTATGATCAGTCCGAGAAGAAACAGGGCGGAGGTCTGGCGCAAAGAGGCGTAGGCCTCTGCTTCGGACTGGGAGATCAGCATGATCCAGCCGGTTTCAGCGATGATGTCAGTGCTGCCCAAATAGCTCTTGCCATCCAGGCGGTATTCAAAGGTGCCGAATTCGCCGCGCATCGCGGCTGTGACCGGTGAGATCTGGCCAAGATTGAGGTGCTGTTGGGCAAGTTGGGGGTCTGAGTGGAAAATCAGGCCGCCGGTTTGATCGATAATGGCCGCGGTCAGATGTCCCGGTGCGGCGATGGTGGTGGCCAGATTCTGCAGCAGTTCGAGACTGCACACTCCGACCACGGCCCCGCTGCGAACCGGCAGACTCAGGGCGATGGAGTAGGCGCCGGTCAAGGGCGATAAATACGGTTTTGACCAATGCCTCCGTTTCTGCTCGATGGTCACCAGATACTCGCTTTGGCCCGAAAGATCGAGGCCGAGGTATTTGTCGTGTAGCGATGAAAGTCGTTCCGGCAGGCCGAGGTGGGTGGTATGGCCCCGGGCATCGAGCAGGTAGATTGCTTCAAAAAAAGGAAAGTTGTCGATGATCTGCGTCAGATGCTGGTCAATATCCGTCTCAACGTTGATGTGCATGGCGACCAATTGCTGCAGCGCCTGATGTGGATTCTGAAAGATCTCGTTGGCCTGCTCGGACGCGATCTGGGCCAGGACGCTGTTTTTCTCAAGGACGGAGCGAGTGAGCTGTTGATTTAGCAGCCACAGGGTTGCAATCCCCAGCAAAAGCAGCGGCACGGTCGTGCCGAGGAGCAGGCGGATTTGCAAAACTTTTTGCAGGGAGATCTTATCCGGCATTAGCACTCCACGACCGGGCGAAAGTGACCGTCGCGAACGATCATCTTCTGCATTGCGATGTTGCTGTCGCCGAAAGCCTCAAACCGGATCAGTTTGTGTCCGCCGCTGAAGCAGTTCTGACGCAAGGCCCCGATCAGTACGTTGGCGGCATTATAGGCATATCTGGCGGTAAAGCCCGGTTTGCTCATGAATCCCTTCCTTTACGGTGGCTCAAGCGTTGGGCAGGGTAACGATGGTCAGCCAGAAGTCCTCGATGGTCTTGACCACCTCCAGAAATTTTTCCAGCCCGACCGGTTTACAGATGTAGCAGTTGGCGTGCAGGCCGTACGATGACAGGATGTCCTCCTCCGCTTCGGAGGTGGTCAGGACAATCACCGGGATGCACATCAGGCTGTCGTCCGTTTTGATCTGCTGCAGAACTTCCTGGCCGCTGAGGCGGAGGAGGTTGAGGTCGAGCAGGATCAAATCGGGGCGCACGGCGGACTGATAGTCTCCCCGCTGGTGGAGAAAATCGAGAGCCTCGATCCCGTCTTTGGCCACATGCAGGTTGTTGAGCACCTTCCCTTCGCGCAGGGCTTCGACGGTCAGGCGCACATCGGCCGGATTATCCTCGACCAGCAGAATCTCGATCGGTTGACTTTTAGGGCCCATGATTTGCAGCTTTCTTGCTGAGGGTGAAATGGAAGGTGGCGCCTGCCCCTTCGGTCGATTCCACGCGGATCTTGCCCCCATGGTGCTCGACAATTTTTCGGCACAGGGCCAGGCCGATACCGGTGCCGGGGAACTCCTTCTTGCCGTGCAGGCGCTGAAAGATGACAAAAATCCGTTCATGGTATTCTGGCGCGATGCCGATACCGTTATCGCTGATCGAAAATGCCCAGTCGTTCCCGGTCTCCTCGACCGTGACCCTGATCAGCGGTGCCGGGCCAGTGCTGAATTTGAGCGCATTGCTGAGCAGGTTCTGGAACAGCTGCCCCATCTGCGTCTGGTTGGCGTCCAGGGTCGGCAGCGGCGGGATTTCGATAACGGCACCATGCTCCGCAATGGCCGGGCCGAGATTGTTTAAAACTTTTTGCATCACGTCGTTCAGATCGGTGGCGGTCAGGGTGGAGTCGATGCGACCGACGCGTGAATAGGTCAGCAAATCGAGAATCAAAGTCTTCATCCGCTGCGCGCCATCGACTGCAAACTGAAGGAATTCGCGGCCGTCGCTGTCGAGGCGGTCGCCACAGCGCCGTTCCAGTAGTTGCAGGTAGCTGGTGACCATGCGCAACGGCTCCTGCAGATCGTGGGAGGCGACGTAGGCGAAGTTTTCCAGCTCCTTGTTCGAACGTTGCAGATCGTCGAGCAGTGTCTGCATCCGGCTTTCCGTCCAGCGCAGTTCACTGACATCGTTGAGGATCACCACGGTGCCACTGAATTTGCCGCTGATATCGAGCATCCGTTTCAGGTTGAGCTGATAACGCCGAAGACCTTGATTCGTTTGCAGATCGAGCTCCAGCCCGACGGCTTCACAGCCGTTTTTGTCCAATTCGTGCAGCGCTTCCTGCAGCCAGGGCCAGGTCGGTATGCCGGCATCATCGTCGCGGTAATAATGGCTACCCGGAGAGTCTTTGTCGCTGAACAGAGTGGCTGCCTGCTGATTGAAGTTGGTAATCCTGTTGTTGTCTTCGACCAGAATCACCGGAGAATGCAGGCTCTCGAAGATGGTCAGGTACTTGTTCTTTTCATTGGTCAGCGTCCGGTTGGCGTTTTGCAGATCGGTCAGCCCCACGGTCTCGCTGACTGCCAGCCATTCGCTGCTGTAGCCGATTTCGACCCGGTCGAAGAAACGGTCGAGGTAGAGGCGGTCGCTCTCAACCGCACCTTGCTTGTTGGACTTCTCCAGAAGCAGATCCTGATAAGCCTGCCGATAATATTTCATCAGGCCGAGAAACATTGCCAGCGTGACCCCCCGGTCGCGATGCAGTCTGGCCTCAATGATACCGAAGGTGGCGCTGGGATCATTGCGGAAATCGTCATCGGGGCCGAACTCCGGTGGCTGGCTGAAGCGTTGCAGGGTCTCGATCAGGGCGTTGGATAGTCCGACGATCGACGCCCGCCAGGCTTCGAGCAGGGTCGAGGTGTAGCGGGTATAGCCCTGGCGTTTGGCATAGAACAGCACCCGTTCCATCAGCCACTCTTCGTGACTGGCGACCAGCGCGGACAACGTGGCCGGGTTCGCCCCGTTTTCAGCGGGGCGAGACATGTTCGGGGCCGGATGTTCAGAGTTGCTGCGTGTTGACATGAGTCAGCTTTTATCTCCTGTAGCGATCGACGGCTCAGTGTTTCGGCAGTCTGACCACGGTCAACCAGAAATCCTCAATGGTCTTGACCACATTGATGAATTCGTCGAGACCGACCGGTTTGCTGATGTAACAGTTGGCGTGCAGATCGTAGGTCTTGATAATGTCCTCTTCGGCCTTGGAGGTGGTCAGAACCACCACCGGGATCCGTTTGAGTTCATTGTCTTCCTTGATCTCGGCCAGAACTTCCCGGCCATCTTTTTTGGGCAGATTGAGATCGAGGAGAATAATGTCTGGCCTCGGGGCGGTTTTGAATGTGCCGCGCCGGTGGAGAAAGTCGAGGGCCTCGATGCCGTCGCCGGCAACACTGAGGTGGTTGGTGATTTTCCCCTCCTTGAGGGCCTCGATGGTCAGGCGCACATCGGCCGGGTTATCTTCGACCAACAGGATTTCAATCGGGATCCCATTGCGCTTCATGTTGATTGTTCTCCTTTGAGCGTAAAGAAAAAAGTGGTTCCGCACCCGGATTCCGATTCAATCCAGATTCTGCCGCCGTGCTGTTCAATGATTTTTTTGGACAAGGCAAGACCGATTCCGGTCCCCGGATAATCTTTTTTGGCGTGCAAACGCTGGAAGATGATGAAGACCTTATCAAAGAATTGCGGATCGATTCCGATGCCGTTGTCACGGACGGCGAAGAGCCATTCATTCCCCTTTTTTTCAGCCGTAACGTCGACCTGTGGTGCCGCTTCACCCCGGAATTTCAAAGCGTTGGCAAGGAGGTTCTGGAACACCTGAGTCAGTTGCGTTGGGTTGCCCATAACCTGCGGCAGAGGGGCGATGTTAAGAGTTGCTGCCGATTCTTCGATGGCCCTGGACAGATTCTGCCGGACCGTGTTGATGATTTCGTTGCAGTCGATTATGGCAAACGGTTCACTCCGGCGACCGGCTCGGCTGAAGGCGAGCAGGTCGTTGATCAGCTGTTGCATGCGGGTCGCCCCTTCGACAGCGTAACCGATGAACTCGTCGGCGTCGGCATCGAGTTGACCCTGATAGCGGCGGGCGAGAAGTTGCACGTAGCTGCCGACCATACGCAGCGGCTCCTGCAGATCGTGGGAGGCGATATAGGCAAACTGCTCCAGCTCGTGATTGGAACGCTGCAGTTCGGTGATGGTTTTAGCCAGAGACCTTTCGGTGCGCTTGAGCTGGCTGAGGTCCTGGACCAGAGCGACAAAATAATCGGGACGGCCATCCTCTTTTCGAACGCAGGTGACGGCGATGAAACTGTCGACAATCGATCTGTTTTTGTGGATGAAGCGTTTTTCCAGGGTGTAGTGGTCTTTTTCGCCGCGCAGCAGGGTGCCGAATTCGGCCAGGTCACGCGCCAGATCATCGGGGTGAGTCAGTTCGGCCCAGGTGAGCTGCTGCAACTCCTCGCGGCTGTAACCGAGGGTTTCGCAGAGCCGGTTACTGATGTCCACCCAGCCCTTTTCGATGGAGGTGATGGCCATGCCGATCTGGCCGGTTTCGAAGTAGCTCCGGTAGCGGGCTTCACTTTCCGCAAGTGCGGCTTCGGCGGCTTTGCGTTCGGTCACGTCGGTCGCCATGCTGATGACACTGCGCCGGCCGTCGTCGGTCCTGCCCAGTGAGGCGGAGCTGAAATCCCAGATCCGGACCGCTCCGGTTTTGGTGGTCACCTGATACTCGCCGTCGTGTCGCCGTTCGCTGATGTCGTACAGGTTCTCAATAAACTCCCGGCCCAGTTCTATCCTCTGCCCATAAGCACGCTCAGTCCAGTCCCCGATGGTCGGGATCTCGCGCTGCGTATAACCGGAAATTTCGGTCCATGCCTTGCTGAGCAGCAGCACCTCGCCATCCTCGGCGTGGATCATGATCGGGAACGGGGCGTCGAGAACCGCCCGGCTCAGTCGTTCCTCGCTGGCGCGCAAGGCCTCCTCAGCGGCCTTGCGTGCGGTGATGTCCATAATGAAGCCTTCCAGAGCCTGGCAGTCACCATCGGCGCCGAACACGGCAGACCCTTTTTCCCAGACATCACGAACCACGCCCGAAGCGGTGACGATCCGGTATTCGATAAAGAATGGTTCGTGCTGGGCAATAGCGGACTGGACCTGAAGCCAGACGATCTCCTGATCGTCCGGGTGGATCAGTGAGGCGTAGCTGCGCTTTTTGTTATGGATCAGGCTTTCGGCGCTATAACCGGTCAGGGTGAAGCTCCCCTCGCTGACAAACTCCATGGTTCTGTCGGCGTCGTTGCGGCAGCGGTAGGCCATTCCGGGCAGGTTGTCCATCAACGCCTGCAATTGGCGCCGGGTTTCGGCCAGCTGGTCTTCAAACTGTTTGCGCTCGGTGATATCCTCGATCACCTCGATAAAGCCGCTGGTCTTGTCCCCGTCAAAAACCGGGAAAGCGCGAATCAGCAGCGCCATGTCGCTGCCGTCCGCGCGCGGTTTGTGCACCTCGATCTCTTCCGGTTTGCCGCTGTGCAGGGCGATGTCGCCCGGACAATTGGGGCAGCGATCCTGACTGTTCCACGATGCTTCATAGCAATGCCGGCCGACAGCGTCGCCGATTTCGCGCTGGAAAATTTTACTCCGGGCATTATTGGTCATCACCACCCGGTGGTCGCTGTCGATCAGGGTGATATCGAGGTCAATGTTTTCGACCAGGGTGCGGTACAGCCCCTCGCTGACCCGCAGGCTGTTTTCGACCTGTTGTCGTTCGGTGCTCTCAATCTCGAGGCCGTTGATGGTTTTGTGCAGAGCCTCGGTCCGTTCGGCCACGCGCAGTTCGAGCTCCCGGTTCAGCTTAAGGAGCGCTTCATCGGCCTGTTGGCGGATATCGAGCATGGCGTTGAAGGCCTCGGCCAGATCGCCGAGTTCGTCCATGCCGGTCGCTGTCAGGCGAAAAGAAAGGTCTCCAGAGGCGGTGTGCCGGATGCCGCGATGCAGTTCCTTTAGCGGGGCACCGAGGCGGCGGCGGGTGATCAGGGCGGAGGCGAAGAACCCCATGGCGATCAGGGAGATGGTGCCGAGGGTGAGCCATCCGGTGCTGCGGTGACGGTCGGCAAGCTGGCTTTCGGTCAGGGCGGAGAGCCGGGCCGCATCGGTGCGCAGCAGCTGAATCTGGTCGATGAGCTGCACAGTGAGCCGGATTTTCAGGTCGCCGGTGTCGTCTTTTATCCGGTTGTGTTGCCGGGCCTGTAGTACTTCCTGGATCTGGACAAAACCGGCTTGCAGTCCATTGCTGTGCTGAAGCAGGCTCTGGTGCAGGGTTTTCTCGTCGGCCGTATTGAAGTGCAATTGCCCCAGGGTCCGATTGAGTTCGTCGTGTTTCAGGCGGATTTGTTGCTGGATCCGGGGCGAGGAGGAGATGCTGAATTCGGCGATGAGCTGGCTCAGATCGTTGATGTCAAGGCGGATGCTACTGATGGCGGCGCTCTCCTGCAGGGAGACGCGGAAAGACTGGTAGCTGAACAGTAACAACACACCGATCAGCAGTGGCGACAGAACGGCCAGGTAGATATTCAGCTGCAGGTGGGTGCTGATTTTCATCCGTTAGCGACCTATTCGACGATGGTCATGACGTCGGGACTGGCCAGTTTCAATGGCACGCTCCAGACCAGGTTCAGAACGTTGGGCGGTGTTTCAGCTTCGACCAGATGTGCGGCCTGTATCCAGGCGGCGGCGCTTTCGAGGTTGTGCAGCATCGATTGGCTCAGCTCGACAGTCAATTGCAGCTCGGGCCAGAGCTTATCCACCCTGGCGGGTTCGATCGCCAATGCCCTGGCAAAGGTTTTTTTTGCGGCATCCGGTTCGTGCAGGGCAAACTGTTTCGCGCGGCTTAGGGCCTGCAACAGTGCGACCAACTGCTCGCTGTGGTGTGTCACTGTTGTCCCGCGCCCGACCAGCAGTTGGTAGGACGAGTAAAGTCCCGGTTCGGCAAAAACAACAGCATTGTCGCCGAGCAGTTTCTGCGCTTCGCTGATGAAGGGTTCGCGCATGGAGAAGGCGTCGATGTCGCCGTGTGCCAGTGCTTGCGGCAGCTCGACCGCCGGCAGGAAGGAGAGGGTGATATCTTCTTCACCATAGCCCTGCTTGGCCAGGACCAGGTGAAGGAAGAAGTGGACCGCCGAACCGCGCTGGGTGCTGATCCGCTTGCCGCGCAGATCGGCCAGGGTGCGGATCCCCCGGTCGCGGCGGGCGATAACCCGGTTGACGTTGTATGAATTGGCCAACGAAGCAAGGATTTTGAGGTCGTCGTGAGCAAAACTGGCAATCATCACCGGGATTTCAGCCGAGGTGGTAAGGTCGCATTCACCGGCGAGCAGCCCACCCAGGGCCAGCTTTCCGCTCGGGTATTCTTTGAGGGTGATGTCAAGGCCGGCCGCGCTGAAAAAGCCGTCAGCGTCAGCGATGAGGGTCAGGGCGTTGGTTGGTGACAAATCGATGCACATGGTCAGGGGAGGGAAATTGGTTTTCGGGGCGGGTTCCGTGCGGTCGCAGGCACAAAGACCCAGACTGACCGCGGCCAGGATGGCAAGCGGGAACAGAATCCGGTACGCAGTCGGTCTGGTCTGCATGGTGTTTACCCCGCAAAAACGAACGCCCTCCGGAGAAACCGACGGGCAGTTATTGATCAGTCCCCTTGTAGTGGGGGCAGATGCGGTACCTGCTCTTCGGCGGTCCGGCTCTCCCGATACAGGATCGGTGGCTTTGCGTCATCAGCTTGCCCTGATTTTTCCCTCGATCGGAGAGTCTTGTCTTTAAGCGGTGGAAATTTTCCAGCCGACTTAACTATGCTTTATTATTAAAAGATGTCAAGGGATTAACCGTCTGTGGCTTTTAATTCCCCGTCGGGTTTTCCCAGAACGTTCGCCAGTTGTTGCGCGCCTGACCGCTACCGTGCTTTGGGGGCAAAGAACAGCGAATTTCTCCATCGAGCAGGGTGTCGAGATCGGGGATCAGGGCGCGGCACTGGTCGGGGCGTTTCTCCGGGGGGAGTTGGCAGCCATCGGCGGCGAGGAAGATGCAGCCGGTATCGGTATTTTGAGGGGCCGGGATGCGGACATCCCCGACATCGCGCAGGGTGAGTTGCTCGTGTTCGAGTCGTTTACTTAGCTGACTCAGGTCGGGCTGACCCTGTGGAAACCAGATGGCAAAAAAGTCCTGCGGTTGCGTCCAGAGGCCGGGGTGCCCCTGACAGCAGAGCCCGCGGCATTGACAGCAGATTTGCGGATCGACCGGGTAGGTTTCAGAGCTCATGCAAAGAAGCCTAGCACAGACCCGGCGACAGGGAAAGTCCGGGGTGACGATGTCACGTCGTAGTATAATTGTTTGTAAAGAATGGCCGAAGCGGTTGTCATCCTGACCCTGCCTTTGATAGGGTAGCGGGGCCATTTCGGCACCGGCGGAGAGATTGCATGTCTTTACTTCTATCGATTGCCTCAAGCTGCTGGCAGATGCTGGCCGAGGCTGCACCTTATACCCTGTTCGGCTTTTTTGCCGCCGGTCTGCTCAAGGGGGCCTTTTCGGACGATCTGGTTGCGCGGCATCTCGGTGGCAGTAGCTTGTCTTCGGTCCTTAAGGCGTCGGTCCTCGGGATTCCGCTGCCGCTGTGTTCCTGCGGGGTGATACCGGCGGCGATCGGCCTGCAGCGCCAGGGGGCCGGCCGTGGTGCTTCGGCCGCTTTTCTGGTCTCAACTCCGGAATCGGGGGTCGATTCCATGGCCATCACCTACGCGCTGCTCGACCCGGTAATGACCGTGTTGCGCCCTCTGGCGGCGCTGGTGACGGCGATTGTTACCGGGCTGTTGATCAATTTTCTGCCCGAGAAGCCGCCGGCGGTCGTTCCTGCTGCTGATGCGTGTTCGGATGATCTCTGTGCCGATGAGTGCTGCGCGCCGGCTGCGGATTTGCGCGGGATAGCCCGGTTGCGGGCCGGAGTGGTCTACGCCTTTGGCGAGCTGTTGCGTGATATCGGCGGCTGGCTGCTCATCGGTATTGCCGTCGCCGGTGTGATCGACGCCTTGATCCCCGATGATTTCTTTGCCGGCCTTATCGGCAGTGAGCTGACCATGCTGCTGGCGATGCTGCTGGTCGGTATCCCGTTGTATATCTGTGCTTCGGCATCGACGCCGATTGCCGCGGCGTTGATCCTCAAAGGGGTTTCGCCCGGCGCCGCCCTGGTCTTTCTCCTCGCCGGACCGGCGACCAATGCCGCCACCGTGACTCTGGTGGCCCGTTTCTGGGGTAAAGGGGTGACCGCTGTCTATCTGCTGAGTATTGCTGCTTGTGCCCTGCTGTTTGGCTGGCTGACCGATCTGCTTTATGACGGGTTCAATTGGGATATCGCGACTCAGGTGCATGCCGTGATCGACTCCGGACCGCGTTGGTGGGAGCAGTTGGCGGCGCTGATTCTGTTGGCGCTGATGCTGCGCAGTTTTCTGCCAAAACAGCGTCGCCAATCCGATTGCGGTTGCGGTGATCCCCCGGGAGGTTGAACGCCCAGGTTTTGACCGGCCGTGCGCCGGTCTTTGTTGATGGTCGGGATTGAAGCTTTAATGGAATCTACTTATCGACTTCGTTCCACCATGTAGCGATTCAATAAGAGCATAAACAATTTCACGCCCGTTCGCGTTGCTCACTCAAGACGCAAAGGCGCAAAGAGAATCTTGAATTACAGGGTTAACCTTGGCGTCTTTGCAGCTTTGCGTGAGATAATATTTTGATTTCGACAATAGTAATCGACTGCCTTCGAGTTGAAACAATTTCAGGTTTTGCAATCAGAACTCAGGTTGAGTCAAATGGATAATAAGATAATCTGCTTATCTACTTTGCTCCACCAAAGAGCGATTCGATAAAGACATCGTTAATTTCACACCCGTTCGCGTTGCTCACTCAAGACNNACAGGGTTAACCTTGGCGTCTTTGCGTCTTTGCGTGAGACACGATTTTGATTTCGACCGTAAGTTTATCGGTTGTTCCCAAATTGAAACAATTTGGGGTTTTGCAATCGGAGCTCAGGTTGAGGCAAATGGATAACCAGATAAGATAAAAACCTGGTCAGATGCTCTTGCGCTGGCGGGGGAGCGGGGTATCGAGCAGGGCGAAGAAGCTTTCAATCAGCCGGTAGGTGATCCCCCACAGGACCGGCGCGTCGCTGATCAGGTCGATGACCGGTTGCAGGCTGTTGCGGCTACGGGNNCGGGTCGGAAAAGTCTGGACTCCGTGCCGATGGGTCTCGTGAAATGATTCCAGCGGCAACCACCAGTAATCGGTCATTTCGTAGTTCAGCTGCAACTCGGATGACTGGTTCAGGGCATAAACAAAGCAGGAGACGCAGACCGGCAACTGGGTGCCGGTGAGGTCATCAAGGCGTCCGAGGTAGTCGGCATTTTGCAGATTGAGCCCGATCTCCTCCAGCGTCTCACGTTCGGCGGCCGCCTGTGCCGATGCATCGCCCGGTTCGACCTTGCCGCCGGGGAAAGCCAGATCCCCCGACCAGGGGTCGTCGCTGTGCCGGGCGCGGCGCATGATCAGCATCTCGACCCCATCGCCAGCCCCTCGCAGCACCAGCGCGACCGCCGCATGGCGGAACGGGTCAGTGTAGAGATCGGGGGTATGGTCGGCCAGGCGTTGGCGGATGGCGGGCAGATTCAGCACAGTCGTTTTGTCCTTTCGTTCCTGGCGCCAGTATAGTCTGAAACGGTGGCGCTGAAAAGAGGGGCAAAGGCTTAATTGGACGCGGATCAAATCTGATNNCAAATCTGATCAAATCTGATTTTCAAGGATCAGGCAAGATCAGGCAAAAAAGCTTTTTAGCGAACGCAGATAAAATCGGATAAAGGCGGATGAAGTCGAAGACTAAGCTATGGTTTTTTTTAAAATCTGCGTGCATCTGCCTTTATCTGCGTTCGATCAGCCTTGTTTCTCCCCAAGGACCAGGTTCACCACCTTTTTGGTTTTAAATCCTTTTCAATCAGATTTGATCAGATTTGATCCGCGTCCAATTGCCCTTGATTTTCCTGTTTTCTAACCACTAAAGGCAAGCCTGAACCCATGAACCTGCCAATCCCTCTGATCGCCGGTCGTCTGTTGCGCCGTTACAAGCGATTCCTCGCTGATATCGAGCTCGCCGATGGTCGTATCGTCACCGCGCATACGCCGAACACCGGCAGTATGAAGCAGTGCGCGATCGCCGGCTACGAAGTGCTGCTGTCGACGTCGGACAATCCGGCGCGCAAGCTCCCCTTTACCCTGGAATTGATCCGGGTCAATGATCACTGGGTCGATACCAACACCCAGCGCGCCAATCGGGTGGTGGAGGAGGCATTGCGCAACGGCTCCCTGCCGGGCCTTGCCGGCTACCGGGTGACCCCTGAGTCGCCCTTCGGCGCCAGCCGCATCGACTTTCTCCTCGAAAACGATCAGGAACGGGTGCTGATTGAGGTCAAGAATGTCACCCTCTGTTGCCGGTCGACGGTAGCCTGTTTTCCCGATGCGGTGACCACACGCGGCCAGAAGCATCTGCGCGAACTGATGGATGCCGTGACTCAGGGCTACCGGTCGGTGATCTTGTTCCTGATCCAGCGTGGCGAGGCGCAAAGCTTCACTCCGGCCGATGACATCGACCCCGAATACGGTCGCCTGTTGCGACAGGCGGTAGCGTCCGGGGTTGAGCCGCTGGCCTGCCAGACACAGGTGACGCCGGAGCAGACCTCCATCGTCCACCTTCTACCTCTGGAGCTGTGACCATGCGCGCCGTTGGTTTGATCACCGAATACAATCCGTTTCACAACGGGCATCTTTACCATCTGGAGCAGAGCCGGAAGCTGGCCGGAGCCGAAGTGGCGGTGGCGGTGATGAGCGGCCACTTTCTGCAACGTGGTGAGCCGGCGCTGTGTGACAAGTGGGTGCGGACACAAATGGCTCTGGCTGCCGGGGTCGATGTGGTGGTGGAGTTGCCGCTCCCTTTCGCCTGCAACAGCGCACCGCATTTTGCCACCGGTGCGGTGCAGTCGCTGGCGGCGCTGGGTGTATCGGCGTTGTGCTTCGGCAGCGAGTCGGGCGACCTGCCGGCCCTGCAGCGCTGCGCCGCCCTGCTCGAAGAACATGCCGTACAGATTGAGCGGCAGACCGGTGCCTTGCTGCGTCAGGGGATGGGCTACCCGCAGGCCCGGGCCGCCGTGTTCGCAACCATCGGTGGGGAGGAGCTGGCACCGCTTCTGACTACGCCGAACAATATCCTTGGTCTCGCCTATCTGCGCGCCCTGTTGCGGCAGGGGCTGCCGCTGCAGCCGTTGACTCTGGCGCGCCTCGGTCCCGGCTATCACGATACCGATGCTAAGGGGGATATCGCTTCCGCCACCGGTATTCGGCAGCGACTGCTTGCCGGTGACGCCATTGAGCCGCTGATCCCGCCGGCCGCCCTCAAACCGCTGCAGGCGGCGCTGGCGACCGGGCAGACGGTCGATACCGGCCTGTTCTATCGCTTGCTGCTGGCGGCTCTGCTCCGGACCGGGGCGGACGGCTATCTGCTTGAACACGGTATGTTGGAGCGCCTGCAGCAGGCTGTGGAGACCAGCCACGATCTGGAGTCGCTCCTTTGTGCAGTGCAGGCTCCGCAATGGACCCGGACCCGGGTGCAACGGACCTTGTGCCACCTGCTGCTGGACAGTCGTGCTGATCAGATGAGTGCATTCCTCGACAGCGGGCCGCTCTATCTGCATCTGCTCGGTGCCAGTGAACGGGGCCGCCGCTTTCTTGCCGCCACCCGCAAGAATCGCAGCCTGCCGCTGATCGATAACTACTCGCGGGTCTACTCCCGCCTGCGCCGTTTCTACGGGCGGGGCAGTGCGTTGGCCACTCTCGCTGAAGCGCAGCTGGCAGCCGAAATCAACGCAACGCGGATCTATGGACTGTTGTTAGGGCAGCGCCTGCAAGGAGGGTGGAGTCGTGATTTTACGCAGGGGGTGTTGTGAGGGAGGGTAAAAGTCTTTAAGTCAATGGGCCGCGGATCAAATCTGATTTCCACGGATCAGGCAAGATCAGGCAAGATCAGGCAAGATCAGGCAAAATCTTTTTTAGCGAACGCAGATAAAATCGGATAAAGGCGAAGCCTAAGCTATGGTCATTTTTTTAAATCTGCGTCCATCCGCCTTTATCTGCGTTCGATAAGCCTTGTCTCTCCCCAATGACTTAGATTCATCCGTTTTGTTTTAAATCCGTGTAAATCAGATTTGATCAGATTTGCTCCGTGTCCAATGGCCCTTGCCTCAATTATCCTTGCCTTAATGGGCCGTTTCAGCTTAACGCCACACCGATGTCTGATTTGCAGTTGGGCAAGCGACCGCAAGACGGTGCCGGGAGTTTAGCCGGGAGGACAGACGGAGGAAAATCAGGTTAAGCGTTTTTAGCGCGTTTCAGGTTTACTTTTAGTGAGGAAATAAGGATAGTAGAACACTGTTTTTTTCGGAGGCGGCATGTCCAGAACGATCAGCATTGATCCAGTGACCCGCGTTGAGGGCCATCTGGCTATCGAAACCCGTATCGACAATGGCCGGGTGGTTGATGCCCGGGTTGCCGGACGTATGTATCGGGGCTTCGAGCACCTGCTGATCGGACGCCATCCGATCGATGCAGCACGCATTACCCAGCGCATCTGCGGTATCTGCCATGAAGTCCATGGTATTGCTGCCTGTATCGCTCTGGAAGACCTCTACGGTTTGGTTCCAACCCCCAACGGCCTGATTCTGCGCGAGCTGATCCTCGGCCTGCATCTGGTGACCGACCACATCTTTCACTTCTACCAGTTGACCTTGCCCGATTATCTTGATCTTGCCCGCCTTAAGCAGTATCGAGGCCAGGATGAGCGGGTCCATAAACTCGACAACCTGTTCCGTAACTCGGCCGGAACCTTTTCCGGTAACGGCCTGACTGATGCGCTGACTGATACCCCCCTGACGGTGGAGATGGCTCTGGGCTATGTCGAGGCGATTTCGGTACGCAAAAAGGCCGGCAGCGGTCTGGCGAGTCTTGGCGGCAAGGTTCCCTTCTGCCACGCCATCCTGCCTGGTGGCCTGACGACAGGGGTCACCAGCGACCGGTTGATGAATTACGCTCATGCCCTGGATCAGACCGCCGATTTTATCCAGCGCTTCTACCTGCCACAGGCCCAGGCCTTGGCAACCCACTTCAGCCCCTACTTCAGCATGGGGCAGGCGCACGGTAATTTTTACGGTAACGGTGCATTTACCCTGCTCAAGCAGCCACTGTACACGGCCGGCGTGGTGCGCAAGGGCCAGAAGGAAGTGGCTCTGTTTGAGCGGATCGAGGAGCGGGTCGATTCGACCTACCTTGATCAGAGTGGTCATCCGCAAGTCGATAAAGCCGGCGCCTATTCCTGGGTCAAGGCGATGGCTTATGACGGTGCGCCGATGGAAGTCGGGCCGCTGGCCCGCCTGGCGGTGAATTATGATGCCGGGTTTATGCAGCTGTTGCAGTCATTCAAACAGCAAAAGGTGCAGTCTTCAGTCATGAGCCGCATCCTGGCCCGGGCTTACGAGGCACAAAAGATTTGCCAATACCTGCTGGAACTGCTGCCGAGCTATCAACTCGACAAGCCGACCATCAATGCTCCGGACATGCAGGCCAAGCCGACCGGGACCGGTCGCTCGATGTCGATGGCGGCACGCGGCGCCCTCAATCACCAGATCACTGCCAAAGATGGCAAGGTGACCGGCTACCAGCTGCAGGTGCCGTCGGCCTGGAATTTTGGCCCGTCTATTACTGGTCAGCGCGGCACGGTCGAAACCGCCCTGATCGGCACGCAGACCCCGGATGCGCAGGGGAGCAGTTCGGTCGAAATCGGCCGGATCGTGCGTAGCTTCGACCCCTGCCTGGCCTGCGCCATTCACTGAGGTGAGCATGCTGACCCGTCGTGCTTTTTTAAAACGCTGCCGCGATATTTCGCTGCTGATGTGTGGCAGCACCCTGCTGACGCGTTCTTTGGCCGAGGGGTTTTTGCATCTGGCCAAGGACCCGCCGGCGCTCGCCTTTATCCACGCCCAGAACTGCATGGCCTGCACCACCTCAATGATGTATGGCAACGATTTCGACTTTATCGATTTCTTGTCACATGTCGGGCGTTTGGAACTACACCCGGCTCTGTCGTTTCGTCAGGGTGCCGATTATCTGACCAATCTTGATCGGATTGCAGCCGAGGGTGATTACTTGCTGGTGGTTGAAGGGAGTATCCCGTCGCGACCCAAGGAGGCCTGCTATCTTGGCGCCAAGCCGCTTTATGATGTTCTCGCCGGTTACGCGTCCCGGGCGCGGATGGTGATCGCCTCCGGTTCCTGTGCCAGTCACGGCGGTATCCCGGCCTCGGCCGGCAACCGGACCGGTGCCCTGTCGTTAGCCGCCTACCTGAAGGAGAAGAAAGTGGAGGTGCCGCAGCTGCGTATTCCGGGTTGCCCGGCGCACCCCGATCACCTCATGGGGACCATCGCCTACATCGCCGCCACCGGCGTCGCGCCTCCCCTGGTCAAGGATACTCAGCTCAACAAGGAATATTATGGCGAGCTGCTGCATAATCGCTGCAGCCGTTTCCAGCATTTTTCGCAGGATCTGTTTGTGGAGGATTTTGCCAAGGACAAGGACAACTGTCTGCTGAAAAAGGGGTGCCGCGGACCGATCACGGCGAGTGATTGCCCGATGCGTCGCTGGAATCAGCGCACCAGTGTCTGTGTCGAAAGCAACACCCCCTGTATCGGTTGCATGAATCCCCGCTGGCCGTTCGTCAGCGATCTCTATCTGGAGACGGCCGACGTCGAGGACCTCCCCTGGTCCGAAATGAAGCAAAAAATCAAGGACCGGCCGAAGTCGTGATGAAGACAATCTGGCGGTTACACGCATCAAAATATTTTTTCATGATTGCCGGCGCCATTGTGCTGGTTGTGGTCGTTTTTATCCTCGGCGATGCTTTTAAATACCGCCAGGTCAGAAACTCTCTCACCGGCTACATGGATAACCTGCGTGACATGATCTTCATGTCGACCTACGATTCCCTGAAAAAAGGGAATATGAAGCTGTTCAAGAGCCATCTGGAGGAGATCGGTACCTTCGCTGATGTGCGGGAGTTTTCGTTGCTCGACAAGGAGGGGCGGGTGCGTTACTCGTCCGATCCGACCCTGGTCAAGCAGGTCGATTTCGGTGTGGTGGGTTTGGGCCATTTGCAGGACAAGATCCATGACGGCTTGACCACCTATTACTTTCCGGTTGAGACCATCAGCTACTGTTCGCGTTGCCACCCTGACTGGAAAATAGGCTCGATCAACTCCTATTACAAGCTGACCTTAAGCCGCACTGCTCTAGATTCCATTAAACTCACGACCTTTTATTCCCACGTGTTTACAGTGGTTGGTGGCGGAGTTTTTCTCGGCTTTTGCTATCTGCTGCTGATGCTTTATGAACGTAAAAAACATGAAGAGCAGCTGCATCTGTCGGCCAGTGTGTTTGAAAATGCGGTGGAGGCCATTGTGATCACCACCTTTGACGGACGGGTGCAAAAGATCAATCCGGCCTTTTCCAATATGACCGGATTTTTGGAAGAGGATATCATCGGGCAGGATATTCATCTTCTCGATGCCGGCGCAGTCAACACAGACACCTACGCAGAGATGCGCGCGCACATTAAATCGAGCGGTCAATGGAGCGGCGAAATCTGGAATCGACACAAAAGTGGCGAGATTCTCCCGGCCCGGCTCTCGGTGACGGCCGTTCGCAACCATCAGCAGATTACTCACTACGTTTCAATTCTGTACGATATCAGCGCTGAAAAAGCGACCAAACGTGCCCTGATCGAAATGGACCAGATGAAGAGTGAGTTCATCTCTTCGGCGGCCCATGAATTACGGACACCACTCAGTGCTATGCTGGGTTTCACAGAGTTTGCGCGTGAACCGGAAAAGTTTGGCGGCTTTAGTGATACGCAGATCAAGGAGTTTCTGGATGAGGTCTACGACCGGGGTGAGGCGCTGAATCAGATCATTGATGACCTGCTTGATATCAGCCGGATCGAAAACGGTTATGCCATCGAATTGAATCTGCAAGAAGTCCCCCTGAGGGATTTTCTCGACAAGCTGGTCCGTTCTTACAAAACACATCATGCGAGCCACACTCTCCGGCTGGAATTGCCTGCCGCGAGTCGGGATGAAGTTTGTCTGATTGACCGTCACCGGATGACACAGGTGCTTGAGAACCTGCTGAGTAATGCCACAAAGTATTCCGCTGCCGGCAGCGAGATTGTTCTGACCTGTTCTTTGCGGCCTCATGTGTGGGAGATCAGTGTTGTCGATCACGGGATCGGCATGACGCCTGCGCAATTGGTGCGGATTTTTGATAAGTTTTATCGGGCCGATGCGTCGAATACTGCAGTGAGCGGCCTAGGCCTCGGCATGAGTATCGCTAAGAAGATCGTTGAACTGCACAATGGTCGGATCTGGATTGAAAGTTTGAAGGACGAGGGGACGACGGCGACCTTTACCCTGCCGCGGGTGTCGGCCTAGTTTTTAATTGAGTCGACTGCACACGAAAGGGGAACGCTGTTGCGTTCCCCTTTCGTGTGTTGATTCCGCCAGTTTTTAAAAAAGGGCTTAGATAACCAGATCCGGCAACTCATTTGTATCATCGCTGCGGCGTGGGAAGTGTTGCTCCAGAATGTCGGCGCAGCTATTGATGGCGTTGCACAGAGCATCGCAGGGTTTGCCATTATGCAGGCCGGCGGTGATGGTGCGGACCACCTCGGCCCAGGTCTCCGGCGCTACTTTGGCGTTGATCCCTTCATCGGCCAGCAACTGGACGCGACGCTCGAACAGCGAGATCAGAATCAGGATGCCGGTGCGGTCACGGGTTTTGTGTACGCCGAGCTCGAAGAAGGAGAGGATCGCTTTCTCCCCGACTTCGGCCGCCATCTCCCGCGGGTGGATGAGGCGCCGGTGCAGCCCGGGCAGGGAACGGATCAGCCATTTACACGGCAGGTATCCGAGAAGAAACAGGGGCAGAAACACCCAGACCGAAGAGTGGCCAAACCACCAGCTGGCCAGGACTGCGATCCCGAGGGAAAAGAAGCCGGCGCCGAAGGTCTCGGCGCGGGGATAATCGAAGGAGGCATCGACCAGTTGCGGTACGATCTCGCCGGAGGTCCGTGTCTCTGCGGCGGCGACCGCCTCGCGGATCCGCTGCTGTTCTGCCGTCGAAAAGTAGTCTTTTGCGCGTTGCATCAAAGTCTCCTTACCAGCCGCCGGAGGCGCCACCGCCGCCAAACCCGCCACCACCACCACTGAACCCACCCCCACCGCCGAAACCGCCACCACCAAAGCCGCCGCCACCGGCCCAGAAGCCGCCACGACGATGACTGGAAGAGCGCCGGCCGCCGCCGAGCAGGCTCAGGCCGGGGCCGAGAAACAGAACCATGGCGAGCCAGCCCCAGGGAGCGCGTTGCTTCTTTTTACTGGTCGTGGCTGTATATTCGCCGCGGACCGCCTCAATCATCGCCGCGGTGCCGGCGAGAAACCCGCCGTCCATGTCGCCGCTTTTAAAACGTGGGCTGATCTCGTTATCAACGATACGCCCGGCGAGAAGATCGGTCAGCCGGCCTTCGAGGCCATAGCCGACCTCGATGCGGATCTTGCGTTCATCTCTGGCTACCAGCAGCAGGGCGCCGTTATCCTGCTGTTTCTGCCCCAGTTTCCAGGTTGTCGCCACTTTTAATGCATATTCCGCGAGGCTTTCGCCTTCCAGAGTCGGAATCGTCAGCAGGGCGATCTGGGTCGAATCGCTGCGCTCGAACTCGGTCAGGGCCTGTTCCAGGCGGAGCTCAGCCTGCGGGGAGATCATCCCGGCAAGGTCGTTGACGTGGCTGCGTAGCGGCGGCACGTCGAGAGCAGACGCCGTGAGCGGGAGGCAAAGCAGCAGCAGGAGTAGCAGGCCTGAATAGCGCATCGGCTAGAACTTTACCTTCGGCGCAGCCTCGGCACCGGCCTCGGCTTTGAACGGTTCCTTGCGCTCGAGGTGCAACATGTAATTATTGGTCAGATTGTTGGGGAAGGTGCGGATCGAGGTGTTGAATATCCGGACCGCGTCGTTGTAGCGCTGCCGGGCGACGTTGATCCGGTTTTCAGTCCCCTCCAGTTGATGCTGCAGGTCGAGGAAGTTCTGGTTCGCCTTGAGGTCGGGGTAGCGTTCGGCGACCACCAGCAAGCGGGACAGGGCCGAGGAGAGCTCCCCCTGGGCGGCCTGAAACTTCTGCAGGGTGGCCGGGTTGCCGAGATCGCTGGCATTGACCTGCATCTGGCCGACTTTGGCGCGGGCGTTGGTGACCTCAGTCAAGGTCTCTTTTTCGTGGGCGGCGTAACCCTTGACTGTTTCAACCAGGTTCGGAATCAGATCGGCGCGGCGCTGATAAGTCGCCTCGACGTCGGCCCAGGCGGCGAAGACCCCCTCCTCGTTGCTCTGAATCTGGTTGTAGCCGCAACCGGAAAGGGCGAACAGGGAGAGTAGAAGCAGGGCGAGCAGTTTTTTCATGATTGGTCCTCTATGTGAGTTGTTGATGGTTTGGATGCGCTGGTCAATATAGGGGCAGCAGGCTCAATTGCAAGAGGCCCCGTGTCAGTCATTGTCGCCGCTTTCGGTCTGGGGCAGGGCCGCGCGGGTGACGGTCTCGATCAGGGCCGGAGCGTCAAGGTCGTCGCCGCTGCTGGCGCCAAGTTCCTTGAATTTGCGGGCGGTGACCAGAACCCGGGTGTCGAGAGAGGCGACCGCCTTGTTGTAGCTGTCGACCGCCCGGTCGAGACCTTTTCCCAGGGTGCCGATGTGACCGGTGACGGTCAGCAGGCGATCATACATCTCTTTGCCGAGGTCACTTATTTTTTTGGCATTCTCTGCCAACTGCTCCTGGCGCCAGCCATAGGCGACGGCACGCAGCAGGGCGATCAAGGTGGTCGGTGTCGCCAGTAGCACTTTTTTGTCGACCCCAAACTCGATCAGGCTTGGATCCTGCTCCAGGGCGGCGGAGAAGAAGGTCTCGCCGGGAAGGAACAGGACCACGAACTCCGGCGTCGGCTCGAACTGGTCCCAATACTGTTTGGCCGAAAGCTTTTGCAGGTGATCACGAATCTGGCGGGCGTGATGAGCCAGATGGGCCCGGCGCTTGACCTCATCCTCTTCCTCGATCGATTCAAGGTAGGCCATCAGCGGCGCCTTGGCGTCGACGACAATGTTCTTGCCGTTCGGCAGTTTGACGATCAGGTCGGGGCGCAGTCGGCCGCCATCGGTGTTGACACTCTCCTGCTCGATGAAGTCGCAATAATTGAGCATCCCGGCCATCTCCACCACCCGCCGCAGTTGGATCTCACCCCAGCGGCCGCGGACCGTCGGTGCACGCAGTGCCTTGACCAGGTTGTCGGTCTCCTGTTTGAGGCTGCGCTGGGTTTCGAGCAGGGAGGCGAGGTGCTGGTCGAGGCGGCCGTAAGCATCGGTGCGTGCCTGTTCCAGCTCGTGGATGCGGGTGTCGACCTTGCCGAGGGATTCCTGCAGCGGCTTGACCAGCTGGTCAATGGCTTTCTGCCGTCCTTCCAGATCGCCCTTGGCCCCCTCGTGAAATTTTTCGAGGGTGCTTTTCGCCAGAGCGACAAAGGCGTTGTTGTTATTGGCCAGAGCGTCAGCGGAGAGGGCCTTGAAGGAGTTGCGGGTCTTCTCCTCCCAGGCTTCGAGCATGACGAGCTTCTCCTGCATGGCGCGTCGTTCAGCTTCAAGGGCAGTACGTAGCGACGAGCGCTCATCAGCCAGAGTGGCCATCTTCTGGCGGGCGTCTTCCAGTTGCGTCCGCTGCTCTGCTGTGAGTCGCTCGGATGCAACGAGACGACTCTCCAGTACGGCAATGGTCGCTGCCTGCTCAGTGCGGGCCTGCGCTGCCGTTGATTCGATCCGGCTGCGTAGTATCGCCCAGGCCACCAGTGCTGCCAGAACGATCCCCATCCCGATGCCGCCAAGCAGACTCGGCCAGTCTATATTCATGGTTCAGACTCCTGTTGTTGGTTGTCGTGCCACACGATAACAGGAGATGCCGACGCCGACAAGGTAAAGGCGCCAACCTATTGGCGTAAGCTTTAATTGGTGGGGTCAGGCCTGAGGGCGGTGCTCGCAGTAGCGCCGGAGATTGACCGCAAAGTCTTTGAGTGTGCTGTCGGTGAGCGTTGCGGATTTGCTGTCACAATCGGTGCAGGAGCGGGGTTCTCCGGGGCGGAAGATGTCCAGTTGATGGGACAAAATCTTTCTGCACTGCGGGCACTCGAAGCCGATCATCAGTTCCATATATGCCTCCAAGCATCGTGTGAGAAGATGAGAGAAGGTTCATATATTTACAGGGCGTTGTTTAGAATGCAAGAGAAAAAGAATCGGTTTGTCCGGCCCTTTTCAGTTGATCAGCCATCGGGTTGGTAGCGATTCGCATGGTCAGAGTTCAAACGTCGCGGTTTTACAATAAGGGAATTTCAGGCGGATCAAAAGCCGATGGCTGCAAGGCGCCCGACGTCAATGAAGTGAGGCGTAGCGGCAGCTACGTCGCAGCGAAGCGGACGAGGGCAACGCCGCAGCCGCAGCTTTTTATCAAGGTAAGAGACAGGCGGATCAAAAGCCGATGGCTGCAAGGCGCCCGACGTCAATGAAGTGAGGCGTAGCGGCAGCTACGTCGCAGCGAAGCGGACAAGGGCAACACAGCAGACGCGGCTTTTCATCAAGGTAAGAGACAGGCTGATCAAAAGCCGATGGCTGCAAGGC
>DDWE01000126.1 GCA_002345625.1 Desulfuromonadaceae bacterium UBA2294 | reverse complement strand
GTCGCGGCGGTGACCGCATCCTGCGGTTGCAGAACTTTGATCGTCGGCGGCAGGGTCTTGTTGTACAACGCCATGGCAACCTTGATCAGGCCGGCAGAACCGGCTGCCGCCTTGGTATGGCCGATCTGTGATTTGATCGACCCGATGGCACACCAGGGGAGCTCGGCCTCACCAAAGACTGACTTCAGAGCTGTCACTTCAACCGCATCACCAACCTTGGTGCCGGTGCCATGGGCTTCGATCAGTTCGATGGTCAGAGGATCGACACCGGCCTGCTCGTAGGCCCGGCGCAACGCTTTCTGCTGACCGTTGGCGCTCGGCTCGTAAATGGCACCGCCACGACCGTCGCTTGAGGCACCGATCCCCTTGACGACGGCGTAGATTTTGTCACCGTCACGCTCGGCATCAGCCAGACGTTTGATAACGACAATCCCCAACCCTTCACCGAGGGTAGTGCCGTCGGCGTTGGCGTCAAACGGTTTGGCATGACCCGACGGCGACAGGGCCGGGGTCTTGCTGAAGCAGGTGTACATGAAGATATCGTTGAAGGTATCGATGCCGCCGGTGATCACCATGTCGGATTTGCCGGCGGCCAGCTCCAGCGCCGCCAGATTGAGGGCACTGAGGGAGCTGCCGCAGGCGGCATCGACGACACAGTTGGTGCCGCCGAAATTGAAATGCTTGCTGATCCGGCCGGCGACGACGTTGCCGAGCAAGCCGGGAAAGGAGTTCTCCTGCCAGGGGACGTAAGAGTCGCTGATGCGCTGCATAACATCTTCGGCGATGGCGTCGGCGATGCCGGCATCTTTTAACGCCTCGCGCCAGCGTGGATGGCCGAGACGGGCGCCGAGGGGGACGACCAGTTCCAGTGTTCCGGTCACACCAATGATGACGCTGACCCGATCCCGGTCGAACTCTTTATCCGGTGTGTAACCGGCGTCCTGCAACGCTTGATCAACGGCAACCAGGCCGAGCAACTGCGAGGTGTCGATCGCCTCCAGCGCATTGGGGAGGATCCCGTACTCCATCGGATTGAAAGCCACCGGCGACAGAAAACCACCGTACTTGGCGTAAACCTTATCCGGAGACTTGGGGTCGGGATCAAAATAGTCGTCGGATCGCCAGTGAGTTTCGGGAACCTCGGTGATAGCATCGGCGCCATTTTTGATATTGGTCCAGAAGGTACCGGCATTTTCGGCCTGGGGGAAAAGGCAGCCGACACCAACGATGGCCAGTGGCGTCGCTGCGCCGGCCGGACTCTTCTGTTCTCCGCTGTTTTTATTCAACTGAGAAACTCCTTGATCTGATCGATTTCAAGCGGTGCAGTCAGTTCTGCCTCGTCTTCGAGGTCAACGCCCTGCAACTTGAGTTGATTGGCGCGCAGGATCACTGCGGCACCAAAGAGAATATTCCACGCAACCGTGGCCACGCGTCGTTGCCCGGGAGCTTCAAGAAAGCTCCCTTTGACCCATTCATTAAATGCACCCATGGCCGGTCCGCACCAGATCTGATAATCGAGCCGTCGGGCAGATTCGCCACGATTGGCCCAGACCGGCGATTGGCCAAGATACCAGCGAAACACCAATGCCATTTTGTACTTCGGATCGGCCTCTGCCTTGGCCAGTTGACGCGGGTCGCGCTGACTGAAATAACTGCGCGTTTCCGTCCAGACCTGATCAAGGTTTTTGCAGAAGACGGTCTTTTCAAGCTTATTCCGCTCGTCGACCGGCAGCGCTTCAATACTACCGTGAGCCCGGTACAGTTCGTAGAGCTTGGCGGCGCGCATGGAGAACATTGTACCACGCTTGATCACCTGAACCTTGACCCCCATTTCGAACATATCGCCGGATGGGGCCATGGTCACATCGGCTTGCCGGGTTTCGGCCAGCAACTGCCGGACTTCATCGCACGTCCCCGACTCGATACAGGCCTGATTGACCGTCCCAGTCACCAGATAGGCGGCCCCCAAGGTAAAGGCCGCGGCAGCTGACGCCGGTGTCGCGATGCCGCCACCCAGACCGACGCGCAGCTTCTGCCTGTATCCATACAGTTTCTGACAGGCATTTTTCTGCGCCAGAATGGTCGGGAAAAGCGCCAGCGCCGGTCGGTTGTCGGTGTGGCCACCGGAATCGGCTTCAACGGTCACATCCTGGGCCATGGGGATTTCAGTAGCCAGGAGTGCCTGCTCAGCAGTCAACTGCCCGGCAGCGACGAGATCATGCAAAAAACGCTCCGGCGGCGGGGCAAAAAACTTGGCGGCGACCTCCTCCCTGGAAATCTTGGCAATAACCCGGTTCGGAGTGACCACCTGCCCCTGCTCATCACGATGGATGCCGTGGGTCCGGTAGCGCACCAGAGCCGGGGTCAGGGCGAGAAAAGCCGAGGCTTCAACCAGATGAATCCCGCGACGCAGGTAGAGGTCAACCAGGGCATTCTCAAGATCGGGTTCATTCGGACTATGGATGAGGTTAAAGCCGTAGGAACAGCCGGCAGCGCAGCTTTGCAGTTGATCGATCGCTGCTTCGACCTCTTCGACCAACAGTCCGGCGGCACCAAAGAATCCGAGCATACCGGCCTTGGCCAGAGCCTCAACCATCGACACCGAGCTGATCCCCTTGGCCATAGATCCGCCGATATACGGGTAGCGGATCGCATGGTCACGACAGAACCCGGCATCACCAAGACTCTCGAGGGGGCACGGCAACACCAACCCGGTAAAGCCCTGCTTTTGCACCTCTGAAGAATCCGCGTCGACTGTGCCGGTCAACAACTGTGTGTCACACTGTTGTGCCAGAACATAGAGCGGCTGGCGAACGCGACGCAGGGCATCAAGATGACCCGGCGGGGCCGTCTTGTCGGGCTGAAAGTAACCGAGCAACGGTCGTTGATTCGAGTCGAAACGTTCCAACACTCACATCTCCTGACGAGGTCAATTATGCGGAATTTCTGGTTTGTGTTCTCTTTTTGCCAACCGTGAGCAGACTGACGCGGGAAGAAACCAACCGCAAGCAGCCCAGCGACCAACACAGGTGGCAGACAGAACTTTGGATTATAGCGTTTTTGATCCGAGAAATTAAGCGTTTTATTCATCATTGGATGACTGAGTCGTTAACACACTGAATCCATGCAAAAAGCAGGTCGACAGCGAGGCAGCAGGATGCTACCTTTTTGCCAAAGTTATCGACGGCAAGCGTCGAAAAAGGCCATCGTCAAAAAGAAGGAATCAAGACGGGATAAAGCCCGTTCCGCTCGTGCTCATTGATCTCTTCTGAGCATGTACGCCTTTTACCCAGATTCTGAACTATGACCGCGAGAGACAACAAAATGCGACGTCACCACCTCCCCCTGCTCGGACTGTTATTGCTGACCTCCTGTACGGAAACCCAGTGGCAGCAGACCGGGCGCAGTGTTCTTGGGCAAATCTCATCGGCATCATCACGATCCGCCCCTTTGACTGCAACCGAGATCGATGCCGGGCTGCGCGAGGCCTTGCGCGTCGGCAGTGAACGGGTCGTGATCCAGCTTGGCCGGCGCAACGGCTACTACGCCGACCCGAAGGTCTTCATCCCCCTCCCGGAAAAAATTGCAACGGCCAGAAGCTATGCGCGAAAGGTTGGCCTTGATCGCAGTTTCAACGAACTTGAGGAGCGCCTGAACCGGGCCGCCGAGGCTGCAGCACCGCAAGCCAAAGCCCTCTTCTGGCAAGCCATTCGTGACCTGCGCATGGCCGACCTGCAGCCTATCCTCAACGGGCAGGACGATGCGGCTACCCGTTACTTCGAAGGGAAGATGTCGCCTCAACTGGCGCTCAGTATGCAACCGGTGGTGGACCGTTGTCTGAATGAAGTCGGGGCCGTGCGCACCTATAAAAAAGCTCTGCAGGAGTACAATGCTCTCCCGCTGGCGCCAAAGATCGAAGCCGACCTGACAGACTACGTGGTCAATCAGGCGATGCAGGGGATCTTTTACTATCTGGCCGAGGAGGAGGCTGCCATTCGGCATGACCCGCTCAAACGCACCTCGCAAATACTGCAAAGGGTCTTCGGTGCCTGAACAGCCCACCCGGACAGAAACAGAGGGATTTATGACCGACAACCGCCAGGATACGGAACACCTGCGCCTGCTGACCATCTTCCACTACATCGTTGGCGTCATTACCGCCCTTTTCTCACTTCTGCCCGGCATCCACCTCGGGATCGGCCTGTGGATGCTGCTCTCACCGGAAGCCATACAACACGGCGGTAACGGCAGCCCGCCGCCGGAGTTTGTCGGCTGGGTGTTTGTCGTTCTCGGAGGAGCGTTTATCCTGATTGGTGAATTGCTGGCGATATTGATTATCTACTCTGGCCGGCTAATTGCCCGGCGCGAAAGGTATCTTTTCTCCTTTGTCATCGCCGCCCTGATGTGCTTTTTTGTCCCCTTCGGCACCATCCTTGGTGTCTTCACTCTGATTGTGCTGTCGCGTCATTCCGTCAAGCAACTCTACGGGCAGGAGATTTAGGGGCATGATCCGTCGTCTCGATCATCTCAATATTGTCGTCAGCGATCTGGCGACTGCAGCCGATTTTTTCGTCCGTCTCGGCTTTCAAGCCACCATTGCCGCCGACCTGGATACGGCATTTCTTCAACAGGTGACCGGCATCACCGGTGCGAAAGGTCGTTTCATCGGCCTGCGCCACCCGGCATCGGATCTGGCGATTGAATTACTGCAATTTGCCAACAGTCCCCCTGCGGCCACCAATCTCGTCCGGGCCAACGTCATCGGCCTGCGCCACCTGGCCCTTGAGGTGGATGATATCGATGTCGTCGTCGCGCAACTGACAGCGCAGGGGATTACCTTTCTTGGTCCGGTGCAGACCTGGAATCAGACCGGCAAAAGACTGGTCTATTTTCAGGGACCGGATGGGATTCTGATGGAACTGGCCCAGTACCCCCACCCCACCCCCCGCATATCGGCCGGTGACACTTGACAACCTCGCCGGCGGTGCTTAACCTGCCGGCACGAAACATAACCCATATCGCACTTGCGACTCGCAACGAACAGGAAGGACAGCATGGCTAAGAAAAAACAGAGCGGCACCGAGACCGGAACCATCTCCATCCACACCGACAATATCTTCCCGATCATCAAGAAATGGCTCTACAGCGACAAGGAGATCTTCCTGCGCGAGTTGGTGAGCAACGCGGTCGATGCCATCCATAAATTGCAGCATATCAACCTGGTTGAAGGGCTTAAGCTCGATCAGGAGTTTGTCGTCGACGTCGAGATTGACAAAGAGGCCGGCACCCTGACCATCCGCGATAACGGCATCGGCATGACCGCCGACGAAGTACGCCGTTACATTAACCAGATCGCCTTCTCTTCTGCCGAAGAGTTTATCGAGAAGTACAAGAAGGACGACGAAAAGAACCAGATTATCGGCCACTTCGGCCTCGGTTTCTACAGTGCTTTCATGGTTGCCGAGAAGGTAGAGATCCGCACCCTCTCCTGGCAGGAAGGGGCCAAGGGGGCAGACTGGAGTTGCGCCGGGAGCACCAGCTACAGTCTGGCCGAGAGCGACCGCAGCAGCCGCGGCACCGAGATCGTGTTGCACATGATGGCCGACGAGCAGGAGTTCCTCGACCCGGTTCGGGTCCGTCAGGTGCTGGTCAAATACTGCAACTTTCTGCCGGTGTCGATTCGACTCAATGGTGATGTGGTCAACGACCGCGACCCGCTCTGGACCCGCTCACCGAGCGAGGTCAGTGACGAGGATTACAAAGCGTTCTACCACAAGCTTTACCCGATGGCCGATGAGCCGCTGTTCTGGATTCATCTCAATATCGATTTCCCGTTTAACCTGAAAGGGATCGTTTACTTTCCGCGCCTGAACACCGAGTTCGATGTGACCAAGAGTCATATCAAGCTGTTTTGCAATCAGGTGTTCGTCTCCGATAACTGCAAGGAGCTGATCCCGGAATTCCTCACTCCGCTGCAAGGCTGTCTCGACGCCCCCGACCTGCCGCTGAACGTATCGCGCTCCTATTTGCAGAACGAACCGCAGGTACGCAAAATCAACGAAGTACTGACCAGCCGTGTTGCCGGCCGCCTGGTCGACATGGCAAAAAAGGATCGCGATGCCTTTGTTAAGATCTGGTCTGACATCAGTCCGTTCGTCAAGTTCGGCATGCTGCGCGACGACAAGTTCTACGACAAGACCAAGGATCACATCCTGTTCACCACCACCGACAGCAGCAAGCAGACCACCATTGCTGAGTACCTCGATCGCGCTAAGGGACGGCATGACAACACGGTTTACTACGCGACCGATGAAACCGCCCAGTCGACCTACCTCAAGATGTACGCCGCCCAGAAAGATGAGGTGCTGATCCTCGACCACCCCATCGATGCCCACCTGCTTTCTTTTCTCGAAATGAAAAACAGCGAGGTGCACTTCCAGCGCGTCGATGCCGATTTGACCCAGAACATCCTCGAAAGCGACAAGAGCCCAGAGCTCGCCACCGATGCCAGCGGCAAAAGCAATGAAGATAACCTGCGGGAGCTGTTCAAGGAAGCACTGCCTGACAGCCACATCACGGTCCGCGTCGAAAGCCTCCGCGATGAGTCCATCCCCGGTGTCATCCTGCAGGACGAACAATCTCGCCGATTCCGTGACATGACCCGCATGTATGGAGATACGGCTGACAAGCTGCCGGAAGAGAAGACTCTGGTTATCAACCTCGCCAGCCCGGTCATTCGCAACCTCAGCAGCCTGTTGGCCACCGACCGTAAGGATGACGCCGCCCTGATTGCCGCCCAGGTTCATGATCTCGCCCAGCTGGCGCAACACGGTTTCGACCGCTCAAAAATGGAAGCATTTCTCGAACGGAGCAACCGCATTCTGTCGATGATCGGTCGTGGCTAAACACATACGATCGACTTAAGAAGAGGTAAATATGAATAACGTTCACACCAATCTCAGGTGGGCCGTATTGCTGGTCATATGTACGCTGGTCACTCTCATTGTCCTTAAAGCGGACAAGACCTGGGCGGCTGAGAGTGATCTGGCAACAGAGATTTCCCGTCTGACCGATGCCGTCAATCGTCTTGCGGAGCTGCAAAAAGAACGCGTGGCGACCAGCGATCAAAATGAAAAGATTCAGCGTCTGTCTCTGGCCATCGCCTACCTCGATTACCGCTCAAAACGGATCGAAGCTCTGGAGCGTGAGATGAGCTCCAACCGGAATACACAGGAACGTCTGGAAGATTTTTCACGTCAAATCTCACGACGCGAGTCGGCACTGGAGGAGGACTTGCGGAACAATCCGCAGATGTCGCAACAGGAAGCGCTGCAGATGCGCAAGGAACTGGAGGATCAAAAAAAGCTGATTACAGATCGCATCGCCCGTATTGACGGCAAGTTGATCCAGCTTGACAATGAAATTATCAATTTGAAAAGCCAATTGGCCCCTACCGAGCGTTATGTGCAGAGCAACCTTGAGTTCTGATCTTTGACGCTATTACTGGTTTGCGTTTATCGTGTTAAACCGAGACCTTATAAAATTCCGCACAAAAAAAGAGCCGTGACCAGCACGGCTCTTTTTTTAACTAAATAACGATGGAAACTTATTTGGTGGCGATGGGGGTGCCTTCGACCTTATAACAGATACGACCGAAAATAAATGCCTGTTGAACCGAATAAACAACGCCGTCGGTCAAGGCATCATAACCGGGACCAGCCTTCTCGATGGCACGGTCAATCGCCTCTTTCATATTAGGGATACCGAGCGGAAAAAGAATGACCGGGACACAATCTTCTGCGGAGACCCGCTGCCCGGTCTTGGACGCCTTGATGTTTGTATTTTTGGTGCTAATCGCCGTAAAGTCAACAATGCGCACCGTGCAACCCGAAAGCAAAGCAATAAGACAACCAATAGCAGCAATCTTCACCAGCATTTTCATAATTTCTCCTCCGTTTCAAAAAAATAGTTAAAAAAGCTACATCATTATTTACAGCATTACCAACTAATCTGCAACGATATATCGGCATTAGCAGGGCTGTGTGGATTGGTCGTCCACTCAATCAAGTCTTGTCAACAACCGCCCGCTTCAGAGTGGATACTGAAGCCACCCCCACGTTCACTGTCAACAAAATCCAGGACCTGCCCTTCCGATACAGCCTGTGTCATCATGTCCATCAGGACCGTCACACCGTCAATCTCAACGTGTTCCTTTTCGTTTGGCTCATCCAGAGCCAACCCCAGACGGGGGCCGCCTCAGCCAAAACCCTGAACGGCAATCCGCAACAATTTCCCGCTGTTTTTTTGCAGAAGCGCCAGCAATTCCTTACGCGCTGCATCAGTGATTTTCATCATGTGAACCTCCCTGTTTTTTCGCTAATAATATAGAATTTCATATATTGGTCAAGGAGATTTTAAATAGCCGTCTCTGATATAGACAGTCGGGTAAAGTTGCATTATAACTTACGCTAACATCAACTAAATGGAGGAGGAACCGATGAAACGTATTATTCTGTCGTTGATGATTCTTGCACTGGTCACCCCGCTTGCAGCTCTTGCCGCCGGCACACCCGAAGTCACACGTGCCGTACTGTGTACCGCGATTGTCGACCGCGAACCGGTCGGTGCGGTCGAGACTATCACGACCGGCGAGCAGACCGTTTTTTTCTTTAACGAAATCACCAACGGTGCCGGCAGTACCATCAGCCACCGCTGGCTCTACAATGGTACCGAAATGGCCAGTGTTCCCCTTAAAATAGGGGCTGACCGTTGGCGGACCTGGTCATCGAAGCAGGTCTGGCATCTGCTGCCGGGCGAATTGAAGGTGCAGGCACTTGACGAGACCGGAGTCGTTCTTGCCGAACAGGTCCTGACCATTACGGACAAACCTTAACGAGGCTGACGGGCGCGAATTCTTCACCGGATTCGCGCCCGCTGATCACCATGACCGATCCCGAATGGGACAATATCTGTCGGCGCTGCGGCGAATGCTGCTTTGAAAAGATCATCGACGCCGATGGAACCATCTACCACACCCGTATCGCCTGTCGTTACCTCGATATCGTTACCCGCGAGTGCAAGGTTTACCACAAGCGCTTTAAAACCGGAGAAGAATGCATTCGCCTGACCCCCGAGGTCGTGCGCGAAGCGGTCTGGCTCGGTGACGACTGCGCTTATGTCCAGTGGTTACGCGCCACCAGCAAGCCTCACAAGACATGAACCTCAACGCCCCGCTTTCGATCGATTCCGTCAATCAACGCCGAGCTGAACTCGGTTGGTGTCTGTACGATTGGGCCAACTCTGCCTTTGCCACCGTGATTCTGGCCGCTGTGCTGCCGGTCTATTTTGCCAGTCTGGTCCCGGCCGAAGGCATTCAGGTCTTCTGGCGCAGCAGTCCGGCTGCAGCAACCGCCTTCTGGGGGTACACCGTCTCCGGCTCCATGGCCATCGTTGCCCTCATTGCGCCGGGATTGGGTAACCTGGCCGATCGACGCAACTGGCGCCGGCCGCTGTTGATTCTGTTCTGCCTGCTCGGTGCCAGCGCCACCACCGCTCTCTACTTAACAGGTCCCGGCGACTACCTGATGGTGGCCGCCCTCTTCATTCTCGGCAACATCGGCTTTGTNNCTTTTACAACGCTTTTCTGCCCGTCCTTGCCCGTGGTCATGATGCAGACCGCCTCTCTTCCCGCGGTTATGCCTACGGCTACATCGGCGGTGGGCTGATGCTGGCCATTGTCTTCGTGCTGATCCATTGGCACGGTGCTTTCGGCCTACCGGACAAGGCGACAGCGACCCGGGTCGGGTTCCTGCTCACGGGTATCTGGTGGCTTGGCTTTGCCCTGCCCACTTTTCTCTGGGTGCGTGAGGGGCAAGACCAACCGATAGCCATCGCCCCCCTGCGCACTCCATCAGACTACCTGCGCGCCCTGCACCAACTGCGCCGCTATCCGGACCTGCTCCGTTTTCTACTCGCCTACCTGCTTTACAACGACGGTATCCAGACCATTATCGCCGTCTCCGCCATTTTTGCCAAAGAGGAACTCGGGCTTTCAACCACCACCATCCTCGGCTGCTTTTTGATGATCCAGTTCGTCGCCACTCCGGGTGCGCTGCTCTTTGCCCGCCTGGCAGGTCGGATCGGCAGTAAACAGACGGTCATGATCAGTCTGATCGGATTTTTACTCATCACCCTCTACGCCAGCCGGATGCAGACAGCCGGTGAATTCTGGGCTCTTGGTTTCGCCGTGGCCCTGTTTCTCGGTGGCAGTCAGGCTCTGAGCCGTTCCCTGTTTGCAAGTCTGCTGCCGATCCAGCGCAGCGCTGAATTCTTCAGTTTTTTTGCCATCAGCGCCAAGTTCGCGTCGATCTTCGGGCCTTTGCTCTTCGCCCTGCTTATCGATCTCACCGGCTCGAGCCGTATCGCCATTCTCGCCCTCGCCGTCNNCCGTCTTTTTCATCGTCGGAATACTCCTGCTATCTCGCGTCGACATTGAGCGCGGACGTGCTGCCGCCGAAGCCTGAACAAAACCCTCCCCCAAACGTCTCTTGATGATAAAGATTTGATACCCGGTGAGCTGTTCGACTTAGAATCTGCGACCAGATGGGGATGTGGTGTTGCTTTGCTGATCAAAACGAGGTGAGGGAATCGGGGCTGACANNTGACATCGAGGCGGGTCAGAAAAGGCAGAAAATCGGACGGTACCGGAGCCTGCAGACAACAAGGGTGGCCATCAAGAGGGTGTTCAAAGTCGACCTGTACGGCGTGCAGTTTGTGTCGGGAGGCCGTCAGACGTTGCCCGTCAGACGTGGTGATGGTATCCGGGCCACCATAAAGACGATCACCGAGCAGCGGATACCCCTCGGCCGACAGATGGGCACGAATTTGATGGGTACGGCCGGTCTTCGGCTGGGCCAGAACCAGGGCCATGCCATCGGCAGTAGCCAGGGTGCGAAATGCCGTCTGCGCCGGTTTGCCACCGTTGGCAACGCGCACCGTACGACCACGCACACCGGTACGGAGAAGATCATCAACCGCAAATTCCGCCGGTGGTGACCCGGCCACCAGTGCCAGATAGAACTTGCGGAGACGACGCTCGGCAAACTGCCGACCTAAAACAAGATTGGCCGACGCATTCAGTGCAAACAGCAGAACCCCGGAGGTTGCGGCATCAAGCCGATGCAACAATATCGGCGTGAGTTCCGGTTCGGTGCGTTTGAGCAGATCAGTGACGGCATCGAGGACATTATCGGCACCGGCATCGGTGCGGTGGACCGGCCAACCGGAGGGCTTATCAACGGCAAGCAGCTCGGAATCCCGATACAGGATCGTTAACGGCAACGATCGCGGGACAGTCTTTTGAATGGTCACGGCAACCGTTGCCAGCAACGTCTCCCCAACGATCAACAGTCGCCCGGCGCGGCGTTCGACGCGCCCATCGACGAACACCTGACCGGCATCAAGAGCTTTTTTGACCGCTTTGCGCGATGTACCCGGCACAATAGCCGTCAGAAACAGATCGAGACGTTTGCCGGCATCGGCAGGAGTCACCTCTCCACTCCAACGGTGTTGGCGACTCTCATTCATAACGGCTCCGCCAGCAACTGTTCTCCAGCCACGCCAACGACACGCACCCGCTGCAGGTGACCGGCCCGGTCCGGATCTCCGGAAAACCGCACCGACAGGTAGTTGGCGCTCAGGCCGCGCTGCTCACGGCCACGTCCACCCGATTCGACGACCAGATCGAGCTCGCGACCGATGAAACGCGCTGCGTAGGACTGTAATTTGCGGCTGCCGAGAGTACGTAAATGTGCCGCCCGTTTTTTGATCACATCGCCAGGAACCTGCCCCGGCATCGATGCGGCCGGTGTCCCCGGGCGACGGCTGAACGGAAAAACATGCAAATGTGAAAAGGGGAGCGCTTCAAGAAAATCGACCGTCGCGGTGAATTCGGCCTCGCTCTCACCGGGGAAGCCGACAATAACATCGAGGCCGATGGCGACATCCGGCAAGCGGGCGACGACACGCTGCAGCAGCGCGGCGAAAAAGGCGGTGTCGTAGGTACGGTTCATTCGCGCCAGCACCGTGTCGCAGCCGGACTGTAACGGGATGTGCAGGTGCGGACAGATCTGTGTCTGTGCCGCAAACAGGTCGAGCAGTGTATCGGGGACCTCGGTCGGCTCAAGCGAACCGAGTCGCAATCGGACACCATCGGGCAACGGCAGCAGCTGTTCGATCAGCGCGGTCAAGGTCGTTGCCGGCTGCACGTCGAGCCCGTAGCCACCGATGTGGATCCCGGTCAACACCACCTCAGGATAACCGGCATCAAACAGCGTCCGCACCTGCTCCACCACCTGTGGCAAGAGCACCGAACGGCTGGCGCCGCGGGCGTAAGGGATGATGCAATAAGAACAGAACGCATCACATCCGTTCTGAATCTGAACGAAAGCCCGGCTGCGCTCGGCAGCGTTACCGACAACCGGGACAGCGGCGCGACGTATCTCACGGATCGGCGAGACCACCACCCTTGGGCTCGCATCGTCTTCGAGGTGGCGCAGGAAGTCGGCCTTCTCCTCATTGCCGAGCACCAGGCTGACTTCGGGGAGCGCCGCCAGTGCCTGCGGGTCGATCTGAGCATAGCAGCCGGTCACCACCACCTGGCAGTCCGGATTGAGACGCCGGGCGCGACGGATCAGATTGCGCGACTGGGCATCGGTCGCTGCGGTCACCGTACAGGTATTGACGATGACCAGATCGG
>DDWE01000090.1 GCA_002345625.1 Desulfuromonadaceae bacterium UBA2294 | reverse complement strand
GTTGCGTCGTCGCGGCGTTGCGTGAGTCAACGAAGTTAAGACTGAACCATCCTCTGGAGTTTGTATGTTCGAATTCACCCCGACCGATTGGCAGGCGATGGAACTCTCCGCCCGGGTGGCGTTCACGGCGACTTTGCTGTCGCTGCCGTTCGGTTTCGCCGCCGCCTACCTGCTGGTCTTCAGCCGTCTGCCGGGCAAGGCGCTGTTCGACGGTCTGATCAACCTGCCGCTGGTGCTGCCGCCGGTGGTGGTCGGCTATCTGCTGCTGCTGCTCCTGGGTCGTAACGGTTGGCTCGGCGGTCTGCTGGCTGAATTCGGCATCCAGATTATTTTCACCTGGAAGGCAGCGGTGCTGGCTTCGATGGTGGTCGGCTTCCCGCTGCTGGTGCGCTCGATCCGTATCGGTATGGAAGGGATCGACCGGCAGCTGATCCAGGCCTCGCGCACCCTCGGTGCGCGCTGGTACGACACCCTGTTCAGTGTCATCCTGCCGCTGTCAGGGCGGTCGCTATTGGCCGGAGCCAGCCTGATGTTTGCCCGCAGTCTCGGCGAATTTGGCGCTACCATCATCATCGCCGGCAATATCCCCGGTGTCACCCAGACCATCCCACTGGCGATCTACGACTACACCAGCACGCCGGGTGGCGATCGCATGGCGCTGGCTTTGTGCGCGGTCTCGGTGGGCCTTGCCCTGGCTGTTCTGATCTTCAACGAGGGGTTGGTCAAGCGCTTCGGGCGGGAGCAATCGCGATGAAGCTCGAAGTCTCTCTGCACAAACAGCTCGGTTCGTTCAAACTCGCGGCCGATTTTGATGTTACCGGCGAGCGCCTCGGTGTCTTCGGCCCGTCGGGGAGCGGCAAGTCGACTTTGATGCACCTGCTCGCCGGGCTGCTCAGGCCCGACCGCGGCAGCATCCGCATCGATGGTGACACCCTGTTCGATAGCGCCAAAGGGATCAACCTTGCCCCGGAGCGGCGCCGCATCGGTGTCGTCTTTCAGCACGCCCACCTCTTCCCGCACCTCGGTGTGCGCCGCAACCTGCTCTACGGCTATCGGCGCATCCCGGCCAGTGAGCGGAAAATTGATCCGCAGGATCTCATCGACGTGCTCGGCCTCGGGCCGTTGCTACAGCGTGATGTTGTCAGCCTCTCCGGCGGCGAGCGCCAGCGGGTGGCGCTGGGACGCACTCTTCTTGCTTGTCCGCGGCTGATCCTGCTCGACGAACCGTTGACCGGCCTCGATGAAAAACTCAAGTTTCAGATCATTCCTTACCTGCAGAAGGTCTTCGCCGAGTTCGCTGTGCCGCTGCTGCTGATCAGCCACTCCCTGAACGAAATGCGCCTGCTGACCGGGGAGGTGCTGGAGTTTGCCGGCGGCCAGTATCTCGGCCAGACCTCGGCCGAAGAGCTGGCGCGGCGCGGCATGGGGACCAGCCAGATCGGTTACATCAACCTGCTCGAGCTGCACAATCCGCGTCTGCACGATGGCCTGTTTTGCTATGGCTGGGGCGATCAGGAGATTGTCCTTTCCGCTGGCAGCGAGGCGACAACAGGGATGTTTGAGCTCTCCTCGAAGGACATCACTCTGTTCAAGCGCCACCCCGAGGCGACCAGCGCCCGCAATATGCTGCGCTGCAAGGTGGTCAAGCTGTTCGGCGCCGGCAATCGCCTCGGCGTTGAACTCGACTGCGGTGGCCGGACCCTGGTGTCGCAGGTCGTCGCCGAGGCGGTGCACGATCTCGGCCTGCAGCCGGGCAGCGACATTATCGCGGTCATCAAGGCGTCGGCGTTTCGTCGGCTTTACTGACCTGTCCATTGACGGAGGGAGCTCGCATGGCAACACTGGAGCGTGCCATCCAGATCGCTGCCCATGCCCACGCCGGACAGTTTGATAAGGCAGGGCAGCCGTACATCTTGCATCCAATTCGGGTCATGCTTCGGATGACCACAGAGGAAGAACGCATTACAGCGATCCTCCACGATGTCGTAGAAGACTCAACCTGTACCCTTACGGAGCTTGCGGCCGAAGGGTTTTCGCGTCACATTGTTGAAGCTCTGGATGCACTGACGAAACAGGCGGGGGAAACGCGGATTTTCGCTGCGCACCGGGCGGCCAGAAACCGTCTCGCCAGAAACGTGAAGCTGGCTGACAATGCCGAAAATATGGACTTAAGCCGAATTGCCTGCCCGTCGGCGAATGATTTCGCTCGTATAAAGGAATATGAGGACGTTCGATCCATACTGTTGGCCGCCGCGACAGGGGATTAGTCGAAAATCGAGCGATCAAGAAAAATCGAGACACGGCAGGCCGGTTACTTTGATACGTAGCCGGCCCATTTTTTTAATGGGACCGGCGTTGATTCAGTTCTTCCAGGAGAACGGGCTTCAGCTCAGATATATCGTTTCACGATCTCGGCGGTAAATTCTTCCAGATTCTCCAGGGTGACCCGATGCGCGGCGCGAGCCTTTTCGGCATGCCTGCGTAACTCCGTATCGTTCAGATCTTCGATTCGTGAAAAGATGCCGGTCCGGCGACCGACCAGGTAGAGCAGCTGTTCTTCTGGCGGTAAAAGTTGAAATGTGCGGATCGGTGCCGTGATCTGTTCTTTCTCCTCTGGCAATCGCCCGTCCACATCTTGAAACAGGTTGAGGATATGATCACTCTTGATCGTGCTCGAAATCCCCTGCAGATTGTCGAGAAACAACAGCAGCTCATCGGCCATCTGAAGATCACCGCACGGGGTGAAGGCACCGGAGCGAACATCATTGGACAACTCGACCTGTTCCGGGATGGCCAGAGTGCGGATACGGATAAAATCCGGGTCGATCTGGTTGATTGCGTCGGCCGACTCCAGCGCGTGCTCGCTTGAAAACTCGATGCCACCCAGGCCCGGCATGTAATATTCTGACAGCTCGATCCCGGCCCGTTTCACTTTCTGGCCGGCAACGATATGGGTCTTTTTGTCGACCCCTTTTTTGATGAACGCCAGCACCTGGTCCGCGGCTGACTCCATCCCGACATGGATCCGGTTCAGCCCGGCCGATGCGATCCGGGTCATATCTTCATCGCTGATCCGCGCGATCGAATGCGAACGGGCGTAGGAGGTGATGCGCTCGACCTGCGGGAAGGCGCTGCGGGCATAATTGAGGATTGTGACCAGATCATCGGGCTTGATAATCAGGGTATTGGCGTCCTGCAGAAAGATCGATTGCATCCCGCTTCTAAACCAGTTCACCGCCATCTGATAGGCGAGCTGATCGGTTGCCGGCCGAGCGGACTGCAGCTCAAACAGCGTCCGCCGACTGCCACCGCCGGACTGCGTCATGCCCTGCTCGATTTCATCAATCATCTGCCGGATCGTATCGATATCTTGCTTCACGTGCTCGACCGACCGTATGCTGAATGTTTCCCCCTTGTACAGTCCGCAGAATTTGCACTTGTTCCACGGGCAATTGCGGGTGATCCGGAGCATCAGACTCTGCGCTTCGCTCGGTGGTCTGATCGGACCCAGTTCAAAACCTTGGTAGATTTCGGGGGTTGGCATCTGTTTTACCTCACTTCTGAACTCTGCGTTCAATTCCTCCACCCTGTACTATGACCATACGCTTCTCTTCGTTGCGGGTAAACGTTCACTCCTTGATTATGAGTGGTCTTTGGCAAGAGACGCAACGCCGTGCCCCTATGTTTGTGGCCCTATGTTTGACAGCCTGACGGGATAAAAGTAAATTTTGAAACCTGGTGGGGGATTTGAAGATGCGGCACTAGGTTTTTGCAAGTTTATTGAATCGTATTTTAAACCGCTCTATCGGTTGCGTACCGATGGGCGGTTTTTTATTTGGACATCGAGTTTGTCTGTTACTCAAGCCTGAACATCTCAATTGAATTTTGCCTTTGAAGTTTCAAGCGGGATATTCAGTCTTCCAAACTGCTCAGTTTGCAAGAGACCGTGACTTTCCTGACGGAGAAGTTTACTGGCATGGTCCCGAATCAATTGAACACCTTGGCCACTTGACCCGACTGCTGCTTTGCTGAAAACAAAACGGGCCGGCTCCTTTAACCAGGAACCGGACCGTTTTTTATGCTGATGCAGCATCGATTCAGATCTGCGTCCGGTCAAGGTAGCGGTACTGAATCGCTTCGGCGAGGTGGCCGACGGCGATCTGCTCACACTGTGCGAGATCAGCGATGGTGCGGGCGACCTTGAGGATGCGGGTGTAGCTGCGCGCCGACAGGCCGAGGCGGTCGGTGATCTGGGCGAGCAGGGCGCTGCCGGCGGCGTCGAGGGGGCAGAAGCGGCGGATATGGCGGGTCTGCATGTTGGCGTTTGAATGCAGGCCAAACGGTGCAAGACGCTGGCGCTGTACGGCCCGGGCATGGTTGACCCGGGCGCGGATGGCGCAGCTGCTTTCACCGTCGGTCGGGTCGGCGAGGTCCTTGTGCGGCACCCGCGGCACATCGACATGCAGGTCGATGCGGTCGAGGAGCGGCCCGGAGAGCCGGGTGCGATAGCGCTGGATCATCGGTGGTGTGCAGTTGCAGCTGTGCTGGCTGTCGCCGAGGTAGCCGCAGGGGCAGGGGTGTGGATACCTTTACCAACAACTCCAGCCAGATCAAAACCGCCTATAAAATCGAAACTTCCCTTATAATTCAGCCACCTAAAGAACTCACCGAAGATCCTGTCACTCTCGGCGACCATCTACGCCGTCGCCGCCTTGAGCTTGGATTGTTCCAAAAAGATGTCGCCGTTCAGATTGGCGTTACCGCATCCACCATCTGGAACTGGGAAAATGGCTGGTCGTCAATCGCATTGCATTGCATGCCAAAAGTCATCACCTTCCTCGGCTATAATCCCATCCCTTGCCCAGAAGAGCTGATGGAGAGGCTGGCCTGGTACAAGCAGGTCAACGGACTGTCTTTGGAACAGCTTGGAGCCGAAATGGGCCGTGATCCAGAGCAATTGGCCGACTGGCTGAGCGGTCGCCATAAACCGTGTCGGAGTAACGGGGAGGAGATTGAGCAGTTCCTGGAAGGGTTTTCGATAGAGTCCTAGGGTTGCTGGCGACTCTGGTGAACATTCCGTTGTTCGAACAAGACATCTATCCTCTTTCCAAGCAGGTTGAGCACATCAGAGACAAAGTGTCATTGCTACCACAGCATATCGGGACGAGATAACGTGAAGTGGATGGAACCCCCAAAGTTTTTGATGGAGTTATTTTGTGTCTTCTTCGACCTCCTGTGAGGGGCTGACAAAGGCACGCCCCGCGCTGCCAACCATGACGCATTCAATGATCGGTTTATTTACTTTTTTCGCTGCGTTCCACCGAATCAGAAAATTGGCCCCAACCCCTCCTTCCTGATCACGATCTGAAAGATAAATGTAGACCGTCTCCAGGGGAGCTAAGGTCACGGGTTTTTGATAATAGCTTTTGATAAGATGGCCCTTGGTATCATAATAATCAGCCAAGGTTACCTGAATCGGACTGTGCAAATCGGTGTTTCTGATGATCAGGGTGTTGGAAAGATGGATCGGTACCTCTCTTGGCCCGGCAATGACGTTGGAATAAACCGGCACATACACGGTTTGGCCCTTGAACAGTGGAATTTCTGCGGCGGCAACCCCGCTGGCCGTCAAACAGAAAACCAATACGGCGACAACGCTGACGGACAACCAACTTCTTTTACTCATGCCACCTCCTCAGTACGCAACCTTGTCGTTCAGTGACGTTATAGCAGGTATTCCTTGAACGATTCAAGCTGCGCGGTATTGCCCATGGCAGCTATCAGATCGCCTGTGATAAACATGAAATCGGCATCCGGATTCGGTATGAACTCACCCTTGCGGACAACTCCGACAACAGACACTCCAAGCCGCCGGCGGATCTCCTCTTCACGCAGGGTGTGCCCGGTGAGCGGCGACTCCGTCGCTAATCGTTCCCAGGACAGTTCCAGGAGATTGCGGGCGTTTTTCAGTAGCCTGAGGTCCCGGTCGTCACCGCTCTCTCCGAGAGGTTGGTAGAACTCCTTGCGGACCGAGTCGGTATACTGCTGAATCACCGGGATCGGCATTTTCAGGTGCAGCAGCGTCTGGCGTGCAATTTCCAGCCCGGCTTCCAGCTCCGGCAGGACGACCATGTAGACACCGAGACGATACAGGGAGTGCATCTGCTCTTCCCCTTCGGCCCGCACCACGATGTTCAGCCCGGGATGAAACTGTTGCACATGCAGGACGATCTGTTGGGTCTGAATGATAGCCGGAGCTGTAATCAGCAACTGCTGGGCCCGCTCGATCAAGGCGGCATTCAGCACCAGGCTCTGGCTGGCATCACCGTAAATCGCCGGGAATCCAGCCACCTTGCACTCTTCGAAGCGTCGATGGTTCACCTCGATGATGACGAAGGGCACCTCAAGTTGTTTCAGAACCTTGGCAATATGTTGGCCGACCCGGCCGCCACCGACCACCACCACATGGTCTTTCAGGCTCTGCCCGGGAAGGTTGATGGTTTCGAGAGGATTGTTTTGCACATAGCTCTGAAACAAAGCATAGGCCGGCTTGGTGAGCCCAGAGAGCAGGGGGGTCAGAAACATGCTGATCACGGTTGCGCAGAGGACCAGCCAATACTGATCCTGGTTCAGAACTCCGCTTCCGAATCCTTGCTGGGCCAGCAAAAAGGAGAATTCGCCAATCTGAAACATCCCCAGTCCGACGGCCAGAGGGATAACGTTGCCGTAACCAAAAGCCTTGGCCAATACGGCCATGATGACCCCTTTGCCGAGCCCGACCAGAAACACCAGGCCAAGGACGATGCGCCAGTGTTCCAGAAAGAAAACCGGGTTGAGCAGCATGCCGACCGAGGTAAAGAAGAGCAGCCCGAACAGATCGCGCAAGGGGATAATATCGCTCAGGGCCTGGTGACCGTAATCCGATTCGCTCAGCACGATCCCGGCGACAAAGGCACCGAAGGCAAAGGAGAGACCGAACAGATAGGTGGCGTAACCGATGCCAAGGCCGATGGCCGTGATCGACAGCAGAAACAGCTCGCGGGATTCCCAGCGGGCAATCATTGTCAGTAGCCGTGGCAACCAGCGGGTTCCCAGATAGAGCATCAGCGCCAGAAAGACGGCTGCCTTGACCGCCGCCAGCCCCAGTGCCGGCAGACCGGCCTGCGGGTCGCTCAACTGTGGCAGCATGATCATCATCGGCACAACCGCCAAATCCTGAACAATCAGAATGCCGATCATCACCCGGCTGGACAGAGTCCCCATCACTCCCTGATTCATCAGGGTTTTCAGGATCACCATGGTGCTGGAAAAGGCGACCAGGGCACCCAGCCAAACGGAAGGCAGAGCAGCCCAGCCCAGCCATCGACCGATCAAATATCCAAGGAGACTGGTCAGAACAATTTGTAGTGGCGTGCCGATCAGTGCAATGGAACGGACCGGCTTCAACTCTTTCAGGGAGAATTCGAGCCCGAGGGCAAACAGCAGCAGGGCCACACCGATTTCCGCCAGTTTCTCGATTTCGTGGACGTCACCGACCGTGACCCCGCCGGTAAAGGGCCCAACCAGGATGCCGGCAAGGATATAGCCCAACATCAATGGTTGCTTCAATCTGTGCGCGACCAATGCGCCAGCCAAGCCGGCGATGATAATAATGATGATGTCTGCGGCGATTCCCATCAGCCAAAAGCCTCTACCGTCTGAAGTTGACCTAATGACTCTCGACGCAGAGTACAGCACAACGCAATCTACGAACAAGGGAAAAGCTAACAATTCAAGGCAGTTTCATTTCCGTTATCGGTCCGGATTCACCTCGGCTAGGTGCTTCTGACGGATATTTTCTTCCCCCGCCAGATCAGCGATCGTCCGTGCCACCTTGAGGATACGGCTGTAGCTGCGTGACGACAGCCCCAGCTTGTCGGTGACCATTTCCAGCAGTTTCTACCCCTGGTCGTCGATCTGGCAGAACTTGCGGATATGCCGGGTGGCCATGGACCCACCAGCAGCTGTCGCCTCATGCCTCCTTAATGTTTGATGAGGGCAGCAAAGTGGTCTGGACCGGACTCTTGTTGTCAACATAATCCGCCACGTCATCGGACTGCCGGTTCTGATCGCTTTAAATGCATGGCTAACGAAGAAGGATGGGGGTATGTAGAGACGATTAAAAGCAGTTTTCATTTCGACAAACCGCGTCTGATCTGCCATGGCAGGAAATTGGTGCTCTATCCCGCCCAGAAGCATGCTATCCTCAGGTTCCCATGGATCATCTCACTCTCGAACGTCATCAGGTCTGGATTTACCTCGCCGCCATCACCCTCGGGCTTGGCCTGGGTGTGATAACGCCCGGCGCTGCCCCCCTGTTGGACACCCTGCTGTGGCCGACCCTGGCCCTGCTGCTGTTTACCACTTTTGTCCAGGTGCCGCTCTGGCACCTGCCCGCCGCCTTTCGCGATCATCGATTTATCGCCGCCGTTCTCACCGGAAATTTTATTCTGGTGCCGCTTCTGGTCGCCGCACTAAGCCACTGGCTGCCCGACGATCCGGCACTGCGTTTGGGGGTGTTTCTGGTTCTGCTGGTCCCCTGCACCGACTGGTTCATCACCTTCACTCGGCTGGGCGGTGGCGATACCCTGCGGGCAATCACCGTCACGCCGATCAACCTGCTGGCGCAATTGCTCTTGCTCCCAATTTATCTTTGGCTCTTTCTCGGTGACGACATCGACCTGGGGCTACAGGCCGGGGATCTGCTGCCGGCTTTTTTCGGCCTGATTCTGCTGCCGTTGGTTGCTGCGGCGCTGACTCAGCGCTGGATTGAGGGCAAGCCCGAGCGATCCGCATTGCAGAACCGCTTGGCCTGGTGGCCGGTGCCTCTGCTGGCACTGGTCGTCGGCATGATCGCTGCGGCCCAGGTGCGTGTGGTGCGGGACGCCCTGCCGGTTTTGGCGCAGGTCTTCTGGGTGTATCTGGGGTTTCTATTCGGAGCGGCCCTGCTCGGCTGGGCGCTCACCCGGCTGTTCGGGCTGCCGGTTGCGGCCGGCCGAACCCTCGCCTTCAGCCTCGGCACGCGCAATTCCTTTGTGGTGCTCCCCTTGGCTGTAGCTCTGCCGGCCGGATGGGAGACCACGGTGGTCGTGATCGTGTTTCAATCGTTGGTAGAATTGTTCGGCATGGTCTTCTATCTCTGGTGGATACCGAAAAAGCTGTTGGTTCGCTGAAGCGATGTTTGTAAAGACGCCGAAGATCTTATGGACAAAATTGAGCATTGAACCTTTTCGGGTGTTATACCGGATGATATTGTTGCTATTGCGGTCGTCGGTCCAGGCCCCGATATTGAATCGCCTCAGCCAGATGTGGCTGGCGAATGTTCTCCTCGCCCGCAAGATCAGCGATCGTCCGTGCCACCTTGAGGATACGGCTGTAGCTGCGTGCCGACAGTCCCAGCTTGTCCGTCACCATCTCCAGCAGTTTGTGCCCCTGTTCATCAACTGGACAGAATTTGCGGATATGCCGGGCCGCCATGGCGGCGTTGGCGTGCAGGCCATAGGGGGCAAGACGCTTCCGTTGGATCGTGCGGGCTGTTTCGACCCGGGCGCGGATGGTTGCCGATGATTCAGCGTCCACCGGATCAGCCAGATCCTTGTGCGGCACCCGTGGAACCTCGATCTGCAGGTCGATTCTATCGAGCAGCGGGCCGGAAAGCCGCCGCCGATAACGTTGGATATCATGTGGTGTACAAGTACATAAGTTATTGAAATCACCGAGGAATCCGCATTTGCAGGGATGCGTGTATCTTTTCCTACTTTTCTAAAAGCTCACAGCAAGCCCATAAAATCGAAATTCCACTTACAATTCAAGCACCTAAAGAACTTACCGAATATCCCGTCACCCTCGGCGATCACCTGCGCCGCCGCCGTCTTGAGCTTGGATTGTACCAAAAAGATGTCGCGACACAGATTGGAGTGACAACCTCCACCATCTGGAATTGGGAAAATAGCTGGTCGTCGGTCACCTTGCGTTGCAAGCCGAAAGTCATAAAGTTTCTCGGCTACAACCCGATCCCCTGCCCCGAGGATCTGATGGAGAGGCTGGCCTGGTACAAGCA
>DDWE01000017.1 GCA_002345625.1 Desulfuromonadaceae bacterium UBA2294 | reverse complement strand
GATGATGATGCGATCGTGACGACGGAAGTCGGTCAACATCAGATGTGGACCGCTCAATTTTTCGATTTCACCCAGCCGCGCACCTTCCTGACCTCTGGTGGACTCGGGACGATGGGGTACGGACTGCCAGCGGCTCTTGGCGCTCAGGCCGCTTTTCCTGATCGTCAGGTGATCGATATTTCAGGAGACGGATCATTCCAGATGAATTCTCAGGAGCTTGCAACTCTGGTGCAGAACCGTCTGCCGGTCAAAATTGTGATTCTTAACAATAACTTCCTCGGTATGGTTCGTCAGTGGCAGCAGCTCTTTTTTGACAAACGCTACAGCCAGACCTGCCTTGAATCGCCGATCGATTTTGTGAAACTGGCTGACGCTTATGGCGCAACCGGTTTTACCACCAGCAAGCCCGAAGAAGTCGAGATGATCATCAAGAAGGCTTTTGCAACCCCCGGCCCGGTTATTATGGAATTTAAAATTTCCCGGGAAGAGAATGTCATGCCGATGGTTCCGGCCGGAGCCGGTATTAATGAAATGGTCCTCGCCTCGTAACGCGCCCGAATCTACAGGAGATTTTTTGATGAAACATACAATAACTGTTCTGGTTGAAAATGAATTCGGGGTTTTGAGCCGGGTGTCCGGGTTGTTTTCCGGTCGTGGTTTTAATATCGAATCCCTTTCTGTCGCACCGACCCTCGATGAGTCGATCTCCCGCATGACGATTGTTACTTCAGGAGACGACCGGATTCTTGAGCAGGTCACCAAGCAGCTGAATAAATTGATCGATACGATCAAGGTGATCGATTTTACCGGTGAGGGTGAAGCCTACGTAGAGCGCGAACTTATTCGTATCAAGGTGACTGCAGAGGAAGGGACCCGGGCGGAAGTGATGCGCATCGCCGACATTTTTCGGGCGAATGTCATCGATGTGACCCCACGCTCTTATACCCTTGAGATTATGGGCTCTCCTGATAAGATTGCAGCAGTGATCGAGTTGCTCAAGCCGATTGGTATCAAGGAACTGGTTCGGACAGGTCCGTTAGCTCTCGGACGTGGTTCCAAGGGGTGGCGATAACGAAAACCCGTTGGTAATTTTGGTCGTAGTGTGGTATTTAAGTTATTTAGTTTGATACAGCTTCAGGTTTATTACAAACGAAACGATTAAGGAGTTTTTCCGGATGAAAGTTTATTACGATAAGGATGCTGATCTCTCCATCATTCAAGGGCTGAAAGTCGCTATTGTCGGCTACGGATCGCAAGGGCACGCACACGCTAACAATCTCAAGGACTCAGGTGTCGATGTCACCGTCGCACTGGTTAAGGGGTCTGCATCGGCAAAAAAAGCAGAGACCTCCGGCCTGGTTGTCAAGAGTGTTGCCGAAGCAGTTGCGGCCGCCGATCTGGTCATGATTCTGACACCGGATGAATTTCAATATAAACTCTACGCAGATGAGATTGAGCCGAATCTTAAAAAAGGTGCGACTCTCGCTTTTGCACACGGTTTTGCCATCCATTATAATCAGGTTGTCCCGCGCGCCGATCTCGACGTGATCATGATTGCGCCGAAAGCTCCGGGGCACACTGTGCGTACCGAGTTCGTCAAAGGTGGTGGAATACCGGATCTGATTGCGATCTTTCAGGATGCGTCGGGCAAAGCCAAAAATGTTGCTCTCTCCTATGCCAGTGCTATCGGTGGTGGTCGGACCGGCATCATTGAGACCACATTCAAGGATGAAACCGCAACCGACCTGTTCGGTGAGCAGGCCGTTCTCTGCGGTGGTGCGGTCGAGCTGGTCAAGGCCGGTTTTGAAACTCTGGTTGATGCCGGTTATGCGCCGGAGATGGCCTACTTTGAATGTCTGCACGAGCTGAAACTGATCGTCGATCTGATGTATGAAGGCGGCATCGCCAACATGAATTACTCGATCTCCAACAACGCCGAGTACGGTGAGTACGTCACCGGGCCGCGGGTGATCAACGATGAAAGCCGCAAGGCGATGAAAGAGTGTCTGAACAATATCCAGACCGGCGATTACGCCAAGCGCTTCATCCTTGAAGGGGCGACCAACTACCCCGAGATGACGGCTCGCCGTCGCCTCAATGCCGCGCATCCCATCGAGCAGGTCGGCGAGAAGCTGCGCAGCATGATGCCCTGGATTCAGAAAATTGTTGATAAAAGCAAGAACTGATCGTCACACGCCGGGGACAGCATTGTTGTTCCCGGCACTTTTTGAGGGTTGGCATGAACGATAATACGCTACCAGTAGCCCGTGAAGGGCTCCCATTCATCGGCCTGTTTGCATTCATTACCCTGGTCTTTGCCTTGCTGGGCTGGAGTTTTCTCGCCGTCCTGTTTCTGGCCTTGACCCTGTTCACGGTCTACTTTTTCCGTGATCCTGATCGTTACAGCTCGGCACCGGAAAATGCGGTTCTGGCACCGGCCGATGGCAAGATTGTCTTCGTCGGCGAGGTGCAGGAGGACCGTTTTCTCAAGGACGAGGCGATCAAGGTCAGCATCTTCATGTCGGTCTTCAACGTCCACGTGAACCGGGTACCTTTCTCCGGCACGGTTGCGACCACGTTCTACAACAAGGGGTCGTTCCTCAACGCTGAACTCGATAAGGCGAGCCTCGAGAACGAGCAAGCCGGTATCGGTCTTGAGCTTGGAGGCGGCCGCAAACTGCTCTTTGTGCAGATCGCCGGCCTGATCGCCCGTCGTATTGTCTCCTATCCAAAAATGGATGATGCCCTTGAGCGCGGTCTACGCTACGGTCTGATTCGCTTTGGATCGCGGGTTGATGTCTACCTGCCGAAGGGGACCGAACTGCAGGTGCACCTTGGTGACCGGACTACTGCCGGTGAGACGGTTCTGGGGCTGCTGCAATGAGCCACGATCCGGAACCGATTTCGCGGCACGAAAATCTCCGTAAGGGGGTTTATATCCTGCCCAACCTGTTCACCACCGGCAGCCTGTTCGCCGGTTACTACAGTATTGTTTCATCGATGAACAGCAATTTCGAGACTGCAGCCTGGTTCATTCTCGTTGCCGCTATCTTCGACGGCCTCGATGGCAAGGTGGCTCGTTTGACAGGGACCACCAGTCGCTTCGGTGTCGAGTACGACTCCCTCGCTGATCTGGTCGCCTTTGGCGTCGCGCCGGGTCTGTTGATGTATGCCTGGGCGTTGAGTGATTTCGGCAAGCTCGGCTGGCTGGCGGCGTTTCTTTATGTCGTCTGCGGTGCCCTGCGTCTGGCGCGCTTCAACGTTCAGGTCAACACCGTTGAGTCGAAACGTTTTGTCGGCCTGCCGATCCCGGCGGCGGCGTGGATGGTCGCTTCCTGCGTACTGCTCTTTTTTTACCTCGGGGGCACCGGAACGATCAAGCAGGTCTCCATCGTTGTTTTGATCTACGTTCTGGCCTTTTTAATGGTCAGCAACGTCAGTTACAATTCGTTCAAGGATCCGGAACTGGTCAAGCGCCAGCCGTTCGGCTTTCTGGTCCTGGCGATTTTTCTGGTCATCGTCATTGTTGCTCGCCCGGAAATCATGCTGTTTATTCTGGCTCTCTCCTACATGATCTCTGGCCCGCTTGGCTTTCTGTTCAAGCCGTTTCGGCGCAAGAAGCCACCGGTAGAAGTCGATTCAGAGTGATCAAACTGCGTCTGTTGTGGTCAAAATTCGGTATGCCTTAGCCTGATATTGCATCGACAGGGTTGACAGATTCTGTTTAACCCTGTTAAATCTTAAAACACTATTTCAAAGGCATTGAAGAGGAGTAGTAGAGTCTGCACCCTGTTCAAGAGAGCCGGCGGTTGCTGCGAGCCGGTACAGGATCGATTCGAACTCGCCTCGGAGCCGCGCTGGTCAACCGGAATTTCCGTCAGCCCGCGCCGTGAACCTGCGTAAAAGGTCGACAAGGCCGGTCAGTGCCGTTTGGTGATGATCAGCGAAACAGGGTGGTACCGCGAAGCGCAAGCTTTCGCCCCTGCACGGGCGGAAGCTTTTTTTATGGAACAGGGATAACAAAGGAAAGGGGGTGGTGGCATGGAATCCGACCTCGGAGACCTAGTCTTGAACGAGCAGGGTATGTATTACAACGAAGAGCAACTCGGCGCGACCCCGATGGCCACGACCGTCTGCCCGACTCCAACCCCTTTTTGACCGGAGGCAGTAATGAGCGATAAAACCAAAATTATTGTATTTGATACCACCTTACGTGATGGCGAACAGTCGCCCGGTGCCAGCATGAATATCGATGAGAAGTTGCGCATCGCTCATCAGCTGGAGAAACTCAATGTCGACGTTATCGAGGCTGGTTTTCCCATCGCCTCCATCGGTGATTTTGAGGCAGTGAAAAAGGTGGCCCAGACCATCAAGGGCCCCCAGATCGCCGGTTTGTGCCGTTCCAGCGACAAGGATATCGACCGGGCCTGGGAAGCTCTGAAGTATGCTGGCGAGCGGGCACGGATTCACACGTTCATTGCGACCTCCGATATCCACATGGAGCGCAAGCTGCAGATGGCACCGGAGAAAGTGCTTGAGACGGCGGTGGCTGCAGTCAAGCGCGCGGCCAGTTACACCGCCAATGTCGAGTTCTCTTGCGAGGATGCCGTGCGCACCCGGTTGCCGTTTCTGGCTCAGGTGGTCGAGGCGGTGATCGCTGCCGGCGCGACGACGGTCAATATCCCCGACACCGTCGGTTACGCGATCCCTTTCGAGTTCTACAGCATCATCCGTTATCTGAAGGAGAACGTACCGAACATCGACAAAGCGGTGATCTCGGTCCATTGCCACAACGACCTCGGGCTGGCGGTGGCGAACTCCCTGGCCGCGATCCAGGCCGGCGCCGGTCAGGTCGAGTGCACGGTCAATGGCATCGGCGAACGGGCCGGCAACTGTTCCCTGGAAGAGGTGGTCATGGCGTTGCGTACCCGGCACGACATCATGCCCTATACCACCTCAGTCCAGACCGAGCACATCTACGCCGCTAGCCGCCTGCTCTCCACGATTACCGGCATCGTTGTCCAACCGAACAAGGCGATTGTCGGTGCCAATGCCTTTGCCCATGAGGCCGGCATCCACCAGCACGGCGTGCTGATGGACAAAGAGACCTACGAAATCATGACGCCGGAGTCGATCGGCCTGAATCGCAACAAGCTGGTCCTCGGCAAACACTCCGGCCGCCACGCCTTTGTCGCCCGCCTTGAAGAGCTCGGCTACGATCTCGTCAAGGATGAGATCGAAAAAGCGTTTGTCCGCTTCAAGGCGCTGGCTGACCAGAAAAAAGAGATTTTTGACGAGGATATCGACGCCATCGTTGCCGACCAGATTATCCGCATCGAGGAGAAGTTCCGTCTGTTGCAGATGAACGTCTCCTCCGGTTCCTTCGCTGCACCGTCGGCGACCGTGCAGATGGAAGTCAACGGCGAGGTGGTCAAAACCGCTGTCCTGGGCGCCGGGCCGGTCGATGCCGCTTTCCAGGCAATTCGCAAGCTCACCGGCAGTGAAGCGGAGCTGAAGCAGTTCTCCGTCGGTGCCATCACCGGCGGGACCGATGCTCAGGGTGAGTGCACCGTACGCCTGGAGGAGAACGGCCGCGAGGTCCTCGGTCAGGGGGCAGATGAGGATATCATCGTCGCCAGCGCCAAGGCCTACATCAACGCGCTCAACAAGATGGCGTCGGTGTTGGAGCGGACCAGCGGCGTCACCATCTGATCCTCGGCGCTGCGCCTGGCAGCGTGAGGATTTCGATTGCACAGCAGGCGGCAGGCCGGTTACTCTTCGGTCTGCCGCTTCCATAACACCATCAAGGGCACGGGCCGACTCCGGTTTGTTGCCTGTTCAAGGAGAACTCTATGGGCCAGACCACTGCTGAGAAAATTTTCGCCGCCCACCTGCGCGACGAGCCGTTTCCGGGGACCAAGGTCATCGACATCGACCGCGTCCTCTGCCACGAGATCACCACTCCGGTCGCCATTGCTGACCTCGAGGCGCGCGGTAAGGACCGGGTGTTTGATAACACCAAGATCAAGGCGGTGATCGACCACGTCACCCCGGCCAAGGACAGCAAGACCGCCCTGCAGGCGAAGATGCTGCGCGACTGGGCGCATCGCCACGACATCAAAGATTTCTTTGATGTCGGGCGCAACGGTGTCTGTCACGCCATCTTCCCGGAGAAGGGGTATATCCGCCCCGGTTTCACCGTCATTATGGGCGACAGCCACACCTGTACCCACGGAGCGTTTGGTGCGTTTGCCGCCGGCATCGGCACCACCGACCTTGAGGTCGGCATGCTCAAGGGGGTCTGCGCCTTTCGTGAGCCGAAAACCATTCGCATCAACCTCAACGGGAAACTGCCCGCCGGCGTGTATGCCAAGGACGCGATCCTTTTTGTCATCGGCCAGATCGGCGTTAACGGCGCCACCGACCGGGTGATCGAGTTTCACGGCTCGGTGGTCGAGGCGATGTCGATGGAGTCGCGCATGACCTTGTGCAACATGGCGATTGAGGCAGGCGGCACCAGCGGTATTTGTCAGCCTGATGCCGTGACGGTTGACTACCTCTGGCCGTTCATCTCCGGCGAGTTTGCCAGTAAGAAAGCGGCGCTGACCGAGTACGGCAAGTGGTGTGCTGATGCCGATGCCGCCTACGAAAAGGTGCTCGACTTCGATATGTCGCAGATCGGCCCGCAGGTGACTTACGGCTATAAGCCCGACTGTGTCAAGCCGGTGGCCGAGATGGTCGGCACCCCTGTCGACCAGGTTTATATCGGCAGTTGCACCAACGGTCGCCTTGAAGACCTGCGCATCGCTGCGAAGATCCTCAAAGGGAAGAAGATCGTCGATTCCGTGCGCGGCATCGTCTCGCCGGCGACCCCGCAGGTGTTCCAGGACGCCCTGAAAGAAGGGATCATCGATATTTTCATGCAGGCCGGTTTCTGCGTCACCAACCCGACCTGTGGCGCCTGCCTCGGCATGAGTAACGGCGTCCTTTCTGACGGTGAGGTCTGCGCTTCGACCACCAACCGTAACTTTGCCGGCCGCATGGGCAAGGGCGGGATGGTCCACCTGATGAGCCCGGCGACGGCAGCGGCGACGGCTTTGGCCGGCAGCATCGCGCTGGCAAAGCCTTAAAGTCATTTTCACCACGAAGGACACGAAGGGCAAGAAGTTTTACATCAAAGGCTAAAAGTCTTTTTTGGTTTTGTTCTCTTCGTGTTCTTCGTGTCCTTCGTGGTAAAAGCTTTTCGATTTCTCAACCAAGGAGTCACGATATGAAAAAGATTTTTGGCGGCCCGGTGCTTTGCCTTGACCGCTCCGATATCAATACCGACGAGATCATCCCGGCCAAGTATTTGACCGAGGTGACCAAGGAAGCCCTGAAGCCGTATATTCTCGAAGATCTGAGTCTTGATGGCTTTGATGCGAAGGGTGCGCCGCTGAAGAACGCGCAGGTGATTGTCACCCGTGGCAACTTCGGCTGCGGTTCGTCGCGTGAGCACGCGCCCTGGGTGTTTGAGGTTAACAATATCCACACCATCATTGCCGAGAGCTACGCTCGCATTTTCCGCCAGAACATGTTCAACTGCGGCATGCTGGCCATCGAGCTGCCGAAAGCGCAGATTGATACTCTGGTCGATATGGCCAAAGGTGGCGCATTGGTGGTTTCGGTCGATCTTCCGGCTCAGCGTATCAGTGCGACGGCCGACGGCCGTGAAGAGAGCTTCAGCTTTGAACTCAGCCCGTTTGACAAAGCCCTGGTCGAAGCCGGCGGCTGGGTCGAGTTTGCCGACGCTCGCTACTGAACCTGCCGGGTTTAGTCCGCCTTTTGCATGCGGTCCTGTTTTTCTTGCCCGGCCTTGGCACTTCGTTTAGATTGCTGACTGTTATGTGATTCTTTGAACATGGCTTATGGGAGGCTTACCTGATGGAGAGAGCCCGTTTCGTTCAGCACAAGGGGAAAGAAATCTTTGTTCTTGATTGCAGTAACTGCAAGCCGGCTGAAGTGCACCAGATCATCGATGAATGTGCACTGCAGGTGCGGCGGAGACCGGCAAAATCGGTGCGGACCCTGACCATTGCCGGCGGCGGGCGATTTGATAATGAGACCATCGGCAAACTCAAGGAGTTGACCCAGGGGAACGAACCGTTTGTTCATAACGCGGCTATTGTTGGTATTACTGGCCTGTACAAGGTAGTGGTGACGGCGATCTCCCTGTTCAGCAAGCGCGAATTTCATCTGTTTGACACCGAGGCGGAAGCCCTCGACTTTCTTGTCGACGATTGACAATGAACGTCGATATCCCGGCGGACGACGTCCTGAAGCGGTTAGGCGACAGTGACACGATGTGGCTGGTCGATGTGCGTTCTGTCGCTGAATATCGTGCCGGGCATCTGCCCGGTGCTATTCACTTTCCGTTCTGGCTGCTGCCGTTTCGCTACAAGGTTCTCGGCGCGGCGAAGGATAAATCGCTGGTCGTCTACTGCGAACATGGACCGCGGGCGGTTATGGCTCGCCAAATGCTGCACAAGCGCGGTTTTGCCGATGTCCGCTGCCTTCGCGGTCATATGCACGCCTGGCGCCGGGAGCGGCGGCCGCTGGTAACCGGCACAGAGCCGGGTGTTCACTGACGTTTTTGTACTCTAACCCACGGAGGTATAAATGGCGAAAAGAGGGAATGGTTTTCTGCTCGGTCTTGTACTGCTGGCAGTCGGTGTCGGGCTGGTGGTCTGGGGCTATAGCGAGGCGGGTTCGATCGGTGGCAAGCTCAATCGCGCTTTTGCCGGTTCCCCGACGGACCGGGTGATGATGCTTTATATCGGCGGGGCGGTGTGCGGAGTATTGGGACTCGGTCTGACCTTTCGCAACCGCTAGCGTCCTGATCGATTAAGCTCCTATCTTCATTGGACAAGGCCACCCTTTTGCAGGGTGGCCTTGTTTGCGTTCGGGTGCTACGTCGGGTTAGCGTCCTCCCCCGCGGCGCTGCAGTTCTTCCTGTACCAGTTGTTTCTGGGGCGGGGTCAGGCGTCGGCCGGCGAGGAGGTTGTTGAGGTCGGGACGGCGCAGCTTGGGGAGGAAGAGGGTGAACCAGATCGCCGGGGTGCGGTGATTGCGTAAAATGGCCAGGCGCAGATTTGGGCGGCTCTGCCAGCGCGGATGACGGGCGATGATCGAGATGGTTTCAGCCGTAGGGACGGCACTGTTCAGAAATTGCAGGACGGCGACTTCCTTCAGCCGCGGACTGTTCAGGCAGGGTTCCATCAAGGGGCTTGCGCCCTCTTTGAGGATGGCGGCGACGACGTCGGCGGTGGCACGGCGGGCGAGGGTGATCTTGTTGCCGAGCTCCAGGTTGGGCAGGCGCTGGATGATACTGCGCTCGGCGGCCACTTTCTGGTCGGGGGTGACGCCGGGGAGAAAACAGATGGTGACCAGTTCGAACAGGTGCAGATGCGGCAACAGGGCGAGAACCACCGGTCCAGGTGTCGCCGGATTCTTGACGATCGCCAGCTTGAGGCGATGGCTGGGGTGCTCACGCTCATGCAGGCTGAGTGATTTGAGCAGGTCTTCCGGCAGATCACGGCGTTTGAGCAGGGCGAGGAGGTGGTCCTCCCCGAGCTGCGGATTTTTGAGTAACGCCCGCAGCACCTCGGCAGCCGGGTCGAGGATCAGCTGAAACAGCTCATCGCTGCCGGCGGTCAGGGCCCGGTGCAGGCGACGGGCGAGCTCGATATCGAGTTGCGGCACAGGCGGTAGCGGCATCGTCAACCGTTTCGGTCAATCTCGCTTGTTGTCAAAAAAACCGTACTCGGCAAGAAAATCGTGCTTGAAGGCAGCGTAATCACCGGCTTCGATCGCCTGACGAGCGCCGGCAACCATATTGAGGTAAAAGCGGACGTTGTGGATGGCGGTCAAAGTCGCCGAGAGCACTTCGTTGGCGTTGAACAGGTGATGCAGGTAAGCCCGGGTGAAATTTTTGCAACAATAGCAGTCGCAGCTGGCATCGACCGGAAAGAAGTCGCGTCGGTAGTTTTTCCCGGTCAGGCGGATCTTGCCGCGGCGGGTGAAGGCTGTGGCGCTGCGGGCGTAGCGGGTCGGGATGACACAATCGAACATGTCCATGCCGCGCTCGATGCTCTCGAGGATGTCTTCGGGCAAGCCAACGCCCATCAGGTAGCGCGGTTTGTCGGCCGGCAGGTGCGGTTCGGTCTGGTCGACCACCTGCTTTAGCAGTTCGAGCCCTTCGCCGACGCTGACGCCACCGATGGCGTAGCCGGGAAAATCGAGGGCGGTGAGCTGCTTCGCGCACTCGGCGCGCAGGTCAGCGTAGGTGCTCCCTTGAACGATGCCGAACAGAGCCTGATCACTGCGATTGTGGGCCTGCTTGCAGGCCTCGGCCCAGCGTAGGGTCTTCCTGATCGATTTGGCGGCGTAGTCGTGGGTCGCCGGGTAAGGGATGCACTCGTCAAATGCCATGATGATGTCGGCGCCAAGGGCGTTCTGGATCGTCGTCGCCTCACGCGGGCCGAGGAAGGTCTCCTCACCGCTGATCTCGTGGCGGAACCGGACGCCGTCTTCGTCGATACTCTTTTTCGGCAGAGAGAAGACCTGAAACCCGCCGCTGTCGGTGAGGATCGGTCCGTCCCAGCCCATAAAGCGGTGCAGGCCGCCGGCTTTCTGTACCAGCCCTTCACCCGGACGCAGGTGCAGGTGGTAGGTGTTGGAGAGGATGATCTGCGCTCCGCAATCGGAAACCTGAGCCGGGGTCATCGCCTTAAGGGCGGCATGGGTCCCCACCGGCATGAAGATCGGGGTTTCAATCACACCATGTGGTGTGGTGACCCGGCCACGGCGGGCGCGGGTTGTGGAGTCGGTTGATAGCAGTTCGAAGGTCAGCATGTTTGTGTTGCCTTAAGCTGGATGGAGGTCGGCGCGTCATGGCCGTTGCGATGTGCCCGGACTCTAGCAGAATGGCTTCGTGAAGGCAACTTTAACTGCGGATGGATACCCCCGGTTGCGGGGCGAACGGTGTTTGGGAATTGTATACAGTGTGCAACTTTTCGGTTGACATCTACGGGGCCCGAATGTTACTTAAGCCAAGTTTAATGCACTAAAAATAACCGGGGAATACAGGCGTTTAATCACGCGGAGCTGCTTTTTAAGTCACTGTTATTGCACGTGATTCTATTTCTGCAGTCGGATGAGGTGACGCAAATGGAAACTCTGGAAGAGTGGCGCGGACCGCCGGTTCGTCGTTGTTTCAGGCCGATCGCACCGCAGTTGGTCGCTCGGTAACATAGATTTGTTTGGGTTGTTTTATTTCTAATTGGTGCGGATTCGTGGTGGATCCGCCAAAACGTGCAAGGGAAAATGACATGATACTGATGCAAAGCTCTGTGGGAAGGAAGATCCTGATGGCCGTTACCGGCCTGATACTGGTTTCTTTCGTCTGTGTCCACCTGCTCGGGAACCTGTCGCTCTTTGCTGGCGCCGATGCGATCAACACCTACGCCGCCAAGCTGCAGAGTCTCGGTCCCATCGTCTGGATCTTCCGTGCGGTCATGCTGGCGGTCTTCGCTGTGCATGTCGGCTTCGGGATTCAGCTCACTGTGCAGAACAACGCCGCCCGCCCGGTCGGTTATCTGCAGAAAGTTAACGAGCGCTCCACCTTCTCCAGTCGCTCGATGATCGTCACCGGCGGCGTGCTGTTTATTTTCATCGTCTGGCACCTGGCGCACTTCACAGGTCACGTCGGGGTCGATACTGCGAAATTTGCCGGTGCTGCGGCCGACGGCCATTTCGATGTCTATGGCATGGTGACAACGGCGTTCAGTTCCGCGTTTTATTTCATTCTCTACGCGGTCGGTATGGCCTGTCTGTTCCTGCACCTGGCCCACGGGGTCGGTAGTTTCTTCCAGTCACTTGGTCTGACCAGCGAATGCACTCTGGACGGCGTCGGCGTGTTCGGCAAAGCCGTCTCCTTCATCCTGTTGGTCGGTTACTTCGCGGTCATTATCTGCGGCGCAGTCAAAGCATAGGGGATAATACATGATACTCGACGGTAAATGTCCTTCGGGACCGATTCAGGAGAGCTGGGACAAGCATCGCTTCAACATGAAGCTGGTTAACCCGGCCAACAAGCGGAAGTACAAAGTTCTGGTCGTCGGCACCGGTCTGGCCGGTGGCGCTGCCGCAGCTTCTTTGGGCGAGCTTGGCTACAATGTCGAAGCCTTCTGCTACCAGGACAGCGCCCGCCGCGCTCACTCCATCGCTGCACAGGGCGGGATCAACGCCGCCAAAAACTATCCGAACGACGGTGACTCCATCTATCGCCTGTTCTACGATACCATCAAGGGCGGTGACTTCCGTGCTCGTGAGGCCGATGTCTGGCGTCTGGCTCAGGTATCGAACAACATTATTGACCAGTGTGTTGCCCAGGGTGTCCCTTTTGCCAGGGAGTACGGCGGATTGCTCGACAACCGCTCGTTCGGGGGGTCACAGGTTAGCAGGACCTTTTATGCACGGGGACAAACAGGGCAGCAGCTTCTTTTGGGAGCTTATGCCGCCCTTAACCGCCAAATCCATCTGGGAAATGTCAAGTCCTACAACCGTAGGGAAATGATGGACCTGGTACTGATTGACGGAGAGGCAAAAGGAGTCATTGTAAGGAACCTCGTAACAGGAGAAATCGAGAGATATGGTGCACATGCAGTCGTTATTGCATCGGGAGGTTACGGAAACGTCTTTTTCCTCTCCACCAACGCAATGAACAGCAACGGATCGGCGGCATGGCAATGTTACAAAAAAGGAGCCTATTTCGGCAACCCCTCTTTTGCGCAGATCCATCCCACATGTATCCCCGTTCACGGCGACCAGCAGTCCAAGCTCACGTTGATGAGTGAGTCGCTCCGTAATGACGGACGGATCTGGGTTCCAAAAAAGAAAGAAGATGTAGAAAAACTGAGGAGCAAAAAGATAAAAGCATCCCAGATACCCGAAGAGGACAGGGATTATTACCTCGAAAGACGTTATCCTGCCTTTGGTAACCTGGTTCCCCGCGACGTGGCTTCTCGTGCAGCCAAAGAGAGATGCGATGCCGGTTTTGGTGTGAACGAGACCGGTCTTGCGGTTTTCCTCGATTTCAAAACATCAATTGAAAGACTGGGCCGCAAGGTTATTGAAGAGAGATACGGAAACCTTTTCCAGATGTACGAAAAGATTACCGACGTAGATCCTTACCAGGAGCCGATGATGATTTACCCTGCTATCCACTACACAATGGGTGGTATTTGGGTAGATTACAACCTGCAGACCACAGTTCCCGGGCTTTATGCCATTGGAGAGGCAAACTTCAGCGACCACGGCGGTAACCGCCTGGGAGCCTCTGCATTGATGCAGGGTCTTGCCGACGGCTATTTTATCCTGCCCTATACCATAGGGGATTTCCTTGCCGGAAAAATCCAGGTTAAGATGACCGATACCTCCCACCCTGCCTTCGAGGAGGCCGAAAAGGCGGTCAAAGATAAGATAGCAAAGCTGTTTGCCATCAAGGGTAAAGAGCCTGTGGACCATTTCCAGAAAAAGCTTGGCCACATCATGTGGGATTATGTTGGTATGGCCCGTAACGAGAAGGGGCTGGAAAAAGCCATCGTGGAGATCAAAAGGCTAAGGGAAGAGTTTTGGAGTAACGTCTATGTCCCCGGCGAAAACAACGAGTTCAACCAGGAGCTGGAGAAGGCTTTGCGTACGGCAGACAACCTGGAACTGGGCGAGCTGATGGCCAAGGATGCCCTGTTGCGTCGTGAGTCGTGCGGAGGTCACTTCCGTGAAGAGATGCAAACCGAAGAGGGTGAGACCAAACGCGACGATGAAAACTACATGTATGTGAGCTGCTGGGAGTATGCCGGCGAAAACAAAGGTCACGTTATGCACAAGGAGCCGCTCAAATACGAGTTTGTGAAAATTGCTACCAGAAATTACAAAGACTAAGTATTTTACAGATATGGACTTTACACTAAAAGTTTGGCGTCAGAAAAGCGCAAAGGATAAAGGATATTTCGGGACATACCAGGTTAAGGGAATCTCTCCTGATACCTCGTTCCTGGAGATGATGGATATTCTAAACGACCAGCTGGTGCGCGAAAATATTGATCCTGTTGCTGTTAACAAAGGATGTAAAAGCGACGGACCTGTAGCATTCGACCACGACTGCCGTGAAGGTATATGCGGTATGTGTTCCCTCTATATAAACGGGAGGGCACACGGACCGGATGATGATATTACAACTTGCCAGCTCCATATGCGCAAGTTCAAAGATGGTGAGACAATCACCATAGAGCCATGGCGTTCGGCGGGTATGCCGGTAATAAAAGACCTGGTTGTGGACAGGAACGCTTTGGATAAAATACTGCAAGCGGGTGGGTATGTTTCGGTAAATACCGGCGGAGTACCCGATGCCAATGCCATCCCTGTGCCACGGGAAGATGCCGAGGAGAGCATGGATGCTGCTGCATGTGTTGGTTGCGGTGCCTGTATTGCAACCTGCAAGAACGGATCGGCTATGTTGTTTGTGTCGGCAAGGGTGAGTTCCCTGGCTTTGTTGCCACAAGGTAAGATTGAAGCAGCCCGCAGGGTAAAGGCTATGGTTGCCAAAATGGACGAGTTGG
>DDWE01000120.1 GCA_002345625.1 Desulfuromonadaceae bacterium UBA2294 | reverse complement strand
TCATGGCGGAACATTCGATATGCCACCCTGGACGACCCGGGCCCCAGGGGGAGTCCCACGACGGTTCCCCCGGTTTCGCCGCTTTCCACAAGGCGAAGTCCATCGGGTTGCGCTTCTGCTCACCCGGAGTGATACGGGCGCCGGCCTGCATCTCCTCGATATTACGTTTGGACAGCTTGAGATAACCGGGGAAGCTTTCGACTGCGAAATAGACGTCGCCGGCCGAGGCGTAGGCCAGGCCACGCTCAATCAGGCGTTCGACCAGGGCGATGATCTTGGGGATGTACTGCGTTGCCTTCGGCTGGTGGGTGGGCTGTGCCAGCCCCAACGCCGCCATATCCTCGTCGAAGGCTTGAATGTACTGCTCAGTCAGCTGCTGGCAGCTGATGCCCCGTTCGTTGGCGCGGTTGATGATCTTGTCGTCGATGTCAGTATAGTTGCGGACGTAGTTGACGTTGTAGCCGGCGTATTGCAGGTAACGAAAGACAATATCGAACACAATGTTGGCCCGGGCATGACCGATATGACAGTGATCATAGACGGTGACGCCACAGACATACATACCGACCTCACCCGGAATTCGTGGCTGAAACGGCTCTTTGCCGCCGGTGAGGGTATTGTAAACACGCAGTGCCATGTAAAACTCCTGACAAAAAAGTCCGCAGTAAATGATCGGGTCAGCGCGGCCTCAATTGAATAGCACAGATGCGCGGCGATTTGAAGGGGGTATCAACCCTTGGGGGCGAGAATCTCGGCGATGAGGTGCGGCATATCGGTCAGGGGCAGGACCATATCGACCGCGTCACGTTCGATGGCGACGCGGGGCATCCCAAAGACGGCGCAACTCTCTTCATCCTGCGCCAGGCAGCAGGCACCGGCGGCTTTCAGGGCGGCAAGCCCGTTTGCGCCATCATTCCCCATGCCGGTCAGGATTACTGCAGTCGTTTGTGTTCCACGTCCATCGCGGACAATGGAGTGAAAAAGCTCATCGACGGATGGGCGGCAACTGTTGACCGGAGGTGAGTCGGTCAGGCAGACCCGTCCCTGCGCGATTATCAGGTGCTGCCGACAGGGGGCAACCAAAGCGACGCCGGGTTCAAGGCGGTCGCCGTCACAGGCGATGCGCACCTTCCAGGGTGAATCGTTATCGAGCCAGGCCGCGAACCCTTCGGCAAAGCCGGCGGCGATGTGCTGGACGATGAGAATCGACGCGCCCCGTTGTGGTAACTGGTTGAGAAGATGCATGACCGCCTTCGGTCCGCCGGTGGAGGCACCGATGGCCAGCAGGGTCCGGGCTGTGGCCTTGGCTGGTAGGCAGGTGGTGCTCTGGCGTGCCGCCGGCCGGGTGGCGCGCCGGTGATGGGTCATCACGCGGATGCGCGACAGCATGTGGATGCGGCTGAGCAGTGTTCGGGCGAGGGGTTCGAACGCTTCGGTCCCCAGCCCCTTCGGCTTTTCCAGAACATCAAGAGCCCCGAGCCGAATCGCCTGAAAAGCATTGCGGCTGCTTTGCGGGTCGACATTGGCCGAAAGGATCAAAATGGGCGTCGGCGTTTCCGACATGATTTCGGTGGTTGCATCAAGGCCGTCGAGAACCGGCATCATCACATCCATGATAATCAGATCGGGGCGCAAAGAACGCGCCGCATCGACGGCCTGGCGCCCATCGGTGACTTCGCCGACAATCTCCAGTTCCGGATCGCGGTCGAGGATATCGCGGATCACGGTGCGGGTGAGCAGAGAATCGTCAGCGATAAGGATGCGTATCATAGCGTTTACCCGACCAGGGATTCGACGGTATCGAGCAGAGTCCCCTGATCGAAGGTCCCCTTGACAATGTAGGCCTGGGCCCCGACTTCCATCCCGAGGCGTTTGTGGGCATCGGTAGCCAAAGAGGTGCAGATGATCACCGGCATGGTGCGCGTCTCCTCCTGCTGGCGGACCTCGCGGGTGAGCTCGAAACCGGTCATCCCCGGCATCTCGACGTCACTGATCATCAAATCGAACGTGGCCTCGGCAAGTTTGGCCAGAGCGTCAAACCCTGAGACCGCGATGGTGACGTCATAGCCGTGTGCCTCCAGGATGTTCTTCTCCATGGTCCGGGTGGTGATTGAATCATCGACCACCAGGATACGTCCGCGTCGCGACGCCGCCTGCTCACGGGCATAGGCGTCACGCAAGCCGGTTTTGCCGACCAGGCTCTCATTAAACAGATCGGGGACCGATAGGATCAACAGGGGGGTGCCGTCGCCGAGAATGGTCGCTCCGGAGAAAAATTCGACACTGCGTAACTGGCTACCGGTCCCTTTGACCACCAGATCCTGTTCGCCAATGGTGCGGGTGACGAGAAACGCCAGTTTGCGATTGCGGAAGCTAAGCAGCACGGCGGTCGCCCGTCCCCGATCGGTTGTATCGGGCGCGCTCGGATCGAGGGTCCGGGCGAGGGAGACCAAGGGAATCGCTTCACCGTGCAGGCGAATCGACTCCCGTCCGAAATCGTGCTGGATATCGCTGACCTGCAGGCGGAGCACTTCCGATACATAGTGTAATGGAATCGCGTAACTTTCGTTGCCGCAATCGACCAGAAGCCCGTCGATGATCGCCATGGTCAACGGGAATTGCATCAGCATCTCGGTGCCGCGGCCAGGTGTGGAGCGGATGATCAGGTTCCCCTTGACCTGGTCGATGTTGGTTTTGACCACATCCATGCCGACCCCGCGTCCGGAGACATCGGTGATGAAGCTGCGGGTGGAGAAGCCAGGCCGCAGGATGAGATAGACGGCATCTTCGTCGGAAAGGGCCGCGGCTTCCGCTTCGGTGAGGATACCGCGTTCGACGGCAACCCGGCGCACGACCTGCGGATCGATGCCGCCGCCATCATCGATGAGCAGCAGCTCGACATTGCGCCCCTCGTAGCGCGCCGACAGACTGATCCGGCCCCCCGGAAGCTTGCCGGCAGCGACGCGCTCAGCCGGGGTTTCGATCCCGTGGTCGACCGAGTTGCGCAGCATATGCAACAGCATCGGCCGGATGGCGTCGAGCATCATCCGGTCAAGTTCGACCGATTCGCCGCTCAGCAGCAGCTCGACCTCTTTCCCCTGCTCGCGGGCAAGATCGCGTGTGAGGCGGTTGAGGTCATCAGTGATTGTGGCGAAGGGGAGCATACGCAGTTGCATGGCAGCGTCATGCAACGACTCGGACTGATAGCCGAGGCTGAAGGTACCGCGCTCGATCTCGGTGGTCAGGCGGCCGTAATCGTCGAGCAACTGTTTGACCAGTCGGTAGTTCTCTGCCTTGCGCAGGCCGCTCATGAACTCTTCGAGACGGCGGTTGAGCGCTGTGAAACGGCGCACCTTGTCCTCGAAGTTCTGTCGAGTGATCAGCAGCTCGCCGATCTGGTTGCCGAGAACATCGAGTTTTTCGACGCTGGCGCGCACGGTCTGGCGGCGCTCGGTCCCCTCATAACTTTTTTGCGGTTTTGGTTCAGCTGTCGTGGATTGCTCAGGCGTGACCAGCTCGCCGGCTGCCAGACTGGTCAATATCGACGCCGTGTCGATCTTCAGGTCGAGGCCGGAATGCGCCCGTGCGACCAGCGCTTCGACGGCATCGGTGGCCACCAGCAGCAGGTCGATCAACGACGGTGTTAAGGGCCGGTTCCCTTCTTCGACCCCCTTGAACAGTTCTTCCATCTGGTGGGCGACCTCGCCAATTTCGCCGAGGTTAACCAGCATCGCCGAGCCCTTGATGGTGTGGGCACTGCGCAGCAGTTCATGCACGCGCTCAGCTGAAAAACCCTCCTTTTCGAGGGTGATCAGTCCTTGCTGCAGGGCGAGGATATGTTCCTCGGCCTCGCGCACGAAAATGTCGATGTACTTTCTGTCCATCAGGCGCGCCCACCCCCCCCTTTGTTGCCGTTAGTTGTTACCGCCTGGCTGGTCAATGCAGTAGCCGACGCGGAAGGCACCCCAGTGCTTGCCCTGCACATGGACCGGGACCGAGATGTCCCACATCTTCTCACCGGTGTCACGCTCATAGACCTGAACCAAAACTTCGCGGTTGTTACGTGCTGCCGCCAGACCGACCGGATCATTGAATTTCCGTTTGCTGCGATTCCACATCTTGTCGTGGTCGCGATCTCCGGTCAGCGGCTGGTTGTAGCGGCTGTTGTGGGTCGGGATATAACCGTTGCGATCGGTCAACACCGCGAAGACAACGCGTTCGTCCTTAAGGAACCCGTCGAGCAGGGTCGGGAAGCGCTCGTCGAACAGCCGGTCGAAACGGGTGTGAAACTTGGGTGGATCCGTGCCGGGAATCGGCTGGTAATTTTCATCAAACAAATCGGCAAGATTCAGTTTGCCGCTATCGACCAACTCATTCAGTGCCGTTTCGAGCATCCGGCCTCCGGCCAGAGCCTCGGCTTTGCCCTTGGCCTGAAAGTCGCTCTCGACCATTCCCTTGAGGCGTTCAGCAAGGGAGGTCAGTTCGCCGATGGAACGGGTGGTCTCCTGGGCGCTTTGTGCAACCTGCACAGCGACATCACGCACTTCGGCGATGGTTTCAGCCATCTGCTCGCTGGCGGTGGTCTGTTGCTGGGTGCTGAGTTTGATCTCACTGGCCGCCGACTGGGTTTCGGAGACACCGGCAGAGATGTGGTCGAGTTCCGTTGAGACCCGGGCGACGAGATCGTTGGCGGCGTCGACCCCTTTGGTCCCTTCTTCGGTCAGCATAATGGTCGAATTGGTCGCCTTCTGGATCTGGCCGATCAGGTTCTTGATCTGGGTCGTGGCATCGACGGTCCGTTCGGCCAGTCGTTTGACTTCATTGGCCACGATGGAGAACCGTTTGCCCGCTTCGCCGGCGCCGGCGGCTTCAATAGCCGCGTTCAAGGACAGAAGGTTGGTCTGGTCGGAGATTTCATCGATCAAATCGACGATGCCGCCGATCTTCTGAGAATTTTCACCCAGCTGCAGCATCGCTTCGGCAATGGAGACCACCTGATCGCGCAGGGCGCTCATCCCGGAGAGGGCATCTTCCACCGCCTCCTTGCCGTTACTGCTCGCGGCTCCGGCGCGCAAGGCCATGGCTTCGACCCGTTGGGAATTTTCTGCCACCTGACGGGCGGTGACCGCAATCTCCTCGGAGGTCGTCGTCGCCTGCTGGACCGCAGATGCCTGCTCGGTCGAGCCGGAGGCCTGCTGGGCGGCAATCGCCATCATACTGTTGGCGCTGGTGGAAAGTTGCTGAATCGCTTCACGAATACTGGTGACCATCAGATCACTCTTGGCAATCTGTTCACGCAGGTTGGCGAAGACCACCTGGGACATGCGGTTGAAAGCTGCGGCTAATTGGCCAACCTCGTCACTGCCGGAGTGGTTGATGGTTTCGTCGAGGCTCCCCTCGGCCATGCGATTGGCGGCTGCCGTAATCAGGCGCAGCGGACGCAACAGATAGCTGACGAACATGGCGATGGTTCCGGCCGCGACGACCAGTACCAAGGTCATCATCCAGATATTGTCGTTACGGACCTGGGCGATGGCCTCGTCAGTTTTCTGCATCGAGAAGCCGATGCGAAAGCCGCCCCAATGTTCACCGTCCACATAGACCGGGGCGGAGACATCCCACATGGTCTCACCGGTATCGCGCTGGTAAACCTGACGCAGGAAGGTGTTGCCGTCCTTGCCGTTATACTGGGCGGCAGCGAGACCGGTCGGGTCGTTGAAAATACGCTTGGTGCGATTACCGACCTTATCCTTGTCGGCATCACCCGTCAGCGGTTTGCTGTATTTGCTGTTGTGGGTCGGCAGGTAGCCATTGCGATCAACCAGGACTGCAAACACGACCATGGCGTCTTCCCGTACCAGAGTATCTTCGAAACCGAGAATGGTCTTATCGAGATAGGCATCGTAAGCGGTGTGGTATTTGGGGATCGCTGCGCCGGATAATGGTCCGCTGGTGATCTCCTGATAATTTGTATCGAACAGCTGCTCTTTGGTCAGCAGGCCTGAATCGAGGGCGTTCTGCAGGGCGATCTGCATAGTCTGCGCCCCGGTTAAGGCGAAGGTGCGGGCTTTGACCAGCAGTTCCTCGCGCAGTATCGATGCGCGGCGCTGCACAAGGATGGAGACCGAAATGGCCATGATGCAGACCATGATCAGTACCAGAGAGGCGATGATTTTGGCCGAAATCCGCTGCTTGATCCAATTCATCTTCAGGACCCCTTTTATGGTGTGTGTTCAGATGACAGCAAAAGCGGGAGGCTACAGGCGCTCACTCGCCTTTTGGTCGATAATCAGTTCGGGGCGTTCCAGCGTGCGATGCAGATCGAGAAAGATCAAGGTTCCCCCGGTCTGCTGAAGCTGGCCGCTGACAATGTCGTGCTGCAGACCCGACAAACCGGCCGCGACCGGCTCAATGGTGTCGATCGCAACGTGGATCAAACCCTCGACCCGCGCGACCAGTAGCGCCGTGGTCAGGCCGTTTGCCGCAACAACCACCAGTTGCGGCTGTGGCGGCAATTCAGACCGCTCCAGCCCGAGCAGCGGAGTCAGGTCGGTCACGGCAACAATTTCGCCGCGCAGGTTGATGATGCCGCGAATATGCTCTCCGGCACCCGGGACTTTGACGATGCGCGGCGGTCTCAGCACTTCGCGGCAATCGGCGGCCGGCAGGGCGAAACGCGTATTGCCGAGCTGCACGACGACAAATTCACGCAGCACGGCCCCCGCATCGTCGTCGGACAACTCCAGGCTGCGCCAGTAATCGTCACGCATCTCCTGCAGGATTTTTTTGAAATCGTAGTCGGTGCCGGCGGGGTCCATGGCGACTCCTTAACCGGGTAGGGCGCGACGCACTTCGCGGACCAGGGTCACCGCGTCGAACGGTTTGCGCAGATAGCCGTCAGCGCCCGACGTTTTGACCAGCTCGGCCAGTTCGCTGTCTGACTTGGAAGAGATGAGTAAAATCGGAATGTTGCGACTGCTTTCCCGTTGCTTGAGCAGCTTGACTTTCTGGTCGCCGCTGAGCATCGGCATCATAACGTCGATGAGGATGATGTCGGGGGGGGGATCGCTGTAAATATACTTGTTGGCGTCCATCCCGAAATCGGCGGTCAGGACTTCAAAGCCAGCTGCCGTCAGGGCATCTCCGGCCATCGCCAGAACGAGAGGACTATCATCGATTATCAAACATCGCTTCGCGGTCATTTAAACTACTCCTTTTTGGCATGTTTCCCCTCCGCAATGCGATTGCACACAGGTAAGATTTTTTTGAAAAATGAACTCGACACGCCAAAATTTAAACGCCGTTCTAAAATTAGTCAAACAAAAAATGGTGTGATGACAATTGCTTAGATTGTTCAAGGAATTTAATCCTGACTTTGAATGCAACAGGGCTGGGCGTCGACGGGGACATTGAAACAAGAACAGTCAGGGAATTTCTGATAACCGTGAAAGGTCGGCCCGGCAGTTTTCGAGAAAGACCTCGCGGCTGAGACCGCCGGAGTAAGGGATGATTGTTGCAGGACGTTCTTTTTCCAGACAACGGATCACATTGACCAGCTCGCGGCGTGCCGCACGCAAATCGCCGACGCGGCGGTGATGGCGAAACAGCGCATGACGCGGGACGATAAAGCAGGGGGAGAGCCAAAGGGCTTTTTCCATCTCCTTGACCGCCTGAATCGCGTCACCCTCCAGTTCGAGGATCAGTCCGAGCAGAAAATAGCTGTCGGGGAACAGATCGTTGACGGTAATCGCCTGCTCGCAGAACAGGCGCGCACCTGCTGCATCACCGTTATTGGCATTGAGCAGCCCCATGCCGATGAGTGCACCCTGATGGTCGGGCTGCAATGCAAGGGTCTCTGTGTACTTTTCCTGTGCTTCGGCAAAGCGTTCATACGTAAAGTCGGTCTGTGCGCGTTGAAACAGTTGTTCCGCGCGAAGATTCCGGGCGCCGGTTCCCATCGTTGCCGGTGATGCACCGACGGCCTGGTTGCCGGGGACAACAGTTGTTGCTACCGGTGCCGGCGCTGCCGGTTCGGAGGGGAGTTTTGGTGCCACAGGCCGGGGGGGCGACTCCTGTAATTGATAAAGGAAGGCCCGTTCACGGTGCAGGCGTTGGAACCGGTCAGAAACATTCTGTAGCGTCTCGGCGTGCCCGAGCAATAGAAAACCTCCTGGACGCAGAGCGTTGGCAAAGCGGTCGACAATCTGCCGCGTCGTTGCAAGATCGAAATAGATCATGACATTACGGCAGAAGATCAGGTCGAAGTGTTCCGAAGGAATTTCCGGCCAATCGCTCTCCTTGAGGTTGAGGTAGTTGAAACTGATCCGTTGCCGCAGTTGTGGGTCGACGACGTGGAGTTCACCAAGGCGGGCAAAATAACGCGACAGGTACGGCTCCTCGACCATGCGCAGGGCCCGACGACCATAAATACCTTCGCGGGCGGCGCGCAGAGCGCGCTTGTTGATATCGGTTGCGACGATTTGTACGTCCCATCCGGCCAGCTCGGGAAAATGTTCCTGCAGCAGCATGGCAATCCCGTAGGGCTCCTCACCGGTGGAACAGCCGGCTGACCAGATCCGCAGATTACGGCTGCGGCGGCGCTGGGCAATCAGGTCGGGGAGCATATAGCGGACAAATGCTTCCCGGTGGTTTTTATAGCGAAAAAAAGTTGTCTCGCCCACGGTCAGCAGACTGAGTAGTTTTTTCAGCTCATTACGGGAATCGGCAAAGCGGGTCAGATAACGGTAATAAATGTCATAGTCAGCCGCGCCGACGGCGCACATGCGCCGATGCAGGCCGCGCTCGAGCAGGACACTGTTGCGACGGGTAAACTGGAGGCCGGTATGCAGTGAAAGGTGGTGGTGATAGCGCTCCCACTGGGCATCGGTCAACTCCGAGGTCTCAGGACGCACCGGAGGGGTCTGTTCCAGACGCCGGATGTTGGCGAGCAGCCGGTCATAGTTTAGTGGTTGTGACAGAAAATCGTAGACGTCGAGAAGCTCAAACTCCAGGGTGACATCGGGAGCAATGGCAATGACCGGCAGCTGGGCGAAACTGGTCAGCCGCTCCAGAACGCGCAGACGCTCAAGCAGGCTGCTGCCACTGAGAGCCTCAAGGTCGAGCAGGATTAGGTCGGGCTGGGTGGCCTGCAGGGCATAAGGGTCTGCGGCCCGGGTGGTCAGACGGTCGACCGTATAGCCATGGACCCGCAGCCAGTTGGACAGAGTGTCCACCCACGGCGCGCCGCTGCTGACGAGAAGAATTCGCAACTGATTAGTGGCCTGACCTCGGTTCATGTCCCGGGTTAGCCCTGCTCCTTGGCCCAGGAATCGCGCAGCGTTACCGTGCGGTTGAAAATCAGGCGATTTTCGCTGGTGGCATCACGGTCGGCGGAGAAGTAGCCGAGTCGTTCGAACTGGTAGGTTGCACCTGGAGTGGCGTCAGCAAGAGAGGCTTCAACCCGGGCCGTCGTGATGGTTTGAAGCGAGTCGGGGTTGAGAGCCTGCCGATAATCGTCGGCGCTGTCGGGATTCTCCAGAGAGAAGAGGCGGTCGTAAAGGCGCACATCGGCCGGAAGAGCATGGGCGGCGCTGACCCAATGGATCGTCCCTTTCACCTTGCGCCCATCGGCCGGATTGGCGCCGAGAGTGTCGAAGTCGCAGCTGCAGTGCAGCACGGTCGCGTTGCCGGCAGCGTCGCGTTCGACGTTATCGCAGCGGATGATGTAGGCATTGCGCAGGCGCACCTCACGCCCCGGTCCGAGACGGAAGAACTTTTTCGGCGGCTCGTCCATGTAGTCGTCGGCTTCGATGTAGAGTTCACGGGCAAATGGCAGCTTGCGGGTGCCCATTTCGGGTTTTTGTGGATGGATTGGCGCCTCGATCCACTCGATGCGATCGGCCGGATAGTTATCGATCACGACTTTGAGCGGCTGCAGAACCGCCAGTGCCCGCGGCGCGCTGTCATTGAGTTCCTCGCGAACACAATCTTCCAGGACCGACAGTTCGATCCAACTGGCGCTGCGGCCGACGCCGATGCGATCACAAAAACGGCGAATGGCTGCCGCCGGATAACCGCGGCGGCGCATCCCGGAGAGCGTTGGCATGCGCGGATCATCCCAGCCGGTAACATGCTGTTCGGTGACCAGCTGCAGTAGTTTGCGCTTGCTCATCACCGTGTAGGAGAGGTTGAGCCGGGCAAACTCGATCTGCTGCGGGGCGAAGATGCCGAGTTCGCGGATGAACCAGTCGTACAACGGGCGATGATCCTCGAACTCGAGGGTACAGATCGAGTGGGTGACGGTCTCGATGGAGTCTTCCTGACCGTGAGCAAAGTCGTACATCGGGTAAATGCACCAGCTGTCGCCGGTACGGTGATGCTTGGCGTGGAGGATGCGGTACATGGCCGGGTCGCGCAGGGTGATGTTCGGCGCCGCCATGTCGATCTTGGCGCGCAGCACATGGCTGCCGTCGGGAAAGTCACCATTTTTCATCTGCTCGAACAGCGTCAGGTTCTCTTCGACGCTGCGGTTGCGGAAAGGGCTTGCGGTCCCCGGTTCGGTCAGGGTGCCGCGGTTTTTGCGCATCTCGTCCGCACTCTGGCTGTCGACATAGGCCTTGTTGGCCCTGATCAGTTGCAGAGCGTACTGGTAAAGGGTTTCGAAGTAGTCCGAAGCAAAATAGAGGTGCTCTCCCCAGTCGAAGCCGAGCCAGTTGACATCGGTTTTGATCGCGTCGACGTACTCCTGCTCCTCCTTGGTCGGATTGGTGTCATCGAAGCGCAGATGGCAGCGGCCTCCGAATTCGGCCGCGAGGCCGAAGTTGAGACAGATCGATTTAGCGTGACCGATGTGCAGGTAGCCATTCGGTTCCGGCGGAAAGCGGGTGACAACGTTTTGCCGGCGCCCGTTGGCAAGGTCCTCGGCAATCAGGGTGCGGATAAAATTGGCGCTGGCAGGGGTCTCCGACGGGTTCATATCTGTCCACTCTCTTTCGTTTGGTGCAAAGGCCGGGTCGACTCTAGATGTTACGCTGTAAAAGGACGACAGCATGGGCGGCGATCCCTTCGCCGCGACCGGTGAAACCGAGTTCCTCGCTGGTTGTTGCCTTGATGTTGATGCGGGTTACAGTGCAGTTGCAATCCGTCGCAAGGGTCTCGACCATGGCGTCAATATAGGGTGCCAGTTTTGGCCGCTGGGCAATGACGGTTGCGTCGATGTTGCCGATACCATAGCCGTCTTGGCTGGCCAGGGCAATGACATGCCGTAAGAGTTTGCGGCTGTCGATCCCCTTGTAGGTTGGATCGTTGTCCGGAAAGTGGCGGCCGATATCGCCGGCGCCGATGGCGCCGAGGATAGCGTCACAAACGGCATGCAGCAGCACGTCGGCGTCTGAGTGGCCGAGCAGGCCGCGCTCAAAGGGGATCAGGACGCCGCCGAGCCAGAGTTCCCGTTCCGGGACCAGCCGATGGACGTCGTAGCCGTGGCCGATACGGATCATGGCAAGTTTGTCCCTTCTGCACTCAGCAGTGCTGCGGCTACCGGCAAATCGTCCGGTGTCGTAATCTTGATGTTGCGATAACTCCCCATGACGACGGCGACCGGGTGTCCGTCGCGCTCCGCCAGCTGGGCGTCGTCGGTGGCGCGAAACCGATCGTTTACCGCTCGTTCGTGCGCGGAGGCAATCAGCGCATAGTGAAACGCTTGCGGTGTCTGTGCCAGCCAGAGTTGGCTGCGGTCGGGGGTGTCTAAGGCCTGGCCGTTTTCGACCCGTTTGATCGTATCCTTGACCGGGACTGCCGCCAGACAGGCGCCGTTTACGCGAGCGGCGGCGATGATCGCATCGATCAGTGAAGCCGACAACAAGGGACGTGCGCCGTCGTGGATCAGGATCAAATCGTCTGCCGCCGCAGTGGTGCAGGCGCGCAGGCCGTTGCGCACCGAGTCCTGACGTTCGTCGCCGCCGGCGATAATAGCGGTCACTTTGCTCAGGCCGTAGCGTTCGACAATTTCACGCTGACAATAGGCCACCTCATCAGCGGGAGCGACAATCAGGATGTGATCGATGGCGGGATGTTGCTCGAAGATGGCGAGCGTCCGGGCAAGAACCGGCCGGCCGGCCAGTTCGAGGTACTGCTTGTTGATCGTCGCCTCCATGCGGCGACCGGTCCCGGCAGCCGGGATCAGAGCCGTGATCGTCATGGTTTCATCCCGGTTGGCAAGTTAAAAAGCGGACCGGATGTAACCACCCGGCCCGCTGCTGTTGCACAATGCAAAACTTTTCAATGGACGAAAAGGTTCTCAATCCGTTCGGTGACCGCTGTTTCGTCGGCACCTTCGGCCAGGGCGACTTCTTTCACCACCAGCCGTCGCGCCAGTTCCAGGACCTTTTTTTCACCGTAGGAGAGCTCTTTGCCGTCGCGGATACAGTACAACTCCCGCAGGACTTCCGCGACCTCAAACAGGTCACCGGTTTTGAGCTTATCGTTATACTCGCGCTGGCGCCGGCTCCAGGAGGCAATCGCCCCGACGGTTTTCGGCCGTTGACCGAGAACATCGAAGATCGACGAAACCCGTTTCTTGTCGATCGGACAGCGCATGCCGATGTGGGAGGCGTTCGAGATCGGCACCATGATGGTCATGTCGTTGTCGATAATGCGCAGGATGTAAAACTCGGCCTTGATGCCCCCAAAATCCTTGGACTCGATGGCTTCTATCACCCCGATCCCTTGGGTGGGATAGACGGCACAATCTCCGATTTTGAACATCTTATAACTCCTTCTGCAAGAGGGCTATAATAGCAGACTTGCCGCTTAAGTCAAGGTTTCTCCCCACTATGCAGGATTGTCCTGCCGCCCGAGCGGTGGTATAAGGGGGAAAGCAGGTCAATATCAGGAGGTACTGATGCGGATAGCTGTCGTCGGGGCCGGCGCCCTCGGGTTATATTACGGAGCACTGTTGCAACGCAGTGGCGCGGAGGTCTGTTTTCTGCTGCGGCGCGATTACGCGGCAATCCGCGCAGGCGGATTGAAGGTGGAATCGGTGAATGGCGATTTTCATTTGCCGAACGTCGCCGGTTATCTGCAGACCGAGGAGATCGGGGTCGTCGACCTGGTTCTGATTGGGTTGAAAGCTTTTGCCAATGTCCATATGGCTGACCTGGTGCGTCCTCTGGTCGGACCGCAGACGGCATTGCTGACCCTGCAAAATGGGCTCGGCAACGAGGCCTGTCTCGCCGAGGTCTTCCCCTCTGCGCAGATCATGGGAGGGATCGCGTTCCTTTGTGCCAACCGTGGAGCACCGGGAACCGTGCGTCACCTCGGCGAAGGGCGGATTCGGCTCGGAGAATACACCGGAGGCCTGACTCCCCGGGCCGAGCGCATCGCTGACCTGTTTTCGACCGCCGGGATCCCCTGCGAAGCGGTTGCAGACCTGGCCCGGGCTCGCTGGGAAAAGCTGGTCTGGAACATCCCCTTCAATGGTCTTTGTGCACTGACCGGCCAGGATGTCACTGAACTGCTTGCCCAAGGATTGATCCGTAGCGAAATTCATGCTCTGATGTCCGAAGTTGTTGCCGCTGGTAATGCTCAAGGGTTTTCGCATCCAATCGATGCGGACGGGTTTATTCCCCGGTTGATCGGGATGACAGAAAAGATGGATCATTACCGGCCGAGCATGATGATCGATCGCCTTGCCGGGCACCCTCTGGAGTTGGAAGCGATCTATTCTCTGCCACTGCATTACGCCGCGCAGCGGGGGGTTGCAATGCCCCGTACGGCCATGCTGCACGCCTTGCTGAATCTGGGTGAAAAAAACTAGAGACCTGATCGTCAAATGACGCTTTCCGCAGTGACAAACTTCGGCGCGAGATCCGAAGGTTTACGACACGCATCTGTTTTTGCGCGCCTTGTTGAGATATATGCAGTCTGGCCAGTTTATTGCAGAACAATCTAGGTGTGGTGGATCGATAAAAAGTTTTGAGCTGGCGCATTGCAACAGTGCGATGTGCAAAAGACCCTTAACAACGGAGGATACGATGAAATTGATGAAATTGGCTTTATTGCTGATCGTTGGAAGTCTGCTGAGCGGTTGTGTTCTGACCAAGCTGGTCACGGTTCCGATGCGTGTCGTCGGCGCAGTGATTTCGATTGTTCCCGTTGCCGGAAATTCCGTTCACGATACGATCGATGGCGCGGCTGATGTGGTGGATGATGTTCCTATTTGACAGACAGAACCGTTTTTTTTCAACCAAGAGGGGCTTGCCGTAAGGCAAGCCCCTCTTGGTTTGACGCTATAGAAAGCTAAAATCAGCGTCGATACGGCTGCAGGGTTATGGTGCCGATATCGAGGATTTCGCCACTGCCCAGGGTTCGGCAGCCGGCAGCGCCATCTCCAAGACGGCCGTAAGGTTCATTCTCCCGGGGTTGACTGCGGGTGCCGGTCCGAGCGGCAAGGCAGTAGCGTCCGGCGCCAGGGAGGTAAAGGATAAAGTGGCCATTGCTGTCGGCCGGTAGCGACGTCCAGTCAGGGCTGTGCTGATAGTCGGGGCCCGGATAGGCGAGGACGAAGGCACCGCCAACCGGTGCGCCGGCAGAATTGATCAGCTGGCCGCGAATGCCGGTGTTACCAGAGGTCAGGCTCCCCTGGCGCATTGAGCGCTGATTGGTCAGGGGTTGCAGGATAAAGTCTGCGTGGCGGGTGCCTTCGGTGCCGATTGTCAGCGGGTTGCCGGAAAACAGAGCCCAGGCGTCACCACTGCGCGGGGGGCCGGTGTCTGCCCCCATGGCGCGCCAGCGGGCGACCAGATGGTAGCTGTCGGGCGGCAGCTCGAGCAGGTAGCTGCCGTCGGCTTCGACGCGAACGGCGAAATCGGCTGGTCCACGCAGGCCGTTGCGATTGCTCAGGTAGGCATAAACGTAGGCGCCGGCCGCCGGGGCGCCACCGGTCGCCGTCACTTGGCCTGAAACGCCGGGAGGCCCAGATCGCAGCACCGGCTGTGGTTGCAGTGGCTGGCAGGCGAGACAGACAAGCAATAACAATCCATAAACGATATATCTTGGCATGGGTAGCAATCGACTACTGAATCGGCTCTGGCGGGGTGTCATCAGCGGCGCGATCCACCTCAAAGGGCACGAACTGCCCCTTGCGCACCTGCAGCAAATAGAGGGTCCGGTCGGCCTCGCCCTCTTCGGTAAACCGCGTGGTCCCGGTTACGCCGGTATACGATGGCAAGGACAGCAGAGCCTGGCGCATATCGTCCCGAGTGCGGATCGCCGGGTTCTCGAGCACGGTCAGCAACAGCCCTGCCGCATCGTAGCCCTGGGCCTCAAGGATCGTCGGGTCTTCATTGTAGCGCTCCCGGTAGCGATTAACAAACTGCTGTACGGCCGGGTCGGAGCTGGCACCGTAATATCCGTCCACAAAGAGGCCCCCCTCAACAAAATCTCCGGCCAGACGCAGAAGTTCCGGCGAATGCCAACCGCCGGTACCGAGCAGCTGGGTCTGCTCGATGCCGTAATACGCGAGTTGTGGGGCGATCAAGCCGACGCGATCGGCAAAGTCGGGGAGAAACAGGGCCTCAAACGGCAGCGGTTCATCGGGGACGAAAAGGTCGGCCAGCTGCTCCTTTGTACTCAGGTTCTCCAGATTGTGATAGGGGTTTTCTCCTTTGAGGCGTTTGATCTGCAAGCCGAAGTCGGTGGCCTGCGGATCGTAGGGCTGCCTGCCGGATATTTCACCTCCGAGGCGGTTGACTTCAGCCGCGAAGGCGTCGGCCAGTGCGTTGCCGAGCCGGTTTTCCGGGTAGAGAATAGCGATTTTGGCCAGACCGAGTTCCATCACGGCCTGATAGGCGATGGCCCGTCCTTGCAGCTGCGGGGTCAAGGCGTCACGAAAAACATAAGGACCGATGGCCGGGAGGCCGTCGCGTTGCGAGAGTGTTAATAAGGGGACCAACTCCTCCTGAGCCTGTACGGCGGCGGCTTCTGCAGCTGATCCGGTAATGGCACCGGTTACGGCAATCACCTTGTCGCCTCGGGCCAGATTGCGCATGGCCTGACGACTGGTCTCCGCATCGGCAGCGCTGTCGGCATAAATCACATGGACTCTGGGGTTACGATCTGCGCGGTTCTCAAGGGCGAGATCGATGCCGCGCCGGACCAGTTCGCCATACGGGGCAAATTTGCCAGACAGGGGCAACAACACACCGACAGATCGCTGCAGCCAGCTGATGCCGAGGAGCTGACTGTAAAGTTCACTCGCCTGCCCCCGGGCCTCTGCTGGCAGCAGGCCGATATCGACCTGTAGCATAAGCGTCCGCGCCCGGTTTTCCTCTCCGGCAGCCAGTAAATGTCGCACCTGCTGCAATCGGGCCGCGGTGCTGATCGGTGTACCGGTGAACATAAAGGTGATCTCGGGCAGTTGTCCGGTCGCGGTCGGTTCGGCGAGCAGGTCGACAATCCGTTGGTAGAGTCGACGGGTGGTGGCGGCATCGTCACTGGCTAACTGCAGGGCGCGGTGAGCAAACCAGAGAGCGCTGAGGCGCTCGCCGCGCAGGGTGTCGACGGCAAACAGGGCATCGAGCCGGCGCAGGCGTTCTGCTGCCGACAGGTTCTGTTCATCGATGCGGCGCAGGGTGGCAGCGGCGTCAGTGGGCATAGCGAGGGCGAGCAGGGCTTCACCTTCAACCAGGCGCATCTGGTCCGTGCGCAGCTCGGGGGCGATACCGGAGATTCGGGACAGTGCGGCGGCGTACTCACCACGATGCAGTGCAATTATGGCCGCCGCAAGACGGGCCTCCGGCCAGGCGCTAGAATCGTTGGTGGCAGCGATTCCGTCATTCAGAAGGGGCCAGGCGGCTGACTCGTCACCGATCTGGTAAAGACGCATCCCCTCGGAGAGCTGTTCGTCTTCGGCGGCCAGCGCCAGACTGACGCCGGTGAGCAGGATGACGAGCAGAAGGACGGTCTGAATCAGGCGATGCGGGGCAGTGCGCAGCATGCAGCCTCCTTTGGCAAATTCGGGGGACGACAAGGTTAGCCGAACAGATCCTTAACCTTGTTGAAAAAGCTGTTCCCCATCGGGTGAATATCCTCTCCCCCCTCGCGTGCAAACTCTTCCAGCAGCTCTTTTTGCCGCGGAGTCAGCTTTGATGGGGTCTCGACGCGAACAATGACCAACTCGTCACCCCGGCCGTAGCCTTGCAGGGACGGGATCCCTTTGCCGGCCAGTTTCAACACCTTGCCCGATTGGACACCGGCCGGGATTTTCATTTTGATCTTGCCATCGAGGGTTGGAACATCACATTCGCAGCCGAGAGCCGCCTGAGTAAAGCTGATTGGCAGTTCGCAAATGACATCGCGACCTTCGCGCTGAAAGATGGAATGTTCGCTGACTGATATAACGACGTAGAGATCGCCCGGTGGGCCTCCCTGGCTGCCAGCTTCACCTTCGCCGCTGAGTTTGAGGCGAGTGCCGGTTTCCACGCCGGCCGGAATTTTAAGAGAGATCGATTTTTTCTTGCGAATCCGACCGCTCCCCTGGCAGGGCTTGCAGGGTGAATCGATGACCTTGCCGGCGCCGTTACAATCCGGGCAGGGCCGGGTCAGAGAGAAAAACCCCTGCTGGTAGCGGACCTGGCCATGACCCTGGCAGGTACTGCAGGTGCGCGGGCTGGTACCGGATGCTGCACCGCTGCCATCACACGCTTCGCAGGGCTGGTGGCGGGGGACCTGTACCTTGGTTTCGAGGCCGAAGGCGGCCTCTTCAAAAGAGATGGTCAGATTGAAGCGCAAATCGTCGCCCCGGTGACCACGACCCCGGCGACCGCCACCACCACCGCCACCGAAGATGTCGCCGAAAATGTCGCCGAAGATATCTTCAAACGGCGTGCCACCGAAATTGAAGCCTCCCGATGAGAAGCCACCGCCACCTCCGAGTCCGGCGTGGCCGAACTGATCGTAGGTTGCGCGTTGCTGCGGATCGGAGAGGACGGCGTAAGCCTCGGAGAGTTCCTTGAACTTCTCCTCGGCCTCCTGGTCTCCGGGGTTCTTGTCCGGATGATACTTGATCGCCAGCCGCCGGTAGGCCTTTTTCATCTCGGTCTCACTGGCGTTGCGATTGATTTCCAGAATTTCGTAGTAGTCGCGCTTTTTCACTCAACATCCTTATGCGGCAAGCGGCAAGAGCGCAACAGGAGCCGAGGGGATCTCGACTCCTGTTGCCGTAGGTCGCGGTGCGCGGGCACCGGGCTATTTCTTGTCGTCATCCACCTCTTCAAACTCGGCGTCGACGACTCCGTCGTCTGTGCCGGCAGGGGTTTCAGAACCCTCTTCGCCCTCCGGTTTGGCATTGGCGTAGACCGCTTCTGCCAACTTATGGGCCGACTGGGCCAGAGCCTCGACCTTGGCGTCGATCTCTTCCTTGCTCTCCCCCTTCATCGCTTCCTTGAGCTCTTCGAGGGCGGATTCAATCTTGCTCTTGGTCTCGTCGTCGACCTTGTCGCTGTGTTCCTTCAGCGATTTTTCAGTGGTGTAGACCAGCCCGTCTGCCTGGTTGCGGGCCTCGATCAACTCACGTTTTTTCTTGTCCTCACCGGAGTGGGACTCCGCTTCCTTGACCATGCGTTCGATCTCGTCGTCGGACAAACCGCTGGAGGCGGTGATGCGGATCGACTGCTGCTTGCCGGTGCCGAGATCCTTGGCCGAGACGTGGACGATGCCGTTGGCGTCGATGTCGAAGGTCACCTCGACCTGCGGCACCCCCCGCGGTGCGGGGGGGATGCCGACGAGCTCGAAGCGCGCCAGGGTCTTGTTGTCCCCGGCCATCTCGCGCTCGCCCTGCAGCACGTGGACCGAGACGAGCGGCTGGTTGTCGGTGGCGGTCGAGAAGACCTGGCTCTTCTTGCAGGGAATGGTCGTGTTCTTGTCGATGATCTTGGTGAAGACCCCGCCGGCGGTCTCGACGCCCAGCGAGAGCGGGGTGACGTCGAGCAGCAGGACGTCCTTGACCTCGCCCTTGAGCA
>DDWE01000103.1 GCA_002345625.1 Desulfuromonadaceae bacterium UBA2294 | reverse complement strand
AATTGACCGTTATGAATGCCCCCTGACCCTGGTTGTGATCGGTAAAACGCGGCGCCATATCCGCCCTCCTGAATGTCATTGAGAACTGGCGGCATTGTAACAAATTTCGGGGTTAATCTACAGCCTCAACGGTTTGGGATAATCGGCTGACATCGTTGCCTACGACGACCACCGCAATTTAGTTTTTGCTTTTTCGTGAAGCAGTCTGCTCCACTCATTCCGCCACAATTGGATGGTTAGCCATTCATTGCAGCCATGAAACCACCCGGATTTTTCAAGGTAAGGACAATTTCTGACGTTGAACCCTCGGCGGTTTTAAGTTGAAGCTCGATGTTGTTTTTGACCTGCTTTACATTTGAAATATTTACAAGCGGAACCCTGTGTGAAAGATCGTATTTCGTGCCAATAAAGGTAAAGAGGGACATGATTCCTTTGATGCAAAGTTCCTTGTCAGTAACGATAACTTCAAGCACATTTCGAGCCCCGCCAAGCCGGGTAAAAATTGACTTCTTGGAATAACCTGAACAACGCTTTTCCTGAAATATAAAGGGATGCGCAGAAATACTGCCAAAAATCATATTGGTTTTTTTAATACCTGCGATCACATACCACACAGAGATAACAGCGCCCATAACCCAGACCACAAGAAAACCAATGACAATTTTTTCCATTATTCAATCCCTTTTAATGGGTGACCCCTGGCACCGGATCAGCGGCGGCGCGTAGCGCCGTCCGCTGATCCGGTTGTCGCAGATCGAGATGCTACTTCACCAGTTCGATCTCACTCAGTTTCCAGGTCTTGTCGAACCACGGCTCAAGAGGCCCGTATATCCGAAAAAGCATGTTCCACCCCTTGCCGGGGACCGTTTGAATCCAGTTGTTATCCATGCCGGAAGGTGCTTTGGGGCCAAAATACACGTCAACTGAGCCATCCTGATTGATGACCAGTCCATCGTCCAGGCTGCTCACTTGTGGATAATCTTGATCTGTCTGAAGCATGGAGCGGGTCTGATTGTCATATACGATTGCCGACCAGAAGTCTTTCGCCGGAGCGTTGGGCAGGATATGTAGTCGGTAGGTGTTGCCTCCATTTAGCGGAGCCCCTTGGGAGTCCACAATACCCACCGCATACTGGGAGCCTTTGCCGACCATTTTCGCTTCCATGGCAGGGGTCACGCCGGTCGCGTAGAAATAGAAGAAGGCGGCAGCATCCAGATAGCTCACGCCGGGTTGGGACTGGAATTGGTAGCCGCCCAACCATTGACGCCAGGTGCTGTTCGGGTAATAAAAGGCTTCCGGAATACGGCTCTGGTAGGTGATCGTGCGAGCAGTCGCATCGCCCACTGCTGCCGCCTCAGTCAGGATCTTCTTCATGCGGGCATCCGGTGAAAAGGGCTTGCCTTTCTCGATTCCGATCGACGCAAAAAAGCCCAATGTGACAGGATCGAGCGACTCAACCGGTTCGTTTTGGACGACATAGTTGAGAAGTTCCCAGAACCTGTAATCCGCCGGCGCCACCGTGCTGAAGTCTCGGTTGGAAACATTCACGAAAGTGTTGGACGGTGGATTGGCGGCTTGCGACAAAGGATAAATCCGCGTGAATTTTTTGAGATTTTTAATGGCGGGTTTGATGTCGCCTTTAACCGGCATGTTGCGCCATACGAGGATGGACTCAAACGTGGGAACTCGAACGGTCAGGTAACCTTCGGGGATCTCTCCCTTATATCCGGGTGGAAGCAGCAGGTATTTGCCGCCCATGCCCTTGTCGGGACCGACGATACCAATGTCGGTGACGTATCGAAACCAGAAGTCATCAATCATGCCGAGGGTTCCCGGGGGGACTTCGGCCACAAGCGGTCCATCATGTAAATTGATCCAGATCCATGTATAGGGCGTGGTAGCGTTTGCCGTGAGAAAGATGGAGCGGGCATTCATGTTGTCTTCAAAAGTCGGAATCGTGACGTTCGCGGGGCCGACTTTCAGCAACCCATCGCGCAGACCAGTCATGTTCACCGGCGCCAACGCCAGAAGATAAGCCTGCACGGCGCGTTGGAAGTCAAGATTGTCGTAGATGATTTGGACGGTTGGTTTGTCTGGGAAACCATCGAAAAAATTCAGCGTTCCCAGGCGCGTTTCTATGCTGTCCGGAATTGCAACGCCCGGCGGAATATCCGTGGTCATCTTCATTTGAGACGTAGTCTGCGCCTGTGCAGTCATTGCCACAATCACGGTAATAAACGCTAAAGCAATCAGGATTGTAGTGTGTTTTGACTTCATTTTTGCCTCCTTTTAGGTTATGGCCTAGTCATTTTGTCAGCTACCCAGCCGGCAGGAAAACCCTCAACTCATCTATTTTGTGGAAACCGACTTCTAAATTTGATTTCAGATAAACTTTCTTTGTTCGACGAATAGTATTCGCACCCTCAATAAGAGCCTTTTTCGATGTCTCAGAGTTTTCCCTACAGCCTCAACGGATAAAGCTAAGGGGCACGCTCCTCAGATCGGCCTGGTAGAGACCCTTTCGAGCAAGCCCGCTGTTTATTTGTCCCGCTTCAGCGAATGGTTAGAGTTTTACTCTCGAAGGAGCTTCCCCTTTGGGCTCAAAAAACTTGTGCCACAATGACAGCAATTCTTTGGAAACCCTCCGTAACCACCAATGCCACCAATGAAGAGCCCTCCAATTTTTTTTGAGCAATTCGGGCAAATTGTTGAGAGGAAACGGCCTTTAAGAAATAAGTTTAAAAGGATGATTGAACCCGTCAATACCCAAGCGACAATCGACAACACCCCTTCTTTATACATTGCGATAAAAAGGAACGTAATAAGTGCTGGGAAAGATAAACCACCAATAACTACATATTGGCGATAATGTCGCCTGACTAACTTGGTGCCCTCAAAATGTTGTTCACTATATTCCGACATGTGAAACTCTAACTAGTGATTAGACGAAAAATCTTTCGCATAATATCCCCGGCACTATGCTGGGGGAATGCAGTTTTGTCAAAGGATTTCAGCTGGTTGCAAAGCGGACACAAAATGGCCCGGGTGAAAAAGCGAAACGATTCACCCTCGGCCGTCCTCTCACTCCTCAGGCCAATGAAGCTATATGGCATATTTAGCCATAACCTGCCGATATCTCATGTGATGCCTGAACTGAAAAACAGCCCGACAAGCGTTTTGGCCAGTACGGGCTGTCGGGTTTTGTTTTGCTATGTTGCATGTCCCCTCGCGGTCATTTGCTTAAAATAATGAGTAATATTCAAGCTATTTCGTGGGGATGTGTCAAGCTTTTTGCGAGGCAACTTTTTCACGGGCATGGTCTGTGTTGTGTTGCTGTAAAAAAAAGGGGCGATTCGTAGTGGCGCCATGTGGCCAAATAGTAAATAAAACCGCCTTGTTGCTTGCATTTTGACCCTTCTGGTAATAGTCTTTAGACGTCAATCGTCAACAGGAGTTTTATGCTGGTTCTTAATGCGAAACAGGTGCAGGGCATCCTTCTGATCGCGGCTGGTCTATTCGGTCTGGCGGCCGGTGGTCTGGTGATGCAGATCACCGGCACCTTATTGCATCCTTCCGCAAAAACCGGGCCGACAGAGGTCGCGCCGGTCGTCCCTGCACCGGGTGCAGCGGTCGATATCGGCCGCATTGTCCGGGAGAATATTTTCGATCCGGCTTCGCGCGGCCAACAGCTGTCCCTTGCCCCCAAAGCCGGCAAGGCGGAGGCCCGGACAGTCGCTAACCTGCGTCTGCTCGGCACCATCGATGGCGGCGCTTCGCCCCTGGCCCTAGTGGAAGAGGCGGGGAAGGCGGCGATTTATCGCGTCGGTGAAACCTTGCCCGGTGGCGCAACCCTGCAGGCGGTCGAGCGCAATCGTGCACTGTTGTTGCTGGCAGACGGGACGCAGGGCGAGCTGATGTTTGTGGCCTCGGCGGCTTCAGTGCGCAGTACCGCAGCGGCAGCAAGCACGTCTGGCGGGATTCGCGATCTGGGTGGCAATCGCTATCAGGTGGCACGTGATGAGGTGGAGCAGGCGCGCAATAACCTCAACCAGTTACTCAAGCAGGCACGGCTGGAGCCTTATGCCGTCAATGGCCGCACGGAAGGGTTTGTGGTGCGGATGATCCGTCCCAATACCCTGCTGGCCAAGCTGGGTCTGCGGGTGGGGGACGTGGTCAATCAGGTCAACGGCGTTGAGCTCGACTCGCCGGAGAAAGCGTTGCAGATTTTCCAGCAACTGCGTGAGGCGAAACGGTTGACGGTTAACCTGACCCGCGGCGGTGAACGGCTTGTGTTTGCTTACGAGGTGAATTGAGGCTCGGAGCAGAAACATAAAGTCCATTGGCCACAGATTACACAGATTTTCACTGATTATTAAAGGCCAAAGGCTCTACCGATTTTAATTTAAAATCTGTGTTCATCCGTGAAATCTGTGGCAAATGATTTTTCAGGTTTTGTTCAGTCTGAGCTTACGACACACGATTCAGCGGCCCGTTTTGCAGTGGGCTTTCAGATAGAAGAAACAGGAGATACACCATGCACCGCTTGAGGCGATACCCACTACTGCTCGTCCTGCTGTTTGGCCTGGCGCTGCCGGTTTTTGCCGTTGCCGCCGACAATGCTGACAGCGCGCGGGAGCTTTCCCTCGATTTTCGTGATGTCGAGCTTGCCGATCTGATTCAGACCATCAGCGTGATGACCGGCCGAAATTTTATTTACGATGACACGATCAAGGGGAAGGTGAGCCTGGTCTCGCCTGACCGGATGAGCCCGAACGAGGCCTATGAAGCGTTTTTATCGGTCCTCAATGTCAAGGGCTATGCGGTGATTCCGAGCGGCCGCACCAATAAAATTGTGCCGCTCTCCACTGCCCGCGAGAGCAACCTGCCCTCCGGTGCCGGTCGGCGCGGATCGGACCAGTATATTACGCGGCTGTTGCCGTTGCAGTATGTCGATGCCAATGTTCTGGCGACCACGGTGCTGGCACCGCTGGTGCCTAAAACCGGCAGCATTGTCGCCTACCCGCCGTCGAACACCCTGATCATAACCGACAGCGCCGCCAATATCGAGCGGCTGGTGAAGATCGTCCGCCAGCTCGATGTCCCGGCGGCCATCGATTCTCTGGAGATCGTCCCCCTGCAGCATGCGGCTTCCGAAGATCTTGCCGATCTGATCAACCAGCTGCTCTCGACCGATGGCGGGTCGGCGCCGGCAGTGCGACGTGGCCGGCCGGCGGCCGCAGCCGGCGCCAGCGATAACCGGATGGTGATCGCCTACCCGCTGACCAATTCGCTGATTGTTCTGGCCACCGGTGATGAGCTTAAGACGGTGCGCAGCCTGATCGCCCGCCTCGACCAGCCCGCCCCCAGCGAACGGGCCGGGGTCAATGTCTACTACCTGGAGAACGCCTCGGCCGAGCCGCTGGCCGAAACCCTCAATGCCATCCTTACCGGTCTGCGCAAGAGCGAGGCGGCCGATGCAAAGGGGGGAGCGCGACCGGCAGCAACCGGCGCGACGCAATCGACTATCACCGCCGACAAACCGACCAACTCGGTGATTATCAACGCCGGCCCTCAGGAGTATGAAATGCTCAAGGGGATCATCCGCAAGCTCGACGTCAAGCGCAAGCAGATCTTCGTCGAGGCGTTGATCCTTGAGCTCTCCCTCGATGCGACCAAGGATCTCGGGGTCTCGATGTCCGGCGCGGGCGATACCGGCGATGGTGTCATTATCGGCAGCAGTAATCTCAACTCCGGACAGGTCGGCCTTGGCGATTTCGCGCCGGCCAGCGGCAGCAGTACGCCGTCGGTGCTGTCACAGGCGGTCAAGGGTTTGATGGTCGGTGGCTTCTTTAATCCGATTTCGGTCACCGGGCCTGACGGTAACCTGATCACTGTCCCGGCGTTTTCCGCCCTGATCAACCTGTCGCAGACCGATGGCGACGTCAATGTCCTCGCTGCGCCGCGATTGCTGACCTCGGATAACGAGGAGGCGGAGATTATCATCGGTTCCAACGTGCCGATTATCACCAGCCGTCTCACCGACACCGGCGGCAGCGTCGGTCTGGCGCAGAGCGTCACCGTCGAGCGTCAGGATGTGGCGCTGACCTTGCGTTTTACACCGCAGATCACCCAGGGCTCCGGCGTGCGGCTGAATATTTTTCAGGAGATTACCGACGTTTCCAAGAGCTCGGTCGGCAACGTCAACGAAGTCGGCCCGACGCTGACCAAGCGCCAGTTGCGCAACACCGTCGTCGCCGAAAATGGCCGGACGGTGGTGTTGGGCGGGTTGATCAGTACCGCCGTTCAGGAATCGATTACCAAAGTGCCGTTGCTCGGAGATATCCCCTTTCTCGGCTGGCTGTTCAAGAGTCGCAGCTACGAGGAGCGCAAAGTCAACCTGATGATCTTTATCACGCCGCATATTCTCAATAACGCGGATGATATGGAGCGGGTGACCCAGCGTTCTCGTGAGGCGATGGATAAATTCCGGACCTCGGAGGTCGATTTTACCCAGCCGGTGGAGGCTCTCGGGCTGGAGGTGATCGCTCCGGTGGAACCGGTCGTTGAACCGGCTACCGAATCAGTCGCTGAACCCGTCGCTGAGCCCGTTGCTGAGCCCGTTGCTGAACCCGTTGCTGAAC
>DDWE01000034.1 GCA_002345625.1 Desulfuromonadaceae bacterium UBA2294 | reverse complement strand
ACCGGTACTAATTGACCGTGAGGCTTGACCATAAAAAGTTTTTTGGAGACGGGGGGAGGATCCCTCCCCCCGTACTCTTCAAATTGATTGCCAAATATGTTCGAATCATGCAAGTATATCTACGCAATTGTACCGAAAAAGTTTACGCTTTTCGGTGACTATAGCGCAGGGGTCACACCTGTTCCCATCCCGAACACAGAAGTTAAGCCCTGTAGCGCCGATGATACTGCATGGGCAACTGTGTGGGAAAGTAGGACGTCGCCGAAATTATTTGAAAAGAGCCCACCTCATCCGAGGTGGGCTCTTTTTTTGTTTGTTTTATAAATTTCGAGTGGTTATAGAGGGCTCGCCTCCGGCGATACTGTGTACTTATTTACTCAATTCAATGTTCAGCGATTTTATTTTACGGTGAAGGTTAGATCGTTCAACGTCAATAGATTCGGCTGTTTTTGACACATTCCAATCGTTTTCCTGCAGTTTGGCGAGTAGATAGCGGCGCTCAAACTGTTCACGTGCCTCTTTGAAGTTCCCAGTCAGCAGTTCGACTTCTTTTGCCGAATCGCTGGGGCCATGCTCTCCTGAACTTTGCTCAGCCGATAGGATGGAGGGGAGCTGAGCCGGGGTGATTAGATTGTCCAGAGTCATGATGACCAAGCGTTCAATGAGATTTTTTAATTCACGGACATTTCCAGGCCATGAATAGTATTGCAGGGCAGACAATGCTTCGGGCGAAAGATGTTTAACGGGTCGCCCTTCTTTTTGGCAGAAGTAGTTCAGAAAATGAGTGGCAAGTGATTCGATATCAGCTCGCCTCTCGCGCAGGGGTGGGACATGAAAGGGGAGAACATTAAGCCGATAATAAAGGTCTTCGCGAAATGCCCCTTTCCGAATTTCATCATCCAGATTTTTGTTGGTCGCTGCTATGACACGCACGTCGACCTCAATGGTCCGTTGCCCCCCGACCCTTTCAAATTTTCTTTCTTGCAGGATACGCAGTACTTTCGCCTGAGTTTTAAGGCTCATGTCGCCAATTTCATCAAGGAACAAAGTCCCTTCGTGTGCGAGATCAAATTTCCCCTTACGCTGGGTTGTTGCACCTGTGAAAGCGCCTTTTTCATGACCGAAAAGCTCTGATTCAATTAACTCTTCGGGGATCGCTGCACAATTGACTTCAATAAATGGGCGGGATTTGCGCTGCGATTGTAGGTGAATGGCACGCGCGACGAGTTCTTTGCCAGTGCCATTTTCTCCTGTGATCAGTACCCAGCCAGACGTTGGTGCAGCGATTCTGATCTGGTTCTTCAGGTCGCGAATCGGAGCGCTGTTGCCGACCATTTCGTATTCTTTAGCAATCGTAGCCTTGAGGGAACGGTTCTCTTCGACGAGTTGCCGAATCTTTATCGCCTGTTGAATGCTGTGCAGTACTTTTTCCAGAGACAGGGGCTTTTCAATGAAATCGAAGGCCCCGAGGCGGGTGGCTTTCACAGCTGTTTCAATGGTGCCATGACCACTCATCATTATGACCATCTGATCGGGAAACTCTTCTCGGATTCGGCGAAGTGTTTCCAGCCCATCCATACCCGGCATCCAGATGTCGAGAAGAATCAGGTCCGGCGATTCTTCGCCCAGCAGTTCGATCCCTTTTACTCCGTTTTCGGCTGAAATAACCCGGAAACCCTCGTCGTTGAGAATCCCTGCGAGGCTGCTACGGATGCTGCTTTCGTCATCGATGATCAGGATGTTTTTCATTGCGTCCCTTTAGCTAGGCGGGGAGAGGGTTGCCGCTGGTTGGCAGCTCGACAATAAATGTCGTCCCTTTTGGTGTGTTATTTTTGACCCGGATGTAGCCGTTGTGGTCGGAAATGATCGTGGCAACGATAGCCAGACCAAGCCCGGTGCCTGATTTTTTAGTTGAAAAATAGGGCTCAAAAAGTCTGGGGCGGTCTTCGGGCTCAATTCCGCAACCGTTGTCAGAAATCGAGAAGTTGGCCATCTGCAGGGCCGAATTGTAGTTGCTCCGCACCTCGATGTGGCCCAGATCCTCTATAGCACCAATGGCATTGTCGATCAAATTAATGCAGACACGCTTGATCTGGTCACGATCGAGACTAAAAACCGGCATTGTTGTGTCGGGATGATAGATAAATTCAATTTCGTGGTGACCTTCCTGATAAAGAGCGACTGCCTCTGCCAGGATTTCGTTAAGTTGATTTGGCGCGGGGTGACTGGCCGGCATTCGCGCAAAGCTGGAGAACTCATTAACCAGGTTTTTCAGATCGTCTACCTGGTTGATGATGAGGTTGGTGCAATCATCGAAGACCGGATCTTCACTGTTGAAACGTTCGAGATATTTTCTGCGTAAACGCTGTGCAGAAAGCTGAATCGGAGTCAGCGGGTTTTTGATCTCATGGGCAATACGCCGAGCGACCTCACGCCATGCTGCCATGCGTTGGGCTTTGAGTAATTGAGTGAGATCGTCAAAAATAACAACTGTTCCCATGAAAACGTCTGCTTCGTCATGCAGGTTTGTTACGGTGACTTGCAGGGTCAATTTGTTTTCACCCACCGGCAAGGTTAACTGCTTGCGTATGGAATCTTTGCCCGAGTCACGCAGCTCCGTTAGCGTTTCATTGACCAGGGGGACGTGTGCGTCATCGACTACGTCACGGAAATTTTGGCCAAGCACCTTGTCGACCGCAAGGTGCAACAGGTTCTCAGCGGCGGTGTTAATTGTGGTCAGGTGGCCCTGACGATCGACCGAAATAATGCCGGCTGTGACGTTGCGCAGAACGATTTCCATGTATCTGCGGCGCTGCTCCAGTTCGAGGTTGGAGGCTTGCAGGTTTCTGTTGGCTTCTGTCAGTCGCTGTTGACCACGACGCAGGTCGGCCGTCATGGTGTTGAACGAGTCGATAAGAATCCCCACCTCGTCGTCGCTTTGTGCCGTGATGTGAATGTCGAGGTTCCCTTCAGCAACACTTTTTGTCGCAACGGCCAGTTCCTGAATGGGAACTGTAATTCCCCGGGCGAGGTGAAAGCCGAACCAGGTCGCCAGAAAAATAATGACAAGGGCAATCAGGAGCAGAAACACTAAATACCATGTCTTGATGCTCCCCTTGATCAGTTTGGAGCTTTTGTATTGTTCAAAGGAGTTAGAGATCTCCTTCATTTTTGCCACCAGGGAATAGGGGACGTAGTAGTTGACGACAACAACGCCGACAATGTCATTCTGATTCCAACTGGAGTAGATCGGGACGATGCCTCGAATCAAATCGGCGCGACCGATGGGTGTGATGCGACTGAAACGTTGCCCTTTCAGCGCATCACGAATACTTTCTGATCCCGGATCAGTAAATTCAGCCGCTGGGATTTGCGGGTTTTCCGAGCGGACGAGCTCCTCATAGGTTGAAGAAAAAACTTCGACGATTCCCAGGTTGTACTCCTGCTGTTTCTTCTGGATGACTTCTTTGAGTGCCGAGAGATTCTCTTCCTTGAGCAGTCGCTCTTCCTTGATGATTTCCGCCAGACGATCAGCATAATAGAGGGCATTGGTTGCAGAGTTTTTATAATAGGTCTGGGCAACATCGACTGACTCTTGCAAGGATGTCTCGATCTGTTGGTTAAACCAGTTGTCGATCGAGTCGGTGATCAGCCCTGCCGAAACAAAATAGAGCAACATGGTCGGAATCAGCGAGAGTCCGACGAAGGTGACCACCAGTTTCGAGCGTAGCCGCGCACCAGGGACACCGCGTCGTCGTTCTAGGACCAGTTTGAAGATGTTGCGAAAGACGAGAAATAAAAAAAGGATAATTAACAGGATGTTGACGTTGATGATGGCCAGCGCCAGGATACTGTTTGAGAGGGGAAGCTTTTCCGACAGGGCAAAGAGTTGTGCCTCGAAGTGGGAAAAAAGTGCGATCAGGACAACGACGACGAGGGCAATCAGCCATTCGCGGCGGAGCTTGCGGCGACGTTTCTGTTGTTCCAGTGACGGTGTTTCAGGGTGGGTAGACATGCATTCCCCTTGCAGAGCAAACCATCACACATAATAGGTCAGTCGCTGCTCTGAATGCAAGTCACTGAAATAAAAAAGGCAGCCACATCGGCTGCCTTTTTTGTTGGGTTAAGAGGCTGCTATGGATTATAAAAAGCGAGTTCACGCAGTCCGGCTGTGGCTGTTTTGGGCGCCGCATGACGCAGGTCGGTTTCGCTCAACTCAACCAGTTGCCAGCAATCAGGAGATGCCAGAATTTTCTCGACCATCAAATGGTTGATGTCGTGCCCGCCCTTGTAGGTCCGGATGTGGCCGAGCAGCGGATAGCCGAGCAGGCTGAAATCGCCGATGGTGTCGAGAATTTTATGACGCACAAACTCATCATTATAACGCAAGCCATCCGGGTTCATGACGCCGTCCTTGCCGATGACAATGGCATTCTCCAGCGACCCGCCAAGGGCGAGGCCGTTGGCTTTGAGGTACTCGACTTCTTCAAGGAAACCAAAGGTGCGGGCCGGGGCAATCTCGCGCTCGAACAGGTCGGGAGAGAGCTTGATTGCGCGCCGTTGCAGCCCGATGCTCGGGTGGTCGAAGGCGATGTCAGAGCTGATGCGTAGAAATCGTGAGGGGATGATGTTGATGCGTTTTTCACCTGCAACCAGATTGATCGGCTTGCGAATGGCCAGGAATTTTTTCGGTTGTGTAAGCTGCCGACGTCCGGCCGACCGGAGCATGCGCAGAAAAGGTTGGGCGCTGCCATCCATGATCGGGACTTCCGGCCCGTCGATATCAATATGCAGATGGTCGATACCGAAAGTATAAAGGGCTGCCATGAAATGTTCGACGGTCGATACGCTGAGGCCCCCTTTGCCAAGGACAGTGGCAAGGCGCGTATCGACGACGTTGCTTGACGCAGCGGTAATACTGACGCTGCGGTCCCCCTCTCGGCGGTGAAAGACGATACCGGTCCCTGCTTCGGCAGGCCGCAGATGCATAGTGATCTCGCGACCGCTGTGCAGCCCGATGCCGGCGATGGTCAGAGGCTGGGAAATTGTACTCTGATAAACCATGGCAATATATCCTTGCATAACAGTGTTCAAATCGTGGCGCTGTAATTGATATATACAAGGAGCGTGCCAAAGGCAGAATTTGTGTAAGTTGTTGTAAGTACTTGTTAAATTATTCGGTCGGCTGAGTAGTTCGGGAGCTGTGTGGTGGGTGTGCAACCGTTTGTGTGGTGATTTGTCCACACTATGTCAATAGGCTACATGCGGCCGGAGCGTAAAATTGCGATGGAGAGCCACAATCCGAGAAAACCGGCGAAGGTGTAGCCAAGGAGTCCGAGAACCGGGAATCCGAACAGTTGTGGGCCTTTTTCAGTCAGCATGATCAGCGATGACCCAACGATTATCGCACCAATGAGGAGGCTGAAAGAGAGGCGGTTGCTCGATTTGTCGATATCAGTAATAAGCTTTTCCAGCCCACGGTGTTCCAGATCTATTTTGAACTTATTCCGATTGACCCGGTCGATAAATTCTTTCAGGTCGCCGGGCAAGGAGCGTAGTAGATTGAAATAGGCTTGACCGAAATGGCGTGCTTCTTTATGGATTGAGCCCGGAGACAGGCGCTTCCGCATCATCCGCGTGATAAAAGGGCGAAGGTGGTCGACGATATCGAATTCCGGGTCGAGTTGGCGACCGATCCCTTCTATGGCTATGAGCGCTTTGGCCAACAGTATAAGGTCGGCCGGGAACTTGACGTGGTGACGTTGCAGGATGTCGATGAATTCTGACACGAGATGTCCAGCATCGATGTTTTGCAGGGTGGTGTTGTAGTAATCGTCGATAAATTCCGCCATGTCCCGTTTCAGGTGATGGCGATCTGTCTCTTCGGTCAGGTTGCCGGCATAAAGCAGGTAACTCATGATTTGTTCGGTGTCCCGGCTGACGATGGCCAGAATGAGGTCGATCAACTGCTGCTTGAGAGCCTCATCGATATGCCCGACCATTCCAAAATCGAGCAGGCAGATCACCTCATCCGGGAGTACCAAAATATTCCCAGGGTGCGGATCGCCGTGAAACAGGCCGTGAACCAGAACCTGCTCGAGAAAGGCATCCGCACCAGTGTGTGCGATCTTCTTCAGATCGTAACCGGCCTTCCGTAGTTGATCAAAATTATTGATTTTGATGCCGTCGATATAGGCCATGGTCAGGACGGCAGGAGTTGTTGACTCCCAGAAGACCTTGGGGATGCAGATCGCTTTATTGTCATTGAAATTGGCTGCAAAGCGATCGATTGTTCGTGCTTCGCGAGTGAAGTCCAGTTCTCGTCTGATGACTCTTCGGAATTCACGCACGACGGCAATAGGATCAGCCACCAGCCCTGACGGCAGATGGTTTTCGACCAGATAGGCAAAAGCCATCAGGATGTCAAGATCTGTTTCAATGACACTTTCAATGCCGGGGCGTTGGATTTTGACGACGACGTCTTCGCCACTGAGTAATCGGGCGCGATGAACTTGACTAATAGAAGCGGCGGCCAAAGGTTTAAGGTCAAAGGAGCTGAACAGCTCATCAGTTGGCCGCCCGAGTTGGTTAAAGAGCTGCTGGCTGATTGCTTTGACGTCGGCCGCTGGAACCTTGTCTTGCAGACGGATAAACTCGTTTGCATAATCTTTGGGGATTAAGTCGGGGCGAGTCGAAAGGACCTGGCCAAGTTTGATGAATGTCGGCCCCAGTTCCTCCATCGCCATCCGTAGGCGTTGTGCAGTCGTGAGCCGTTCCAGTTCCTTTGAAGCCGTACCAAGGGTGACGATGCGCCGGCCGAGCTCAATGTAGTAATCGATATTGAGCTGTTCGACGATCTGACCAAAACCGTATTTGATCAAAACCCCGAGAACCTGACGGTAACGACGAATCGAGCGGATGTTGCGATTAATGCGGGAGAATGACAGCATCCTCTCCTCAGCGCGCCATCTCTTTGATGGTCTTTTCCAGAGCCGAAACTTTCTTTTTCAGCTTGTCAAAATCATCCTGATTGACCGCTCCGAGCCGATCCATGGCTTTTTTGACTTCATCCCTGGCCGCTTTTTCCAGTTGCTCACGCCCTTGCTCGGCAGATTCTTTCAGCTTGTCGACCAGACTGCGACCTTCATCTTCACTCAGGTCGAACTTCTCACGGAGTTCCTGCAGCAATTCCTCGGCTTTTTTCTGTCCCAGAGCCAGCGCTCCAACTCCTGCCAGAACGGTCTTCTCGAGCATGTCGATCATGGGTAGTCCTCCTTTTTTTTAGTTATTCCATGCCCTTGCATCGTACCACACACAGGCCTTTCTGCAATCGGCAATTCATCCAAAAAAGTTCCTCAGGGCCACATGCGTTGCCTCGCGACCGGCAATGATCGCTTCCGCGGCCCGATGAAATTCGAGCATGGTGATGTCGGCAAGGTCGGGGCGAATCAGCAGGTCTATCGATTCTTTCTCCAGGCGCAGAGTGTTGATCTGGTTTTCAAGGATGGCTACGCTTTGTGAAAACACCCGCAAGATACTCGGTGCCCGTCGTCCGTTCTCGACGGGGGATGCTTCCGGAGCGTTTTGCCAGATTTCCCGAAAGCGACGCTCGATCCAGGCCACGGTCAGTCGGTCAGCAGGGGGGGGCGGGGAGGGTGGGGTGTGGGTCGACGGGGTGCTTTCTTCCAGATAGCGCTTGGAGACGGGCGGGATGGCGCAGACGCCGATGATGAAATTGGCGCCCATCTGACGAACAACATCGGTTGGCACAGGTGCACAGAGTCCACCGTCGACCAGAAAGCGTTGACCAAAAAGAATTGGTTGAAAAAGGCCGGGGAAGGCAATGGCCGCTTGAATCGCCGGCAATAACAGGCCGTTACGGATGACGATGGCGTCGCCTGTTTCGACATCAGTGGCGGTTACGGCGAGCGGGATGCGCAACTCTTCGAAGGTTTTGACCGGGAGGAGTTCGTCGATGAATCGGGCGATTTTACGACTGTCAAGCAAACCGGTGGTTGGAAAGGTCGGGCCGATCAGTCGGGCCAGACTCAGCCAGTTCAAGTCGAGGACGATGCGCTGCAGTCTCGCGACCGTGACCCCCGAAGCGTAGAGTGCTCCGATCAGGGCCCCGATTGAGGTGCCGGCGATCCGGTCGATGCGGATGTTGCCGGACTCCAATGCATCGAGGACGCCGATATGGGCAAAGCCTCGGGCGGCGCCACTGCCCAGTGCCAGACCAACGATGCGGTCGTTAAGCAGTGGAGTGGTTTGTTCCATGTGAGAAACCATCATCTTAGCTGGGAGAAGTACTGGATGGGCAGGCCTGCAAGCCCAAACAGTCAGGCAACTGTGCCGTCCTGTACAGCCGCTGCCTGTTGTTCCTGTTCAGTTCCGGCTGCGGGGCGAGTATCGATCCATCTCCGAATAGATACAGCCGCAGTACTGTTGACGGTAGAGACCCATGCTTTTTGACATCTGAATCCCTTCCTGCCAGCCCTGCCGAAAATCCTCATAGAAAAATGAAATTTCATACTTTGCGGCAAGGTTCTCGCCGAATTCGCGTATACGGTCATGTTGTTGGTAGCGAGAGTAGAGCAGGCTGCTGGAAAAGGCGTCAAAACCAAGTTCGGCCGCCTTACGGGCAGTCTCCTCAAGGCGGGAGAGATAACAGTAGTCACAGCGTTTCGCCGGGTTGGCCGCGACCTGCTGTAAAAATGATTCCAGCATATAGTCTTCGTTGATCTGCACGTCGAGTTCAACGCGGTGTGCGTACTCCTTGACGGTGTCCAGACGGCGCCGGAACTCCTGGTAGGGGTGGATGTTGTTATTGAAAAAGAAACCGGTTACCGACAGGTTCTTTTCCCGCAGAACGCGAACCGGATAAATGGCGCAGTTCGCGCAGCACAGATGGAACAGAATATTCATGGTCACCTCGCGGCTATCTAAAAACTATAGCATCTCTTGCGTATTTGGGGGGAGATGTTCTCTGACCAGCGTCCAGGGGGGGACGGGCAGGGTTTTCCAGATTCGGTCTACCGTTGCCGCGACAGCAGCGGTATTCTGTGCCGCGGCCTCCTTGGCCAATGCTTCACGCAACTGGTGCAGGTGGGCGCTGTAGCGTTGTAGCATGTCGATGGTCGGTTTGCCAGGTTGTGGCAGTTCAATGGCACGCTTGCCGATTGAAGTGGCAAGCAGTAGTGCCGAAGCCGTCGCCGGGTCGCTCACCTGCAGGCGGTCACCCTCGCTTGTGGCAAGCGTGGTTACCTCAAAAAATGTTTCGACAATGGTCAGGGGCGCACAGGCGGGGAACTTGCTGCGTTCGGACTGCGGCACCGCATAAAGGAAGTCTTCCGGGAAACGCAAAATGCCATCCCGGCTGGCCGCGATCACAATCGCCGCATCATCTGCAGGCTCTGGCGGGATGTCAACCGTCGTTGTCCGCACCGATTTTACATGGACCATGCTGTCGCTGCCGAGCCAGTCTGTGACGTCACGATCAATTGTTGCTCGGGTCACCGGTGGTTTTTGCCGGGCGAGGGAGGACAGGGCCTGCAGCATTTCCTGTCGGGGCAGGGGGATCCCGTGCCGTATGCACTCTGTTGCGGCCCGGTCTGCCGTAGGCAGCGCTGTTTTGGATTGCAGCAGTCGCCAGAGGGTGCGGCCGGGAGTTGATCGTAAAAAAAGCGCAATTGCCGCCGGGGATGGCGGGGGTGCGTTCGCTTCAAGCAAGGCGAGATCTCCGCACTCGAACAGCTGCATCAGCGGCTCCGGCAGGAGCAGGGCGAGCCGTAACCGTGCCAGAGAAAGGGAGTCGTCCCCCGGTTCAATTGTTCGATGAATCCCTTCTGCGGCAATGACCTCGATCGGTGCCTGATCTTCTTCTGATGCGAACGCAACATGATGCAAACCATCGGTCCGAATCGTGATACGGCGCAGGACAAAACGTTCAGTTAATAGGGCATAGACCCGTTCACCATGCGGCGCACTCAGCCAGTCTGCTGGCAGGTGCAGATCGAAGCGGGTGGCAACGGGTACGGTTCCGATCAGATGCACCAGATGCCAGACCCACATGGGAGTGCTGGCCAAAAAGGAGAGGTTACGGTTCGGCCAGGAGAGACGCAAACGGGCATTTAACTCATGGGCCTCACCGGTCGCCGGGCGTCGTGTCTCGATCAAGGATCCTGTCACCCGGCGAATCGGTAGCGGCGGGGTCAGGGTGAGAGGGTCGCTGTGCTGTTGCGGGGCGCTGGTGTCAGTCCTCAACTGTCGGATGGCAGCGGCTGCTGCGAGCAGCCCGGGTGGTGCGACTTCAACTGCGATATAGGGATCGGCTTGATAAACATCAGGGTTGATCAGCAGCAAAGGAGTGTCGCTCGCAATGGCTGGAGGGAGAGGCTCCGCACCCAGTTGTCGGGCCCAGACCGGGAACAACTTTTCGAGTGCCGTGGCAAGATGCGGTCGGAGGTCAGGACCAAACTGGTGCAGGCGCAGGGTCAGATTGTGCAGCAGACGGGTCGCTTCGCCCTGAAAAAGGAGCGATTCGTCCTGTGACGTCTGCTTTACCGTCTGTGGTGTATTCAGATGGTGGACAGCGTCGGTCAGGGCCGCCGGCAGGTTCTCCGGTGTGACGGCGGTCGGCAGGCGTCCGTTCCAGGCCAGGGTGGTCAGTTGTGCGAACCGGCGCAAAAGAGGGTTGATGACCTGGTCTTTCCGATCTCCTGTTGAAGGGTTAACCGCCAGCAAGGCCGGGAGCAGCTGCCCGTAGGCGGCGTGCAGAAGGTTGGCCAGATAAAGCGGCGACAGACAGGGCAAGGCGGCCTGAGCGGTGAAGAATCGTTGGTGCATCTCCTCCAGCAGGCGGTGCACGATGGCATGACAGTCCTCCGGTGCGGCCAGAACCTCCGCCGATACCGGCAGCGCCCAGAGCGGTGTCGTTTGTTCCGCCGTGTCGCGCCACAAGGCAATGCCATCCGACCCCCAGGTGTAGTAGTCGGTGAGCCCAAGGGCCCGGGCACGGTGGCTCTCACACGCGCCGGGACGTCCCGGCGTATTCATGGGGAATTGCAGGATTGCACCGGCAAAAAAACTTTCCCGGTTGACCCAGAAAACGAGTAAGGGCGCCGGGGTGTCGTCGGCATCGAGCAGCACCGGCGATAGCTCAACCTGCCGGAACGGACCCGGTCGCCGGGCAAACTCCTGCTGAAAGCAGGATTGCAGGTGGCGGGCAAAGTGATTCAGAACGTCATGAGTCATTTAAGTTAACCGCAGTCAGCCGGTTTATAGTGAATGAAAAAGGGCCGCCACAGTGACGGCCCTTTGGGGGTGGATCAGCAGGGCTTAGATGCATTCTCCCCCCAACCTGCTTATTTTCATAACATACCCGGTTCGGGTTGCCAACGTGATTCCTCGTCTTCAGGGTGATCGGCGATCGAGGTCGAGATGCAGCCGACTGAGTTTGTCCAGAGTCTCCTGCAGTTTACGGTTTTCCGCCTGCAGTTGCTGGTTTTCTTCGCGGAGCGTTGCCAGCTGTGACGTGGTCGCGGTCTTCTGACTGCCGGCGTCTTTATGGATTTTAAGAACCAGACGCGCATCGGTCGCCACGGTCTTGTTGTCGCTGGTTGCCAGTGACTGCATCTCCGTCGGATTGTTCGCTTCAGCCAGTTGCAGCAAGGCGCTGTGCAAGGGGCTTTGGAATGGAGTTTGCGGGCCGTTGTGCATCGTGGGGCGCAGAACACTGCAACTGGTGAGCAGGAGACAACACAGGCTCAGAGTGAGATGGCGCGTCAAGACGGACCCTTTCGTCGATCGATCAGGTAATTGCTGCCGGGAAGGCGCTTCAAATGCTCCTTCATCTTAGCACATTCGTGACCGATTGCTGCCGCTGATGTGTAACGCGACATGTCTGAACAGATAATGGCGATGGAAATCGTCATGAGTTCAAAGCGGCGTTCGACGCCAAAGCGGTCCTGACCAATAAACGAACCAGCGGTACGGTCGGCTTCGTTATACATATCGCGAATTTCCCGGTCGAATCTATCGATAACCGCTTTTGCTATCGACTCAACCCGGTCCGGATCGGTAAGAAAGACGTAGTCATCACCGCCGATATGGCCGATAAAATTGATGCTGCCGGTCGCCTCATCCTGCAGCACTTCTTCAATCAGTTGGCCGGCCATGCTGATGACGCTGCTCCCCTTATGGTACCCGTAGCGATCATTGTAAACCTTGAAGTTGTCAAGGTCGACAAAGGCATGGGCAAAGGGGGTGCCACTTTGCAACAAATCTTCAACCCGTTGCTGTATGACCAGGTTTCCCGGTAGATGGGTCAAGGGGTTGGCGTCGAGATTACGCGCTTCCAGTTCGCGCAGCATGCGTCCCATATTAAGAAAAGCCAGAGCCAGTTGGCCGAATTCATCGCGTTGCGTGTGGTCAATATCGAGGTCGTAATTGCCGGCGGCAATCTCATGAGTCGCCTGGGTCAGTCGGCGCAGTGAGCGGTGAATGCCGAGAATGACCGAGATTGCGACCGGTGTTGCCAGAGCCAGGCCGATCAACAGCAGGATCAGAGTCACCTCGTACGCCCGCCTGCTGTCGTCGGAGAGGGACGCCAGCGAAGCGTCAGTGTTTACTGTCTGGGCGTCGCGAAACTCCTTGAGGGCATCCAGCAGTTCCAGATGCCGGGGGAGAAAAATCTCCTTATAAAATTTTTGAGCGGGGTCGGTCTTCCCCTCCTCTAGCAGTGCAACAAATGTTTCGCTGTTCGCCTGTTGCACCTGGTAGCGCTGGTTGAGGGCCTGATAATTGTCGGGGCTGAGTAAGGGGGCAAACTCCTGCCAGTTGTTGTCGATAGTCTGGTATTTTTGTTTCAGCAGGCCAAGGACTTCAGCCTGCTTCAAGATCAAAAACTGTTTTTCGAGTCGCTCCTGTGCCAGCAGCCCGGCCTGTAACTCCCGCGCCAAAGCGGCCGCACGTATGTCGACGTCAACCAGATGGCGGGAGACGGTTGTCTGGCGGTGCAGGCTGCTCAGGGCATAGATGATGGCGGTCAGGCTGAACAGCGCCAACAGCAGGTAGGCCGCAACGATCTTGCCGGTCGCTGTGATGCGGATGCTCTGCTGATAGGCGTGCCGGCGTTCATGCCACCACATCATCTTCACTCTCCGGAGAACAGTCCCGCCTGATCCTGCGGCAGGCGGCGCTGAAAGTGGCGAGCCGCCTGCGGGGTGACCATCCGTCCACGCGGGGTTCGACTCAGGTAGCCCTGTTGCATCAGGTAGGGCTCGATGACATCTTCGATGGTGTCTTTTTCCTCGCCAATGGTCGCGGCAAGCGTCTCCAGCCCGACCGGGCCGCCACCGAATTTGTCGATAATAGCCAGAAGCAGTCGGCGGTCCATGTGGTCAAGCCCGCAGTTGTCCACTTCGAGGCGCAACAATGCATGGTCGGCGATGTCGCGACTGATGGTCCCGTCACCCTTTACCTCGGCAAAATCGCGAACTCGACGCAACAAACGGTTGGCTATGCGCGGCGTTCCGCGGCTGCGTCGCGCGATCTCAGCCGCACCACTGGCTTCAATCGGAATCCCGAGCAGTCTGGAGCTGCGGCTGACGATGACGGCCAGCTCTTCGTCGGAGTAGAACTCCAGTCGGCTGATCACGCCGAAACGATCGCGCAGTGGTGAGGATAACAGCCCGGCGCGGGTGGTGGCGCCGACCAGGGTGAAGCGGGGGATGTCGAGCTTGATGGTGCGGGCCGAGGGGCCTTGGCCGATCATGATGTCGAGCTGGTAATCCTCCATCGCCGGATAGAGAATTTCCTCGACCACAGGGTTGAGCCGGTGGATCTCGTCGATGAACAGCACGTCACCGGCCTCCAGATTGGTCAGAACCGCGGCCAGGTCGCCGGGTTTTTCAATCACCGGCCCCGAGGTCGACTTGATGCTGACCCCCATCTCCTGGGCGATGATGTTGGCCAGAGTGGTCTTGCCGAGGCCCGGAGGCCCATAGAACAGAACATGGTCCAACGCTTCCCGGCGGCCGCGGGCGGCGTCGATGAAGATCTGCAGATTCTCCTTGGCCTTGGTCTGGCCGATGTATTCCTGCAGTGAGCGCGGGCGCAGGGAAACTTCGAAACGGTCGTCGTCACCCTTGGCTGCGGCAGTGATCAGGCGGTCGGTGGTCATTGGACCCTCGGGCGGAGCTGG
>DDWE01000037.1 GCA_002345625.1 Desulfuromonadaceae bacterium UBA2294 | reverse complement strand
GCAAAACAGACACCGCACCAACCGACAGGAGGGCCCTAATACATCGGGCCCGGTCAGTTGCAACGCCGTTGCTACGAAGTCAAGTCAACCGGCAAACGAAGTGCCCCCCGCTTGTCACGCCATAGCTCAATGAGCGACGGCGGACCAGGGGAAGGCATTTTTTGCCTGCTTTTTGCTGCCGCTTAGGCAAAAANNGGGCGAGTCCCGCCGGTTTCCCAGCCTCTTAATCCATAAACTTTAAATCAGAATCCGGGGGTTCCGTCTTCGCCAGGGCTACGCCGAGACAAGCGCGGCCCCCGCCGCCGCCTGACTCTTTTGTGTCATGCGACAAAAGAGTAAGTAGAAAAACGCGTTCTCCTTGCGGAGGGCATGTTTCGTAACGAATCGTAGATGCAATCATCTGCGCTGCAAAGTGTTCCAACTGTGATATCAAGCTCCAGATGGCTTTGCGACCCTTCTACACGGTTACCGTCGCTGACTATGCAGGGTCATAAGAGGCAACGTTTGGGTGAGTCAAATTCGAAGGATCAAAACCGAAAGGGCAAAACAGACACCGCACCAACCGAATGGAGGGCCCTAATACATCGGGCCCGGTCAGTTGCAACGCCGTTGCTACGAAGTCAAGTCAACCGGCAAACGAAGTGCCCCCCGCCAGGGGAAGGCANNCCTGGCGGGGCGAGTCCCGCCGGTTCCCAAGCCGTTCAAACCACAAACGTTAAATCAAAACCCGGGGGTTCCGTCTTCGCCAAGACTAAGGCGTAGCAAGCGTGATCCGCCAATTTCTATCATTTCAAACAAACAAAAAACCTCCCGACCAACAAAGGTCCGGAGGCACCATTTCCCTTGTTTCCCACCGAAAAATCAGCTCAAACCACACCGCGGCAAAGTCACCTCAACCGTCGTCCCCCGCCCCGGCACACTCTTTATCTGAATACTTCCGTCGTGCTGCTCAATGATCTGCTTGACGATACTCATGCCAAGTCCCAGACCGCGCACCCCGGTATTGGCCATATCGCCACGGTAAAACTTATCGAACACCCTGGCCAACTGCTCTTCACTCATGCCGGCCCCTTGATCGGCCACCGTAATACACAGACGCGCCTCATCCCGACGGGTACGGATGGTGACCGTCGAGTCGGCTGGAGAGTACTTGACTGCATTGCTGATAATGTTCTCCAGTACCTGGCGAATCCGCAGCGGATCGAAGACGGTCTGTAAATTGTCTCCTTTTGCCAGTTCAAGCTCGAAACGGTGCGGATCCTTCTGGTCAGAAAAACGGCGCACGACCTTTTCGATCAACGCTTCCGGCGAACCAGCAGTCTTGTTGAGTTCGACGCCACATCCCTGCTCAAAACGGGCAATATCGAGTAAATCGTCGATAATCCGCACCAGATTTTCGGCGTTTTCGATAATATCGTCAACAAAACCCGATTTTTTTTCGGCACTGAACACGTCACCTGCCGTCTGAATCAACTCCGCATAGCCGAGAATCGAGGTCAAAGGCGTGTTGATTTCGTGGGCAACCGAAGAGATAAATTCGTTCTTCATCCGGTTCAGTTCACGGAGCGATTCTTCCGCCTCTTTACGTCGTGTAACTTCCTGCTGCCGTTCCTCAGCCTCGGCGGTCAACTGCGTCAGGGCCGAGGTGTACTGGCCAACAACTTCAGTCAGACTGGTGACATCCTGAACGGAAAACAGGGCGAGCCGACGGCCCGATGGCCCGGCCAGGGCGGTGACCACGGTCTGCTGGATACGCTTCTTGCCCCCCGGCAGCGGCGCCGTCAGGAAATGCTTGTGCAATTGAGCCGAGAAGGTGATTGGCGGGCCGCCGTGAAAGATCGGTTCGATACGATAGCGGTATTTTGCTTCGCCCAGTTGTGGGAATGAATCGAGAATGTTGCAGCCGACCATGTCGATGCGGTTGTGGCCGGTCCAGACTTCGAGGCAGCGGTTCCAGAAATGAACTGTGAACTGCTCATCGAGGACAAAATGGCCGATGGGAGAATGGTCGAGGATGGAGAAATGCTGTCCGCTGTCCGGGTACATGGTGTCTACCCCGGCGGCAACAGTGCATCAAGAGCCTGAATCAGGGTGTCAAAGGTGGCGGTTTCAAACAGCAGAAAGACATTGCCGGCGATGTGCATCTCTGCGACCTGAAAATTGGTCTGCACCATCAGCACCCCGGTGGCCTGCGCAATATTCATCGGGTTGAGCAGTTCGCCGAGATTCCCTTCGAGGTAGTTTGGAAAGGAGTAGTCAAACGGTTTGGACAGGATGTTGCCGATGGTCCCCATCACGCCGTTGAGCAGAATGTTTCCGACCTCGTTCAGGGTGCCGGCCATCACCGCATTCATGCCCGGCGCGCCGGCCGCTTCGCCGGTGAGGGCGGTGACCAGCTTGGCGGCACTGTCCGGGGGGAAGACCAGGGCGGCAGTGCCGGTGAACGAGCCGTGAAAGCCCATCTGCACACAGGCCAGTTGCTGCGACTGGAGATGTAACGGAATCTTGTCGGCTTCGCCGAGGTTGAAAAAAGTGATGGACGGAACCTGCAGCTCGATGTGGGCGTTGAGCATCTGGTTCAGGGCGGAAGCCGCCCGCCCGACGCCGACGTTGACGATCTCTTTCAGGGCATCAAATTGCTGATCGCTCAGTTGCCACATACGCACCCCCGGTCAGGCTAAAAGTTCGTCCAGCATCCGGCTGATTTTCTGCGCCGTGCCCGGTTTCTCCAGAAAAGCCCGGGCGCCGAGGGACAGACACTCCTGACGCTTGGTCTCCTGGATGTCAGCGCTTAAAATCACCGTCGGCAGTTCAATCCGGTGCTCCTTGAGGGCACGCAGAAAACCGACCCCATCCATCACCGGCATCATCAGATCGATAAGCACGGCGTCGAACGTCTCCTTCAGGACCAGATCAAGACCCTGCTGACCGTTTTCGGCGGTGGCGGTTTCGTGACCGAGATCACGAATGATATTCGAGTGGGAATGGCGGGCAAGGAGCGAATCATCAACGATGAGAATTCTGGCCATGACAGGTCCCTCTCTAAATCTAATGAAACATCAAATATGGATCATTTTTACCATGACAGGTTACGGGGATTCCCGACTGGCCGCAAGAATTAGTTTTTCCCACAAAGCGCATAAGAATTCGACAATTAGGCGCTCTTATGAAGGGGCGGGCGAGAGCGTTCAGGCTTTTCACTCCTGACGCGCAAAAGCTTTTCACCACGAAGAACACGAAGAGCACGAAGGAGAATCAAAATCTAAGTGGGGGGGGGTAAAGCCAAAAAGACTTTGGTCTACCTTAAGCCTTTCTTCGTGTCCTTCGTGGTGCAGGATTTCTTCTTGACCTATCAACAAACTGCCGCATAAGTTTGAACGCTGATTGTCCCGCACACGGATCCTCCACTAATAAGGCAGACCCTCAGGGTGGCATCTGCCCTTTACATGAATATCCGGCCACTTACGTGACCAAAAGTACCAGCGTTCTTTCACGTTTACACCCTTATTTCATTCTCTATTTGGTTTCATTCCCCAACAAAATAGGGATTAAAGCGTTGCTATACTCGCCCAGATTCGGTATACCAAAAAAGTTCCACCCATTTAATAAACATTTTTCTTTCAATCACTTTGGATTGAAATGCTTTGACCTCGGGCACATTTCTGCCCGAAGAGGGACTCCAATCCTCCCAGTCAATCAGAATAATTCCGGCAAACGGGTTGCTGACGGAATTTCTTTATCAAATTCAAATCGTGGCATTTCAAGTCAGGGTGGAAGAGATCAGCAGCGACATCCCCCTAATCGTGCCAAAAGATTTTTTGACGATTGTCGGAGCGATTTCAATTAAACACCAATGACCGATTCGCGAATTATTTTCTCTTAAGTCGAAAGAGCTATTATGAACCGACATATCTTTATTCCTATTATCTCAGCCAGCCTTCTGCTCTCGTCCTGTATGCACTTTCCCGGCAAAGACAATCCGACGATCAAAACCTGGCCGACTGCTCAACCTTCCGTGCGCATGGCGGTTGATGTCGAATGGAAAAGTTTTGACAACCCGGATAACCGCTTATACGACACGAAAGGGGCAAGTGTGCCGACATCAACGCGCGAACTGCATAAACTGCTTGAGACAACAACCCTTAGCGCCTTGAACAACACTCATCTCTTCGACGCCAAACCTAGAAAGATCTTCGCTCAGGGCCAAAATCCGCCAGAATATTCTGCCAAAGTCTATTTCTGGAACGATAGAATCCCGGGGCAGAGCAAACTGGGCATGATTGGCGCTTTTACCCTGGCAACGTTTCCGGTATGGGGCGATATGGACCTGAAATCGACCATTGTTCTGACAAATAATCACACCGGAAACGTGCGCATCCTGAAAAACAAGGAGACATGGACGATGATCGGGAGCTGGCTGCTCGCGCCAGTTTGGCTGTTTGACAATTTCGAGGAAAAGTTTATCGATATGGTCTATCGACAGGTACAAGCATCGGTAAAGCAGGCGCAGCAGCAGGGGGCTTTTTTGCAAAACAGCCCCGGAACCTCAGAGTTCTACTGAGCAGTGCGTATTGTGATCCGGCCATTTGGAGCTAACGGGAGGAACTCATCATGAAACTGACTAAACACGCACTGACGATGCTGCTACCTCTTCTGTTGCTGTGTGGCTGCTACACCTTTGTGGGAGACCGCGTACCTGAAACGAAAAACTGGGAAACACCCGCTACGCCGCAAGATATCAGCTACACGACCCAATGCACGGTCTGGATGGATGGTGAAAAAATTGCAAGTAACTTCTCCGAAAAGAACGTCAAATCTTGCGAACAGGCGGCCCACCAGGCACTTTCTGAGACCAGAATGTTCGCGGAAATGCACCAGGGAAACTCCACCCTCTATCCTTTCCACATAGACTTGAATGTAGCATCAGATACTGGAACCGTGCTCTTTGGCGTCACATCTCCACTAACGCTCATAAGCGCCTTAACCATACCGGCAGTGACTAACGGCGAGTTTGCAGTCGAGGCCGATCTTCACAACCATCAAACCGGCAAGGCCCTCCACATCGAAAAGACTCAGGCCTATCGCCAATGGTTGACCATTTTAGCCCTGCCAGCCTGGCCCTTTCTCCCAAGCGTCGAGGAGTTCGAAAAAAATACGATTCAGCTCTTGGTCCAGTCGGTTATCGACGAGGCGAAGAGCAAGGGCTTCTTCTCAACAGCTTCAGGCGATTCGCAAAGCGATTTTTTCTAATGGTTTGAGGTAGACCAAATCTCGACTTTTTCCAGCTAATCGGCTATTGTGAGCCACGTTTCGCCGCCACCACCCTGACAAAAACGTGAATGGGGGACCAATCCATGTTACGCACCCGTCTTCTGCTGTTTTTCCTGTCGAACGTCCTGTTTCTTGCCAGCCTTGCCGGTGCCGCCGATTTCGATGAACGCGGCATCGCCCTCGGCATCAAGAAACCGTACATCACCGAAGCACGTACAGCGCTTGTGATTGGCAACTCGTCCTACGAAAACTCGCCGCTGAAAAACCCGGTCAACGACGCCAGCGACATGGCCGAGAAATTGCGCGAGCTTGGCTTCAAGGTCAAGCTGGTGACCGACGGCGATCAGCTGTCTATGGGTAAGGCGATCAGCGCTTTCGGCAAAATGCTGAAGGAAAGTGGCGGTACCGGCCTGTTCTTCTATGCCGGACACGGGATGCAGGTTGAGGGGCGCAACTACCTGATTCCGGTTAAAAGTCGCATAGAAGCCGAAGACGAGGTTCCCTTCCGTGGTATCGACGTCGGCATGGTGTTGAGCAAGATGGAGAGCGCCGGTAACGCGATGAATATCGTCGTCCTCGACGCCTGCCGCAACAACCCCTTTACTCGCAGCTTCCGTTCCGCCTCGCGTGGCCTCGGACAGATGGATGCGCCGACCGGTTCGCTGATCGTTTACAGTACCGCCCCCGGCTCGGTGGCCGCCGACGGCGACGGACGCAATGGCACCTTCACCGGTCAGATGCTGGCCAGCATGGGAACGCCGAACCTCGACGTTGAGTTGATGTTGCGCAAGGTGCGTAGCGAAGTCTATGAAGAGACCAACGGCAAGCAGATGCCATGGTCTTCATCTTCACTGCAGGGTTCGTTTGTTTTTAATCCCCGTCCCGATTTGAAGAGCGACAACGTGCAGATCATCGAGAAGATTGTCCGGACCGGGCCACAGGGGAAGCCGTTTCTAGGCCTGCGCGCCCAGAACGTCTCCCCGGAGATTGCCCGCGCCTTCGGCATGAAAAGCCCGACTGGCGCCATGGTGACCGCTCTAAAACCGGGCGGTCCAGGCGCCATCTCCGGCCTGCAGCAGAACGACATCATCCTCGCCTACAACGGTCAGCAGGTTACCGGCGACGATTCACTGAAATCAGCGGTGGCCAAATCTTCGGTCGGACGAGCCGTTACTGTCGAGGTATTCCGCAACGGCCGCAAACTGGAAATGGCGATCATCCCCGGCAACAAATAAGCACACATTCGAAAAACAAAAAGGCGCTGTTTGTCCCAAAACGGGAAAAATCAGCGCCTTTTTGCATCCAGCTACGTGTCTTCTTAATTGCAAAATAAGGGGAATGGTAACTTTTCACCCTGACACGTAAAGCTTTTCACCACGAGGCACGAAGGACACGAAGAAAGGTGAAGATCCAAGCAAAAATATTTCGGATTAAACCTAAAGCCCTCGATTTTGGGTTCCCTTCGTGTCCTTCATAGTGACAGGGTTTCTTCTTGACCTATCAAAAAACTGCCGCAAAAGTTTGAACGCTGATTGTCCCACACACGGATCCTCCACTGATAAGGCAGACCCCCAGGGTGGCATCTGCCCTTTACATGAATAGCCGGCCACTTACGTGGCCAAAAGCACCAGCGTTCTTTCACATTTGCACCCTTATTTCATTCTCCATTTACTTTCATTCCCCAATTAAATAGGGATTAAAGCGTTGCTATACTCGCCCAGATTCGGTATACCAAAAAAGGTCCACCCATTTTTTCTTTCAATCACTTTGGATTGAAATGCTTTGACCTCGGTCACACTTCTGACCGAATAGGGACTCCAGTCCTCCCTGTCTATCAAAATAATTCCGGCAAACGTGTTGCTGACGGAATTTCTTTATCAAGTTCAAATCGTGGCATTTCAAGTCAGGGTGGAAGAGATTAGCGGCGATATCCCCCGAATCGTGCCAAAAGGTTTTTGACGATTGTCGGAGCGATTTCAATTAAACACCAATGACCGATTCGCGAATTATTTCCCTTAAGTCGAAAGAGCTATTATGAACCGACATATCCTAATTTTTATTCCGCTTGTCGTCGTTGCCAATCTTCTGCTCTCTTCCTGTATGCACTTTCCCGACAAAGACAATCCGGCGATTAAAGTCTGGCCCACTGCTCAACCTTCTGCGCGCATAGCGGTTGATGTCGAATGGAAAAATTTTGATGACCCCCAAAAAGGCTTCACCAAGGAGGGCGCCACTGTGCCAACATCAATGCGCGAACTACCCAAGCTGCTTGAGACAACAACCCTTAGCGCCTTGAACGACACCCACCTCTTCGACGCCAAACCGAGCAAGACCTTCGCTCAGGGCCAAAATCCGCCCGAATATTCTGCCAAGGTCTATTTCTGGAGCGATATAACTCCGGGGCAGGGCTCGCTGCGGATGGTTGGCATTTTTACTCTGGTAACGCTTCCAGCATGGAACGATATAGACCTGAAGTCGGTCATCGTCCTGACAAATAATCACACAGGAAACGTGCGCATCCTGAAAAACAAGGAGACATTCACGTTCGTCATGTGGTGGCCGATGGCACCGGCGTTGCTGTTTGACAATTTCGAGGGAAAGTTTACCGATATGGCCTATCGACAAGTGCAAGCGTCAATAAAGCAGGCACAGCAGCAGGGGGCCTTTTTACAGAACGACTCGGGAACCTCTGAGTTTTACTGAGCAGAGCCGTGATCCGGCCATTTGGAGCTAACAGGAGAAACACATCATGAAACGGACCAAACTCGCCCTGACGATGCTGCTACCACTTCTGTTGCTGTGTGGCTGCTACACCTTTGTGGGAGACCACGTGCCTGAAACGAAAAACTGGGAAGCACCCGCTACGCCGCAACATATCAGCTACACTACCCAATGCACGGTCTGGATGGATGGCGAAAAAAGCGCAAATAACCTCTCCGAAGAGAGCATCAAATCTTGCGAACAGGCGGCCCACCAGGCACTTTCTGAGACCAGAATGTTCGCGGAAATGCACCAGGGAAACTCCACCCTCTATCCTTTCCACATAGACTTGAATGTAGCATCAGATACTGGAACCAAGCTTTTTACTGTCACATTTCCACTGACGCTCTTAAGCGCCTTCGTCGTACCGGCAGTGACTAACGGCGAGTTTACGGTCGAGGCCGATCTCCATAACCATCAAACCGGCAAGGCCCTCCACATCGAAAAGACTCAGGCCTATCGCCAATGGTTGACCATTTTAGCCCTGCCAGCCAAGCCCTTTCTCCCCAGCCCCGATGAGTTCGAAAAAAATACGATCCAGCTCTTGGTCCAGTCGGTCATCGACGAGGCGAAAAGCAAGGGCTTCTTCTCAACAGCTTCAGATGACTCGCAAAACGATTTTTTCTAGTGATTTTTGGCAGAACAAATCTCTGCTTTTCAAGCTAATCGTCTATCATGAGTGCCGTTTCGCCACTACCTCCCTGACAAAAAACCGAATGGGGGACCAATCTATGCTACGCATTCGCCTTTTACTGTTTTCCTGCTGAGCGCCCTGCTCATCGCCAACGTTGCCGTTGCCGCCGATTCCAACGAACGCGGTCTCGGGCAGATGGACGCACCGACCAGCTCGATGATCGTCTACAGCACCGCCCACGGTTCGGTCGCCGCTGATGGCGACGGACGCAACCGCACCTTCACTGAGCAGCTCCTGGCCAGTATGGGCACCCCAAATCTCGACGTTGAGCTGAGCTGCGCGAGGAGGTCAACGAGGCCACCAGCGGCAAACAGATGCCATGAACTTCGTCATCCACCAAGGATCGTTTGTCTTCAACCCGACCCCGACTTGAAGAGCGATCAACGCGTCAACTTCTTAAAGTTAAACCAAAAAATGAACTGGCACTTCTTGGGCTTTTCTTCGTGTCCTTCGTGGTGAAAAGCTTTCTGCTTTAACGATCGACAAACGGCCACGCCGCTATCGCCTGGCACCCTTCGGCAACAGTTCCATAAAGTACTTCGCATCATCACCACGCAGATTTTCCGCCATTCCGACCAGGCCATCGGTCAGGTAGCGGGCGTTAAATCCTCGCGTGCGCAAATAGACCATGGCGATGATGGCGCGATCCTTGTGCGGACAGGCGGCGACGATGATTTTGTCTTTAGGTAGTTCGGCCAAACGTTTTGGCAGTTCGTTAAGAGGGATTTTCAGCCCGAAACCCATCGACCAGGCCTTCTGCTCTTCGGTAAAGCGGATATCGACCAATACAGCCTTACCATCTTCAATCCAGTCGAGGGCCTGCTCACTGGTCGCCTTCATCTCCGCTCGCGCCTCATAGCTGTAGCTGAGCAGGTAGTTGTCCAGACTGATGGTCTCTTCAGCGGCAAAGCCCGGAGTCGGCGTCAACAGAGACAGGGGCAACAGCAACAAGAGAAGCAACAGCAGCCGGCGGTTTTTCATAATTCAAATCCTCCTGAATCGGTTTCAGTGCCGGTGAAAACCCAGGTGTTACGACAGGCTGTAAAGCAGCCAGCCACCGCCGGCGATCACCAGCAGACCACAGATTTTGCGTAAAACGACCGCCCCCTGCGAGCGTTCGTTCCAGTCGAGGTAGTGCTGAAGCCTTTCGGTGAAGGTGCCGGCCAGGACGATGAGTGCGCAGTGGCCGAGGCTGTAGGCGAGCAGCAGGGCGGCGGCATACAGGGCGTTTTCAGCCACAGTGTTAAAGACCACACCGAGCACCGGCGCCATAAAGGCAAAAGTACAGGGGCCGAGAGCGATGCCAAACAGCAGACCGAGCAGCAGAGCGGCCAGTAATCCCTTGCGCTGCAAACGTGTCGTGCTCGGCCCCGACCAGGGGAGCGGGAACAGGCCGAGCAGGTGCAGACCGATGACAAAGAAGAGGCCGGCGACAAACCAGTTGCCCCAGACGCCGACATCGCCAAACATGCGCCCGGCCGCCGCGGTCACCGCTCCGATCAACGCAATACTGATCAGGATGCCGATTGCGAACAGGCTGGAGATAAAAAAGGCGCGCCGGGTGGAGATCCGCCCCTGGCCGTCGATAAAGCCGACAATCAGCGGGATGCTGGCCAGATGGCAAGGGGAGAGAATGATGCTGAGGACGCCCCAGACCAGAGCCGCTCCGAGAGCGAGCAGCGGTGCGCCACCGACGGCGTGGGTCAGTCCAACAAATAACGATTCCATCAGCAGTGACCGGTCATCGCTTAAAATCGTAACCGAGATCGATCCACTTGGCGAGGATCTCCTCCTTGCCGAAGAATCCGGAATGGCGGAACAACTCCTTGCCATTGGCATCGAAGAAGATCTGAGTCGGGATCATCTGCACGCCGTAACCGCGACCGGCATCGGGGTTTTCCCAAACGTCGATAAACTCCACCGTCATTCGCCCGGTATAGTCGGCTTTGAGCTCCTTGAGAATCGGCGCCATCATCTTGCAGGGGACGCACTTGTCGGCGCCGAGATCGAGCAGTCGCGGCAACGACTCTGCCGCCGCTGTGCCGGCAATCAGCATACAAAATACCGCGACCAGCAGTGCACGAAAAACCGAATTGAAATTCATTTGAACTCCTTTTTTAAACTCATAAAAAATGCCTTTAAGCTCCGCCGCCACCGTACACCCGCTTCTGCAACCAGAAGGCCACATGCACCAGACCGATCAGCGCCGGTACTTCGACCAGCGGGCCGATGACGGCGGTAAAGGCGACTCCGGAGTCGAGGCCGAAGACCGCTACGGCAACGGCGATCGCCAGCTCGAAGTTGTTGCCGGCAGCGGTAAAGGCGACAGTTGCTGTCTTGCTGTAGTCGGCGCCGGCTTTCACCCCCATCCAGAAACTGACCAGGAACATGATGACAAAGTAGATCAGCAGCGGCACGGCGATGCGCAGCACGTCGAAGGGGATCTGCACGATCAGCTCCCCTTTCAGGCTGAACATGACGAGGATGGTAAACAGCAGGGCGACCAGAGTGATCGGGCTGATTTTGGGGATGAACTTCTGCTCGTACCAGTCGCGCCCCTTTTGTTTGAGCAGGACATAGCGGGTCAGCATGCCGGCGACGAACGGGATGCCGAGGTAGATGGCGACGCTCTGCGCGATCTGGCCGATGGAGACCTGCACCGTCGCCCCCTCAAGGCCGAACAGGGGTGGCAACACACTCACAAACAGCCAGGCGTAGACCGAGTAGAACAGCACCTGAAATACCGAGTTAAATGCGACCAGTCCGGCGCAGTATTCGGTGTTCCCCTTGGCGAGCTCGTTCCAGACGATGACCATGGCGATGCAGCGCGCCAGACCGATCATGATCAGGCCGACCATGTACTCCGGATAGCCACTTAAGAATGTGATGGCGAGCACGAACATCAGAATCGGGCCGATGA
>DDWE01000080.1 GCA_002345625.1 Desulfuromonadaceae bacterium UBA2294 | reverse complement strand
AAAACGAGGTGTTGTCGCCACCAGGATCAGCTTTGCCACCGACAACAATCCAGACCGAGCCCAATGTATCGCCAGTTGTCCGCCAAGCGACCAGCCCAGAAGGGCACAATGATTAAGGCCAAGATGTTGGCACCAGCAATCAAGATCGGAGACCAGACCTGTCAAGGAATAAGACGCCGCCGGATCGGAAGCACCGTGACCGGGAAGGTCAGGACAGTAAAGGGTGAAGCTGTCCTCCAAAAGCGGCATTATTTCGGCAAAGACCGCCGACGACATCGCCCATCCATGCAGCAGGATCAGCGGCGGGCCATTGCCGGCCGTGCGCCAGGCCAGTCGCCTTCCATCTGACAGGGTACAGGTCAACATGAAGGCAACTCGTGAAGACGAGACAGAATTTTTAACGCGGCGAGGGTCAGCTGTTCACGGCTGTGCGTTGCCATCAGCGTTGCCCGCAATCGGCAACCCCCTTCAGGAACCGTCGGTGGTCGCACTCCTTGCAGCAAAATCCCGTCGGTAAGCAGTTGCTTCGCTGCCTGCAGGGTCCGCCCCGGTGTTCGGGTCAGAATCGGGACAATCTGCGTGGTCGTCGCGGTCAGTTCAGCACCGCCAGCCTGTAAAGTCGCGACGAACAGTTGCTGGTTACGAGCGAGCTGTCGGCGCAACTGTTCCCCTTCTGATGAGTCAACGATATCGAGGGCAGCGATGGCTGCTGCCGGCACCGCAGGAGGGAGACTGGTGGAGAAAATAAATGGCCGGCTAAGATTAACCAGTGTATCGATCACTGTCTGTGGCCCCGCCAGGTAGGCACCGAACCCCCCCAGCCCTTTACCGAGAGTCCCCATGTGCAGATCGATGCACTCCAAACAACCGCAGACCTCACCACTGCCTCGACCAGTGGCCCCGAGAACACCGGTACCATGCGCGTCGTCGACCATCAGCAGCGCATCGTTTGCGTCTTTGAGCGCGCAAAGATCGGCCAGTGGCGCCATATCGCCGTCCATGCTGAAGACCCCGTCGGTCACGATCAGCCAGCGACCCCGGCGCCGGGGACGCTCATGCTCCATCAGTGCCGCAAGAGCTGCAACATCGGCATGCGGATAGACAATAGTCTTCGCCGCCGACAGTCGACAGCCATCAATGATCGAAGCATGATTGAGAGCATCCGAAAAGATAACGTCGTCGGCCGTAAACAGCCCGGAGAGGATGCCAGTATTGGCAGCGTAGCCGCTGTTGAACAGGAGCGCGGCAGGCGTCCCCTTAAAGGCGGCCAGTCGTTGCTCAAAAGCGGCGTGCAGAGTCATGGAGCCGGAAAGTAATCGGCTGCCGCTGCTGCCGACACCATAATCTACCGTCGCTCGGCAAGCCGCTTCAATCAGGGCTGGATGGTTGGCCAGCCCGAGATAGTTATTGGAGCAGAGCATCAGCACCTGTTGTCCGTCCAGGACCACCTGTGCCCCCTGCGGGCCGGAGAGTGTACGCAGACTGCGCAGCATATCGGTAGAAGCCAGATGATCGAGGTGACGTGCCCAGTCCCGCATCAGATCTCCTCCCGACGAACATGGCCGACATCCGTGACCAGAAACGGGGTCTGTTCAAGGAAATTGACCGCCGCTAACGGATCGGACCCTGCAGCCAGAAAGAAGGCGCGCCCACCGTATATATCACCCCGCGCTTTTAACTGTGGGATGCGCAGATAGCCGCCTTTGGGTGACGCAACGTACCCAGCAGTGTACTCCGGATCATCCGACCAGCAAAGTTCAGCAATCACACCAGGTGCAGCCAGCACTTTTGCGGAAAGAACCAGGGCCTCACGGGTGCGAAAATGTTGCAGGCCCTCCCCTGCCAGCAGCTTTTCACAGACAACCTGCGCCTCTTCCGACATGCCGAGGCGGGTCGCACGAACGCCACGAGCCTGGTCCGTCTCCCGACGTTGCCCGCTACCGGCATCGACCAGCATGGCACCGCGCATAACACCACCTTCGCACGATGCGCCCATGGCAATGGACGAGATAGCCATCTCAGCCGCCAGCGGCGACACTCCGGCGCGGAGTAGTTCTGACAAGGCAAGACGGCGCCCGGACGACACATCGGCGACCGACGCCAATGTCAGGTCAGGAAGCCGTCCCGTCACCAACTGCTGCATCGCCACCGGTTCAACGTTAAGAGAGACCGCCTCTGGCTTGTGCATCCAGGCGCGGCTCAGCATAGCATGTGAAACCGACTCAATCTGCGCCGCCGGCACCAGGTCTTCTGCACCGGTCAGGTGACGCTGGGCGCGACTGGCATGCATGCGGATGCTGTAGAGAACAGAGTCCATGAAATAATCAGCCTGCTTGAAGAATACGGTCCTGAATCGGATCTTTTGGCCGGCCGACACTAGCACGCGTCCCCGGCATTGTCAACCAGTCATAAATTTCAAGTTAACAATTATAGAAAAGGAGGAACGGACTAGGAAAAAGGTCTACGCGGTGAAAGTGTGAGGGCATCACCAGCCCAATAAGGCAGCCCCTTATTCTTTTGTTCGCAGCGTTATCCATGCTAGACTGCGCAGCGCTTTTCAGCACACGACCTAAATGGAGGGCCCGGTGTCACCAACCATCCAGATCCTACTGCTTAAGGGGGCATTTTTCGCCTACCTGCTGGCAACAACACTGTCATTGATCCAAACCCGTCGACCGTCACTGCGCCTGCAGCGCATAACGCTCTTGTTCTTTATTGGCGCTTTTACTCTGCACACTGCCTGCCTGCTCGGGCGCTGGATCGTCGCCGGCTATCTGCCGGTGACCAACCTGTTTTCGACCCAGTTCTTCTTCAGTTGGACCCTGGCGGCGACCTATCTCTATTTCGAACTCCGTTATCGAATTCAGGCCAGCGGCCTGTTTGTCATTTTTCTCACCCTGCTTCTTCTGGCTAGCGCCCTGCCCCGCGACCCAGCGATTCCGCCACTTATTCCAGCACTTGACACGCCTCTGTTCACCCTGCACATTATCTTCTCCTTCGCTGGCTACGCCCTGTTCGCAATGGCCTTCTCCCTTGGCGTTCTCTACCTGATCCAGGAACGCTTACAGACGGTTCTGTTACCGAACCTGAGCGAACTGCGCAAGATGAACGAAGAAGCCATATTCCTCGGGTTTGCCCTGTTTACCCTGTGTATGGTCTTTGGCAGTATCTGGGCGCAAGTCGCCTGGGGCTATTACTTCTCCTGGAACATCAAGAGTGTCTGGTCGTCTATCGTCTGGATGTTCTACGGCGGCATGTGCCATGCAAAGTTTGTCCGCCGCTGGCAAGGGCGCGGCTATGCCTGGCTCTCCATTGCCGGCTTTGGCGTCGTACTGTTCACCTATCTCGGTATCGGCTTACTGATGGCGAGCAACCACCCTCTGGAGTAGCCCAGTGTTTACGCGTATCTGGTCATGGTTTTGCTCCCTGAAAGTGGCGATAGTTCTGGCGTCGCTGGCAACCGCTATCGCCATTGCCGGCTCCTTGCTGATGCAGTTCAATCCGCAGGTCTTTGCCGGACTCGACAACTACAGTTTTCTCGATTGGCAACGTAGTTTCGGCCACAAAGCCCCTCTGCTTTCCAGTTGGTTCTATCTGACCGGTGTGATGGTTCTGCTGCTGGCAGCAAACACCCTGTGCTGTTTCATCGACTGGCTGCTCCGTTTCCGTTCCCGCTGGCGCAAAACCGGTGAGTATCTGATCCACCTCGGCTTTGTGCTGGTGGTCATCGCTTATTTCTGGGGGAGCTTCGCTGGAGATCGTGCCCATCTCAGCCTACGCACTGGAGAAGTGCAGCCACTACCAACCCAGCCCGGCTACTTCCTGCGCCTCGATTCGATCGCACCAGTCATCGGCACCAGTGGCCGCCCGATTGATCTGCTGCACAATATCAGCGTCTTGCACGGGGACAGCATTATCAGCAGCACCACCCTGCACGCCAACACTCCGCTGTTCATCAATGACGCCACCATCGTCGCCAGCGGTAGTGACCAACAGATCATCGGATTCAACGTCATTCTGCCTGATCTTGGCTATGCAGCGGATCTGACCCCTGGTGCAATCATCCGACTGAACGAGACGACAGATCTACGCGTTAATGCGATCCATAGCGACGCGAATAATGCTTATGTCAATCTGACCCTGTTTATCGCGGGGGAGACAGTTTGGCAGGGGTGGTATTCAAGTCAACAGCCCGTTGCCGCGCCTTTGCGCCAAGCCGGGTTCAACCCGATCATTCGACGACCACTACTGCTAGCCACCAGTGAATTGACGATCAATCACGACCCTGGATTACGGATCGCATCGATCGGCAGCATTCTTTTAACACTCGGGGTGGTCGTGGCACTGTTCTCCTTTTACGCCAAACGGCGGCGCGGCGACCGCCCTGAAATTCGCTAGCTTCTAAACCTGTCAATCCGCGCAATTTCGTCCGGATATGATATAGTTAGGCCGTTGGGACAGGAGCCAGACAGGGGAAAAATGAAGAGTGAACAGCGCATCCTGATTGTCGATGATTTTGACGATCGTCGCCTGCAGTTACGCAAACTGCTTGAAAAACGCAATTGCACTGTTGTCGAGGCATCAAACTGCGAAGACGCGCTCGAGTTGCTGATTCAACTCGATATTCATCTCATTCTCACCGAAACCGAACTGCCGACCATGAGTGGTCTGTTCCTGCTGCAAAAAGTCAAAAACCAGCATCCGGCAACAGAAGTTATCCTGCTCACCAACAACTCCTCTTCGTTCAACCTGCTACAAGCGTTGCGTCTTGGCGCATACGATTTTATTGTCCGGCCGATCGATACAGGTGAAATCCTCGACAAAGCGCTGGAGCGCGTCTTTACCCACATCGGCCTGCGTAGCGAAAACTCGCAGCTGATGCAGACCCTTGAACGGCAAAACAGTGACCTCCAACATGCGCTCAAACTCCTCAAAGCGATCAACGAGTCGATGGAACAGGTTGCCGCCGCCACCGATGTTCTCGACGTGTTCAAAATTCTACTGACCTCGGCGGTAAAGACTATTAGCGCACGTCGAGGCTTTATCGCTCTGCTGGACCAACGCAGCGGACAGCTCAAACTCAAGGCCGGAAGCGGCATCAATCCCGCCCTTTGCCGCCGTTATGCAGACGGCATTCCCGAGGGACTGACCACCGAGCTGTTCCGTCGCGGACAATCACAACTAGTGAGAGAGAAGCTGCCGCCTCAGCTGTTCGACCTCGCACGCAACACCGAATTGAGTGACCTTCTCGCCGGCCCCGGCCTGTTGTTGGCGCCACTACGTTTTCTGAAACGAGAAGTCGGCGTCCTGGTTTTAAGCGGTCACCGGGAAGGTTACGAATTCACCGAGCATGAACTCCACTTCCTGATCCAGATTGCCCACCATGCCTGTCTGGTCCTGGAGAAAACCGGAGAGATCCACCAGTTGAAGAAGAAAATCAGGAAGGCGCCGGCCAAGGAGACATGATCGCTCCACCCTTTTTGAGTTTCTTCAGGCAAAGACCCAGCCAGCTAAAATCCAACTCGTTATGGTGATTGTGGACAGAAATAAAAAAACGCCTGCTGTTGTCAGCAGGCGTTTTCAGGCCATTCGCTCAAAGAATCTTAAATGTTGTTATCTGGCTATCTTGTGGTGTCAATCAGGCAAAAAACACCCGGTAAAGCCCAAAACCCACCATGGCCAGAAAAACCACCAACAACAACCAGCCTAAAACCCTCAGCTTTGAGCCTGACGACTCAACCTCTTCCTCTTCCGGCAAAGCCTCCGTATCAGGGGGGGGCGTAAACTGTTTTGCCAGTTGCTGCTGGCGAAACTTTTCAACCAGAACCCCGCACGCAGCGCAAGTCTCGGTTTTAATCTGGCGCTCCCCGCACTTAGGACAGGTCATTTTTTCAACATGAACCACGGGCGGATGATGCGACACGGCAAAAGCATCGACCGAATCCATTTCGATTTTGATCTCCGGCAGATCGTCATCAATCTCACAGACGATACCGGCACGGTCAAGGGCGGCTTTATAGCGACCGGCTGTCGTTTCATCAAGCCCGGCCTTAAAGGTAAATGGGAAACCTGAAAACACCTGAGCAAGTGTTGCCGTATCGTATTTACAGAGTTCTTTCAGGTTTCGCCGTACTTCGTCCGGACGATAACCCAGGGCCAATTCACCGTTGGTCACAATTTTGAATTTTGTCATGCACCACCCCTGAATCATTAAAGGGGAAAGATGGTAATGTCAGCCTATGCGTCCGGATTCAGCTGGCAAAGAGACCGCAATCGTCTGGCGATACCGGCGGCGTCGATTCCGTAGCGGGAGCGCAGTTCAGACTGTGACCCCTGCTCGACGAAATCGTCCGGCAGGCCGACCAGCTCAATCGGCACCTGAACGCCGTTTGCAACCAGAAGCTCCAGGACCGCCGAACCAAACCCTCCCTGCACCACGTTCTCCTCAACCGTCAGCAAGCGCCGGTATTTCTGGACAGACTCGATGATCAACGTATCATCAAGGGGTTTGATAAAACGGGCATCAATAACCGCCACCTCCTGCCCTTCCCCGGCGAGGATATCGGCTGCAGTCAAAGCCTCCTGTACCGCGTTGCCGACAGCGATGATCACAGCGTCTCGCCCCTCACGCAACAACTCACCCTGACCAATCGAAAACGGCTGTGGATCATCACACAGAGTCAGACCGCTGCCGTTACCGCGAGGATAACGATAAGCGATAGGGCCATCATGGGCCGCCGCTGTCACCATGGCTCGCTGCAATTCGACTTCGTTACGCGGGACCATAAAGACCAGATGAGGAATGTGGCGCAAAAAAGAGTGGTCGAAGACCCCGTGATGAGTCGGGCCGTCGGCACCGACCAGACCGCCGCGGTCGAGGGCAAACGTAACCGGAAGTTGCTGCAGACAGACATCGTGCAACACGTTGTCGTATGCACGCTGCATAAAGGTGGAGTAGATGGCACAGACCGGCTTCAAACCCTGAACGGCGAGACCGGCGGCGAAAGTGACGGCGTGTTGTTCGGCAATCCCGACATCGAAAAAACGCTGAGGGTAGGCTTCGGCAAAGGCACTGAGGCCTGTCCCTTCGACCATCGCGGCTGTGATGGCGACGATGCGCTCATCTTTTGCAGCCAGTTTAACAAGAGTCTCGCCGAAAATAGCGGTGTAACTCGGCGGTCCGGGAAACTTGGTCACGACCCCGGATTCGCGATCAAAAGGGCCGACACCATGAAACAGGGACGGGCTTGACTCGGCTGGTCGGTACCCTTTCCCTTTTTTAGTCATGACATGAACCAGGATCGGGCCGTCCATGCGTGACGCGTTTTCGAGCATCTGAATCAGCTCTTCAAGGTCGTGCCCATCGACCGGCCCAACATAGTCAAAACCAAAGGCTTCAAACAGCATCCCCGGCGTCAGAAACCCTTTAACTGATTCTTCAACTTTCTTTGCCAAGCGCCGGAGATCCTTGCCGATTTTAGGAACACTATCGAGGAGGTTCTCTGTTTCACGTTTCATCCGGACAAAGAAATCCGAGGTGAGTCTTTTGCTGAAAAATGCGGAGAGCGCCCCGACATTGGGCGAGATCGACATGTCGTTATCGTTGAGGATCACCAGCATGTCTTTATTCAAGTGACCAGCATGGTTCAAGCCCTCAAATGCAATCCCGGCGGTCAGGGAACCATCACCGATAACGGCCACCACCTTCTCTTTACTGCCGCGAATGCCACGTGCCGCCACCATGCCGAGAGCGGCAGAAATCGAGGTGCTGGAGTGCCCGACATCAAAACAGTCGTGCTCACTCTCCTTGCGCTTGGGAAAGCCGCTGATACCATCAAGCTGGCGCAGCGTTGCGAAGCGCTCACTGCGCCCGGTAAGTAACTTGTGAGCGTAGGCCTGATGGCCGACGTCCCAGACAATTTTGTCGACAGGGGAATTGAACACCCGGTGCAGAGCGATGGTCAGTTCGACCACACCGAGAGAACTGGCAAGGTGGCCACCGTTGGCGGCCACAACATCGATAATCTGTTCACGCAGCTCAAAAGCGAGCTGACGCATTTCCGCCGACGACATCCCTTTGAGGCGCCGCAGCAGTTCGGGATCATTCAGCAGCGAGGCTGGGGAGATTGGTTGAGTATTCACGAGGTCCTTTCGACCACATAATTGGCAATCTGACGCAACGGTTCGGCAGCAAGACCAAGGTCGGCGAGACTCTCAAGGGCGAGGTGACGTAATTCGTTCGCCCGTTGGCGCGACTGAGGAAGTCCAAGCAGCGAGACGTAGGTCGCTTTGCCCCGGGCAGCATCACTGCCGACATCCTTACCGATCTCCGACTGGTCGCCGACAACATCGAGTATGTCATCCGTAATCTGGAACGCAAGACCGATCAGTTCGCCATAGCGTGACAGTTGACGTTGTGTCTCTTGACGGGCCCCGCCAATCAAAGCACCGGCGTCCAGTGCGGCCCGGATCAGGGCGCCGGTTTTATGAATATGTATGTATTCGAGGGTCGGCAGATCGAGCTGTTTCCCTTCTGATTCCATATCGAGCACCTGTCCACCAACCATACCGGCACATCCGGCAGCGCGAGCAACAAGGTGCAGGACCTGTAAACGAACCTCAGCCGGACCACTGTCCGCACCGGAGAGCAGCACGAAGGCCTCAGTCAACAAGGCATCACCGGCAAGGATGGCGTTGGCATCACCAAACACTTTGTGGTTGGTTGGTCGACCACGACGGAAGTCATCGTTGTCCATCGCCGGCAGATCATCGTGAATTAACGAGTAGGTATGAATCATCTCCAGAGCACAGGCAACCGGCAGCACCGCATCGACATGGCCGCCGGCAGCCTCACAAGCGGCGATCGCCAGCAGCGGACGAATCCGCTTACCCCCGGCGAAGATTGAATAGCGCATCGCCTTGTGCAGCGATTGCGGCAGTCGGTCTTCGCCCGGCAGATAACTCTCAAGGGCGGCATCGACCGTTTGAGTGTGCTTCTTCAGATACTGTTTCAGGTCCATCTATTATTCTTCGCTTTCTTTCTCTGAGCGGGCAAATGGAGTCAGTACGGGCTTACCATCACTGCCGGCCATTAACTGCTCAACCCGCAGTTCAGCCTGATTCAGCAGTTCCTGGCATCGGCTCACCGCCTTGACCCCCTCTTCGAAACAGGCCAAGGCTTCCTCAAGCGGTTGATCTCCCGCTTCCAGGCGCTGGACGGCGGCCTCCAGTCCTTTCAGGGCAATTTCAAAGGTCTCTTTATCTGCAGTCATGATGTTCTCCGTCAGTAATTATCACTGTGACTAAGCCATGCGTCAAGGCGATTCAGCCCCAAAGCGCTTCAACAACGACAAGGGGTCAATGCGGCTGCCGCGCAAGCGCACCGTCCAGTGCAGGTGCGCACCGGTTGAACGGCCGCTGCTCCCCACCTTGCCGAGCACTGCTCCGGGCTCAACAACGTCACCTGTGCGCACTGAAGACTTTTGAAAATGGGCATAAAGGGTATAAAGACCAGCACCATGATCAAGCACCACTGTCCGGCCGGTGTAATAGAGATCGCCGACAAAAACCACACGGCCACGGGCCGGGCTTTTAACCGGACGCCCAAAAGGGCTGCGAAAATCAGTCCCGGAATGGGGCGAGCGTTTAACCCCGTTTAAAATGCGTTTTTTACCAAATTGGCTGCTCACCGGGTCGGTAACCGGCACCCGGAATGGACCAGCCAGTAGCGACCCGTTCTGAGACGAAAAGAGCTCCTGCAACATCTGGTTATCCTTGGCAATCCGTTTCAGAATCGCAGGATCCTTGGGCGTCACCATTTCCGGCGGCAGGGTAAGCCGATCGACGCCGCGCTCTTTGTCGATGACCTGTAGCGCCAGGGAGGTCTTTACCCCTGTCCCATTTTTATCAAATGCCAACAGGGTAATGGCCTGCGTGCCAAGCACCTGTTCGATATCAACACCGATCAGCGCAAACAGGCCACCTTTGCCATCCGATTCACAATAAAAGAGTTGATCGGCAAAACGGCCAACAACAAAATCAGGAGGTGCACCACCCTGCCAGCGCAGGACAACAACCTCCCCTGCCGCCACCTTCGCCGGAGTCAGGTCCCAGTCGGCATTCGCCGGCCCTGTTATGAGCAGAAAGATCAGCAACAGCCAACCACAACATTTCATGTCGCCCCCTCAATTTCGTCAACAGTAACCCGCGCCACGCCACGCGCCAGACGCAGACGGAGACGATCACCGGGAGCCAGTGACGCCGCATCATGGACTGCGGTTCCATCGCCTTCTCGCAGGGCGATGGCATAACCACGTTCGAGGGTGCGTAGCGGTGACAAGGCATCGAGTCTTCCGGCCAGGGTCGACAAGCGAGCCTGCCGGGTCTCGCGCAGACGAAACGTGGCCCGCTGCAGACGATCCTGCAGCGTCGCGGCCTTCTGGGACCAGAGCCTCAGCTGCATCTGCGGGGAGACCAGCCGCTGCTGTATTGGGGTCAGGCGTTGACGGATCTGCTGGATACGGATACGCATTTGCGAAGCCAGTTGCAAGCGCAACCGATCGAGATGACCCTCGAGTTCCAGTCGGCTTTTGGCGACTTGCTCAGCAGCAGCCGTCGGAGTCGCTGCACGCAGGTCGGCGACGTAGTCGGCAATGGTCACATCGACCTCGTGGCCGACGGCTGAAATCACTGGAATGTGCGATGCAACGATGGCCCGCGCCACGATCTCTTCATTGAACGCCCAGAGATCCTCCAGGGAACCGCCGCCACGACCGACGATGAGGACATCGGCCTCCCCGACCGTGTTGAGAGTCGCAATCGCCGCGGCAATCTCGCCTGCCGCCCCCTCCCCTTGCACCCGCACCGGACAAAGGACGACCCGGACGCCGACTCCACGTCGTTCGAGGACGCGGAGAATGTCATGAATGACCGCGCCTGTAGCTGAAGTGACAACACCGATGGTTCGCGGCCAGGCCGGCAACGGTCGCTTGCGTTCACTGGCGAACAACCCTTCCGCCGCCAGCTTAAGCTTGAGCTGCTCAAAAGCGATCTGCAAACCACCGGCGCCAACGACGTCGATGGCATCGACAACCAGTTGCAGTTCGCCACGCTGGGTGTAGACGGACACCCGTCCGCGACAGACCACTTGCATCCCATCCTCAGGAACAAAGCGCAGGGAACGGGCCGAGCCGCGAAACATTGCCGCCCTGATCTGACCCTGTTCGTCTTTCAGGGTGAAATAGAGATGTCCCGAGGCCGGACGCGACAGGTTACTGATCTCCCCTTCAACGGCAACCTGGATAAAATTGTCTTCAACCGTCTCCTTGAGCAGTTCGATCAGCCGGGAGACGCGTAGAGGTGGGGAAGATTCAGTCATATCCTCTCACAAGATATAGGGGTTTACGATTGACATATAGGAGTGTCTCCCCTATATATAGCGCATCTCTACAGCAAAAAGGAAGTTTCATGTCCCGACCTTACGTGGTGGTCATCTCCAGTGAAAAAGGAGGGGTCGGTAAAACGACCCTGGCCACCAATCTCGCCATCTACCTCAAGGCAGTCCAGGAAGACCTCCCCGTCACCCTGTGCAGCTTCGATAACCATTTTTCGGTCGATCGCATGTTCCGCATCCGCGGCAGCCGGTCGCGTGGTGACATTCGATCACTATTCCGCGGTGTAACACCCGAAGAGCTGGTCGAGACCGGCGAATTTGGCGTGCAGTTCATCCCCTCTCATGGCGAACTCGCCCTGATCCGAGATGAACTGACCGGCAATGACAGTCTGGCGCGGGGACTGACCGGATCGCAACTCGGGGGCATATTAATTATCGATACGCGTCCCGATCTCGACATCTTCACCCGCAACGCCCTGTTTGCGGCCGATCGCGTCATTGTCCCGATCAAGGACGCTCCGTCGATGGAGAACTGTAAACACCTCTATGACTTTTTCGACCGACAGGAACTCAGCCGCGCACCACTGCGGATCCTCCCCTGCCTGATCGATTCGCGGATTCACTTCGATGGGCCATTTCGCGACCCATATCAGCTACTCAAGGCCTACGCCATCAACCGCGGATATCGTTGCATGGAGGGGTTTATTGCCAAAAGCCCAAAAGTAGAATCGCTCAACACCAATCCGGAAGGGAAAATCTACCCGATTCTGACCCATGGACGCGGCACCGAGGTTCACCTGCAGATGTCAAACATCGCCCGTCAGGTCCTGCTGGGTCTGCTCGCCAAAGACAGGAGGCGCCTTGATGACATTGCTGAAGCACTCCAGGAAACACAGATCAAGCGTGCTGAAACCTTCCGCGAACGGAGCGCTACATTACGTCCGGACTGCCTGATCTGCGGTCAGCAGCTGATTTCAGATCAGGGGATCAAACCTGCCGGTTTTTATGCTGAGTCTACCTCCGGTTCCGTGCGCGCGTTCATTGATGAGAGCTGCTTTAATGAGCTCGTATTTCGCAATTTCTATAGTCAATCCGGTCCTGTACGCGCTGATGACCCGATGATAGACCTGTTCAGAGAGTCGGCGCAACACACCTATTTTTCCTTGCGCAGGGCACCGCACACCAAGAACTTTTACCAGCAACAGATAGCATTTTACCGCTTTGATGAGGAAGGGCTGGAGATATCACGCAAAATCTTCGAGCTGAAGGAGTTCGACAAGGGACTTTTCAACCGGGAACGGTCGCGGCTTTATGAGCTGGTGACATCGACTCTGTGCACAGATGGACAACGGCTGGGCAGTGACGCGCTGGTGATTCGCAAGGTCAGTTCTGATTTTCCCGACGAGATACTCTACGAAGAAGCCTACCGCCACTTTAATGACATCATAAAGCGGATTGCCGGACAGTTTGTCGAAAACGAGTAACACCACTCAGTGGGCCAGAGTCGAAGCAAAGACCAGCTCAACTGAGCCGTTACGAAGCAGGTCCCGTTCTTGCCGGAGGGCAGCCAGCGTTTCCGGGTAGGGGTGACAAATCCCGACCGCCGAGCCCTGACGCTGTGCCAACCGGATCAGCTTGCGTATCTCGCCCCGAATCGCGTCGACCTCGGCAACATTATCAAGAAACATATCACGCACCCCGACCGGCACCCCGACTTGCACCGCTTCACGCCCCCCTATGGAGCGGGAGGTGGTACGGCTGTCGATAAAAAACAGCTTCTTCTCTCGCAGAACCTGCAGAACCACTGCCATCCCTTCACCATACTCGGTAAAACGTGATCCCATGTGGTTGTTGGCACCGGAGGCTTTCGGTACCTTGTCCAGCATAAGGGTCAAACGTCGCCGAATTTCGTCAGGGGACTGTCCTAGCAGCAGAGCATCACTGCCGGGATTGGTCTGCGGATAATCGTGTGGTTCCATCGGAATGTGCAACATGACCTGTTGTCCATGGCGCAGAGCCAGTTTTGCGACAGAAGTCGCCTGAGCCTCTCCTGGAAGAATGGCAAAGGTGACATGCAGATCAAGGGCAATAAGTTGTCTGGCTTTGCCCACGCTACGACCGAGATCATCCATAATAATCGCGACCTGCGGCTTTGTCGGTAACGGTGGCGTTACCGGCAACAGTGGCTGTTCACCGACTTCGAATTTCAACACCACGACCAGACCGCCCTGCCAGTAATAAGCAACTTCACCGCTTTCGGGTTGACGCTGATCGCTCAAACCGTGTACACGCAGTTGCAATCGCTGCCGAAGGCGGTCCAGATCCTGCGTCACCGGTAACGGACCACGAATATCATAGCGGAGCAAGCCCGGTTCGCGTTGACGATCGACCTGGTCGAGGGTCAGTCCACTGCGTAACAGCAGGCTGTCAATCTCCACCGCCATATCGTCGATGACCTGATCAACGGATTGAGTGACCGGCCGTTCAATCTGCGGCCCACGGATGAGATACAGTGCCGCCAGCGATAAAATGGCCAGAATCACTCCGGCGACGATAATCTGGAGCCTCAGTCCATCACCGGTGGCATCCGGACGGTTTGATATACGCTTTTTTTTACTTTTTTTCGCTGTTGTCATCTGCGGTTCAGGCGGCCGGAGCCGTCCTGCCAAAAAAGTTCCAGCCCTTTAGGAGGTCAAGGGCACGCATCAGCTGATAGTCGTCTCTACTATCTTTATCGACCGGGGCATCGCTGGGAGATGCCGACGTTTTTTTATCAGAAGCCTGACTTGAAAAGTGGTTTTTAAGATCCTGTTCACGCTGGGCCGTCACGGTTGAGACCACCTGGAGAATCCCTTTCTGCACAAATATATCGGGTTCGATTCCAAGGGCCTGAATCGATCGGCCCAACGGTGTAAAGTAGCGCGCAGTTGTCAGACGCAGGCCGGAGCCATCTGACATCGGGACTACAATTTGCACTGAACCTTTTCCAAAGCTTCGGGTTCCGAGCAAAATTGCACGTTTATGATCCTGCAGGGCACCAGCAACGATCTCAGCGGCACTTGCCGAACCACCATCAATCAGCACCACCATCGGACAGTCCGGTTCGGTCCCCTTCTGGTGCGCCATATACTTCAACTGGCTGTCCGGGTCGCGCCCTTCGGTGTAGACAACCAGCCCTTTGTCAAGAAAAAGGTCAGCGACCTTGATCGACTGATCGAGAAGCCCCCCCGGGTTGTTGCGCAGATCGAGAATTAATCCGTCGAGGGTATTATTGTTTTGCTTGCGCAAAGCAATCAGGGCCTGCTGCAGTTCAACATCCGTACGTTCCTGAAACTGAAGCAAGCGCACATATCCATAACCGGGTGAGATGAGACGAGCCTTGACACTATCAACATGAATAAGTTCACGCTCAAGCTGTACGGTCAAAGGCTCCTCATTATCTCCACGTTTCAGACTGAGGGTTACTGGACTCCCGGCATCCCCGCGCAGCAGACTGATGACTTGCATGATATCGAGTCCGGCGACTTCCTCCTGATCGATGGAGAGAATCTGGTCCCCGGCAAGAACACCGGCATGAAAAGCCGGAGTGTCTTCGATCGGGGCAACAACAATCAAAGCATCATCACGCATCGAGACTTCGATGCCGACGCCGCCAAACTCACCACGGGTGTCATCCTGCATCGCCTGATAAGCATCTGGTGGCAAAAAGCCTGAATGCGGGTCAAGAGTCTGCATCATCCCCCGTATCCCGCCATAAATCAATTTACGGGTATCGACTTCTTCAACGTAACTGTGGCGAATCAGGGCAAGAGCATCAGTAAAAAGGCGCAAGTCCTCGTAGGGCGATGATGCAGCGACTGCAAAATTTCGGTTACCAGCGCTGAAAAGCAACCAGACTGAAAGGCCGAGTAAAGTCAGAGCCAGAAGAACTGGCCGTTTCAACTTGAACATAGACCCTCCTGTAGTCATCGGCGTTTTTCGATCCATGGCTGTGGATCGATGGGAGTGCGACCCTGACGTATTTCAAAATATAGCGAATCAGCCCCCTCAAATCCGGTGTAGGCAATCACCTCACCCTGACGGACAGCATCACCCGATGACTTTTGCAAACGTTCCACCTGAGCATACAGCGTATAATAACCGCCGTCATGATCAATAATCATCAGATTCCCATAACCTTTAAAACTCTTGGCAAAAGCAACCCGACCAGACCAGACAGCGCGAACGGCCGTCGCCGGTTCAGAACCGATCTCTATGCCATGGCTTTCAAACAAGGTGCCGAGATCAGGATGTGGTGTCCGTCCGAAGTTAACCTTAATCGGTCCAATAACCGGCCAGGGCAAAATCCCCTTCTGCAAGGCAAAAAGCGATGTATCGGATCGTGCCGCTTGCGCCGAATCGCCGGAGGTTAAATCATCAACCAGTGAAGAGAGGCGCTCTGCCTTGTCCTGCAAATCAGCAATCATGGCGTTTAAGGAATTCCGATCCTTGCGGACCGCAGCAAGAAAGCGTTTTTTTATTTTTTGGGTCCGGCGAAGATCGGCTTCTCGTTGTTTAAGGTCTGAAGCAGCTGTCTGCTGTTGGCGATGAACCCGCGACAAGTGATCGATGGCGACCTGATGCTGTAGAACTTTGTCGCGAAACGTATCGAGCAAAACCCGGTCATGCCGAACAATCCGACTGAAGAAGTCGTAGTCTTCAAACAGTTGGTTCAGGTTACGGGCTGAGAAGAGTGTTTTGAGCACACCGGCTTCTTCTGATTTGTAGAGCGCAACCAGTCTTTCTTGAACCTGTGCCCGTAACGCATCAACTTCACGCCTGGCCTGGGTCCTTTTTTTTTGCGCGGCAGCAATGTCAAGATCAAGTTCTTTGATTTTTTTCCGAGTCGCACTGACCTGACGCTGCATCTGCGACAGCTGCCGGTCAAGTACACCCAGGTCGCTGGTCAGATCACGTTCGGTCGTTTTTTTTGACGCCAGATCGGCTATTGCCTGTTCAAGGCGCTGCTCGATCTGTTCTAACTGACGCCGACTCTCATCGAGTTTCTGGGTGTTATCGGCCAAAGCCGAACCGGCCGCTACAAAACAGCAAAGGGATAAGACCGCGCCACGGAATATCGAAGAATAAGACACAGTATCAAGCCCGGGCCAAACGATGCAATGAAACCAGACTGCCTAAAAAACCGAGCAGTACGCCCGTCAGCACAACCATCCCCTGATGGATTGCGGGCAGAAAGACCACTTGATCAACACCGGAAGCAAGGAGCAGTGCCTCAAGCCCCTGCTGCAGAAAAAAATTAAACAACAACCAGGACAACCCGAGAGCTAAAGTGCCACCAAGAGCACCCTGCAAAGCCCCTTCCAGTAAAAAAGGGGTCTTGATAAACAGAGGCGTACCACCGACCAGAGCCATGATTTCCAACTCCTCGCGTCGAGCATAAATAGTCAGTTTTATTGTGTTGGCGACAATAAACAGGGTGGCAAAGAGTAAAAACCCACCGAGGACAACGCCGCTGATACGTATCAGGGTTACGAAGGATTCGAAACGATCGAGCCAGTCCTGCCCATAACGAAAATCTGAAAATGCTGCAATCTTTTTCAGACGACGAACAACGGAATCGACTCCATGACGATTTCGACTATTTTCGTCCAGGGTCAAGCGTAATGAGGCCGGCAAAAAATCGTTCTCCAGTCCATCAAGGAGAATGGCATCGTCACCCAGCCGCTCCTTAAACGAACTGTACGCCTGTTGGGCGTCAATAAACTCGACTGACTGCACGCCGGGTAGAACCATAGCCTGCTTAATCAGTGATTGTCTCTGCTCACGCGCTGGAACGGTATCAAAATATGCGACGACCTGCACATCGCGACTCCAGTGCCGGGTCAGAGATTGGACATTAAGGACGATGATCGCAAAAAAGGCCAGGATGCACAGCGAGACGGCAACAGTACCGACCGACGCAGTGCACAGAAACGGTGATTGTCGGATATTACGCAGGGCCCTACGCAACAGATAGATCAATTTGCCAAACAATAGCCCCCCTATTACGGGAAGAGTGGTGAAGAATCAAGGCGTCAGGTCATCGATCAGGCGCCCGTGTTCGAGGCAGATCTGTCGACGGGGAAAGCGTCGGATCATTTCCCTGTCATGAGTGGCGAGCAAAACGGTCGTCCCGCGTGCATTGGCACCTTTGAATAATTCCATAATTTCAAGGGTCGCATCCGGGTCGAGATTACCGGTCGGTTCGTCTGCCAGCAAGACCAAGGGTTCCATCACCAGGGCACGGGCGATCGCAACGCGCTGCTGCTCGCCACCTGAGAGTTCCAGAGGATGCTTGGCGAGTTTGTGCTCCAGACCGACATTTTTCAACATCTGATAAACTTTTTTGCTGATTTCGAAGCGCTTGCGTCCGCGCACCTCAAGGGGAAAAGCAACATTCTCGAAAATTGTCCGGGTGGAAATCAGCTTGAAATCCTGAAAGACAATGCCGATCTGCCGGCGTAAATAGGGGATCTTGACTGGTCCCATGCGGGTGACATTCTGCCCGTTAATCAGAATCTGACCCCGTGTCGGCTTTTCGGCCACATAAAGCAGCTTCAGCAGGGTCGACTTACCGGCGCCGGACGGACCGGTGATGTAGACAAAATCCCCCTTGGGAATTTTAAGGTTAACATCCTCCAGCGCACTGCCTTCACGACTGTAGGATTTGCAGACGTTATAAAGCTGGATCATTCCATTACCACTCTCGGTACGGAATCCCGTTAAGACCAATCAGGTCACTTCCGCTATGCACGTCGAACACGCCGCCATCAGCGAGATCACCACTGTCTGGCAAAGGTTCGGGAGGGACGACTTGCCAGGTGTCAGCCGAGCGGGTCATCGGATCGCGAGGGATGGCACGAAGATATTTGTTGACGACCATGTCATCGAGAGACTCCGGGTATTTCATCTTATCGGCAAAATAGGCATCGATGGCCTGACGCATCTGGTAAAGGTCTTCCATCAAGACCGTCTCCCGGGCACGGATCGTATGTTCACGATAACTTGGCGCGGCAATCGACGCCAGAATGCCGATGATCGACAAAACGATCATCAGTTCAATCAGCGTAAAACCACGCTCAAATCTCAATTTTGAATAGGAAATCATCATTGTTCACCAGGTGTTGTACGGGGTGCCGTCAAGAGCGACCCCGTCACTTTGTGAATAGACATCAAAAACATCGTCACCGCCCCAGGAAAAGGAGTCAGGGTCGTCCTTGGCAGAACGCATGCCCCAGCCTTCATCGTAACGATCGAATGGATCACGCGGGATACGACGCAGATAACGGCGCGGGAAAGGATAAAGGTCGCCCCACTCCTTCCCTTCGACCAGGATTTCCAACGACTCAGGGTAACCGGTTTCATCAATAGAGGTGATAATTTTTTTTTGTTCTTTGGCTTTGTCGTAATCCGCTTTGTAGTTGTCAATTGCGGTTCGAATCTCACGCAAGCTGCGCTGGAGTTCAATCTCCTTGGTCCTTTTTACAGTCACTTCTGCAAGAGGCACAATGGCCGACGCCATAATAGCCATGATGGCCATGGCAATAATCATCTCGATCAGGGTCAAACCCCGTTCGCAGCACAGAAAGCGCGACATTACCTACCTGATCTCAATCTGGAACGGCTCGGTTTCAGCCTGCAGACGATTGCCATCCACCGCACGCAAATTAACCCGGTTCGGACGCACAACTGCAGTACCTGCATCTTTTGCCTGGAAATAAAGACGGACCAGAGTCCCGCTGCCATTGGCACCAGTGCCACCGGATGCCTGCTTGCTGCCAATAATCAGCTCACCCCTTTGCGGGTTCGGACTGAGCGAGAAGATACTCGGCAAATTGGGGAGTTTAAGCAGATTCCCCTCTTCAAAACGCAAGTAAGTCAGTAGCTGCTGATCGTAATTGACAAACAAAGGAGCGCTGAACAGTCCCTTGGACTCTGAAATCTGTAACTCAAGAGCAAACTCTTCACCTGGATGAACCAATTTAGGGCCGGTGAAAAAGACCCGACTCTGCTCGGGAACAGTACGAATCTCTGCCGGCGGAACCAGAACCTGCTCAACGCCGTCTGCCGTCCCGACCGTTTCAGCTGGCGCAATTACTTCGATAGGTTCGGTCGGAACAATCGTTTCGGGCATAGGCTGTGATTGAGTCGAAGATACCGGTAGCTCCGGCGCGCCACTTGGCACCACAGGTTCGACCTGAGGCAACGGTAATGCGGTAACCGGTTCAGGCACATCAACCGGCTGAACCACTGGCGGTAACGGTGTCAGGCTCGCTTCACCCTTGCGCGTCTGCACGGAAGGAGCAGGAGAGGGTTTCGCTTGTGATTCCTCTGTAAAATCGGGTTCCTCAGCAAAAGCACTGAAATTTGCCCCCGCCTTCATCTCATCCTCCCCACCCGACCAGATGCGGGATTTTTCCATGCTCGGAACATTGAGATTTTTCACAATATGCGGCGTGATCGACATCAGGATCTCGCGATTTACATCCGTCGTGTCGTGACTAGAAAAAAGGGCGCCAAGCAAAGGTATATCCCCGAGAAAAGGGATAGTGTTACGGGTTTTATTCTCAACCGATCGAATCAGACCACCAATAATTGTCCGTTCCCCATCCAGAAGTATCAGTGCAGTCTCAGCATTAGTGGTGTTGATGGCGAATGCCACTGTATTTTCGTCAGACGAAGTTAACTTCTCACCTTTTGAACTGACTTCAAGACGAAGTTTGGTCATCACCGAACCATCTAATTGTATGATCGGTTCAACATCAACCTTGACCCCGATGTCGATGTACTGAACATTGGAACTGACATTATCGCCTGAGATGGTGGAGGTAAGGGTCGGCTCACGGGAACCGACATGGACTTTGGCTTTCTCGCGATTTTTGACCCTGATTTTTGGCGTTGCGAGAATATTTGTATCAGTCAATGTCTTGGTGAAGTCGAAGGTGGCTGACGGCAAGGTAAACAGCACATCAAGGCCACCAATCCCTTTAATCAGACCGTCTATACCTGAAGTGGGGATACCCTGAGCAACCTGAGTGGTGCCAGTAACCGCCACCGCGGAAATCGAGTTGGTACTCAATTTTGCTCCCAGCTTCAAAATATCTCCGTGATTCACTTCAATTAATTCCAGGTCAAACAAAACTTCTGAATCGGAGAGGTCGGCGTTTTCGAGCATCTGCTCGACTAACTTCACGACTTCAGGGCGATCGCGAACGACAATAGCATTGAGTTCTTCATGTACATAAACCTTGCGCAGCTGCAACATGGTACGCAGGAGATTGACGGCCTTTTTGGCATCGATGTTCGACAAGTAGAAGGTCTGGATAACCTGGTCTTCGTACTGCTTTTGTTTCTCGGTGGTGTTGTCGTAGATAATAACGGTCTTCGGGTTGAGCACACGTGAGCTGAGATTATTCATTTTCATCAACAACTCGAGGGCCTGGGAAAAGGTGGCGTCCTCCAGCAGCAAAGTAACGGTTTGCGCTTTGATATCTTCGTCAAAAATAAAATTGACCCCTGAGAGCTGATTGAGAATTTTGAACACTTCCTGCAGCTTGGCATCCTTGAACTTCAAGGTGATCGGGGCCTTCGACTCCACGGCCAGCTCAAAACCGCCGACCAGGGTATTGCGATCTTCAATGATCTGTTTCAATAACGCCTGTGCAACAGGATTATTGGAATCAATATCAAGAACCTTCTTGACCGCGACCTTCGCCTGTGGCAAACGACGCGCCTGAAAGTGTTCCTGAGCTTCGGACATCATGCTGCGAATTTTTTGCAGTCTGGCAATTTCGTCGAGCTCGGATTGGGCAACAAACAAGGATGGATCAAGAGAAATCGCTAACTGAAGTTCACTTGAGGCTTCAATCAGCTTGCCCTCGTCGCGCAGAGCGCGGCCACGCAGAAGATGCCCCTGTGCTGCACGAGTGCTAACCGCAGCCAGACGTGCACTGTAAACCGGATCGCCCGGTTTGGCATCAAGCGCCAGACGAAAATAGAGAACGGCCTCATCATAGGCTTTTTCATGCGTCGCCTTGATCCCGTCACGGTAGTAACCGGAGTGTGCCGAGCAAGCCACAAGCGACAGTGTCAGCAAAAGTGTCATTCCTGCTTTTCTGTAAAACATCCGTATTATCTCCATTTCAGGTGCAAACGTATCAAGGTCAGTCGCATTTAATTACGCCATCAGTCAGGGAAGGCTGATGACTCATTGTCACTCGGTGCCAAGAGCGATTCGTCATCGCTTTCCGGTGACAAAAAGGATGCATCGTCGTCCGAAACCGGAGGCGACGCAGCATCTACGCCCGCAGATGGCGGAAGCCAACGACTGCCACGGTTCCCGCGCACACGCAAACCAGGGACGGGTTGCCGAACCGGCAGATTGGTCACGGATGGCTTTGCCACTGGTGTTGGCGGCGGCGATGTCACCGACGGTTTATCACGAGGTTCAAAAGAAGGGGTCAAAGGTTCTTTCTCAACCAATTGGATATCGATTGTTCCGTCCGCGCCCGACTGACTGATCATCATTTTTTCCGGAGTGATACTGAGCGCCTTAAACCGGCCGTTATCTCCAAAACGCTCACCCTCCTGAACCAAAAAAAGGGTCTCTCCTTGAGACAAAAAAACGGTCCTTTTTTGCTCCTTAAGCAAAAACCCGAGAAAAGTAAACCGGGCCAGGGCCTGACGAACTTCCGTCTGACGCACAACGACCGGGTCAACAACCGGAACGGGCACCGGAACTGGCTTGGAAGCAACAACCGGTTTTGGTTTGGGGGGTGGCGTAGAAACAAAATTAAACAGGTCGCGCTGCGGATTCGAATACTTCTGCGGATTATGCTCAAGCAAATCAACCCGCAACAGGTGACTGGAGTCAATTGTGCGCGTGCGCTGACCAGTGGTCGCAACCTGACTCGTTAATTGAGTCCCTGGCTCAATACGCTGCTGTCTCGGCATTCCATACCAGGAATAAGCCAGGGCCAGGAACAAACAAACAACAAGTGACAGGAGTATTTTACGCTGCCGATTCATACTTTGTCCGTACGAAAAAATGTCGTCAACTTCAGACGCAAGCGGACATTTCCGTCAGATTTAGAGCTGTTCAATGAAAGCTTATCGATGGCAAGAAGTCGCGGGGACTGTTCTACAGCATGCACCATCTTCTTGACCTGTGCATAGGTACCATCGACTTCAAAACCAAGATCATAGTGCAACAGATTTTGATCGGCGTCGCGTTGCGGATCATACTTTACACTTGTGATTTTAAGACCTGATTTTTCCGCAATACGAAACAGTTCATCGACCAGACCTGAAAGTTCTGTCTGGTCGGGAATCTCGTTACGAAAACGCTGCATATCCTCAACGCTGCGCACATACGTTTCAGCCGGGGTCAGGGTCCCGCTTTCACTGGACTGGCTTCGTTGCTGGGCTTGCATGCGAATATAATCACTCTGTATTGAATCGGCCTGATTGGCGATCATCCGCAAAGGCACGTAATAAATCAGCACATTGGCCAATAACAGCCCAAGCAATAGCAAGGGGATTTTACGATTGACGCGCCATGCGGCCAACCACAAAGGTTCACGTAACATTAAAAAGCCCCCTGTAGTTGAACGGTAAAATAAAGATGTGATGTCTTGTCATCGATGACCTGTTGTGTCAACAAAACGCTTTCGTAATACCCTGAACTGTAAAGTTTATCGAGAAACAGCTTTAAGGCGGCCAAATCAAGAGATTCACAGGAAAGTGTAATTGTGCGCTGTTCATGATTGGGTGCAATGTCTCGCACTCTGACCTTTTTTGGCATCAAACGCTCCAACCGGTCAAGTAGTTCAGTCCAGCGAAAACTGTCTCGTTCAAGAACCTCATTGGCAGCACTGATCGACTCTTGCAGAGCAGCAAAACCTTGCTCGGTAAATGCCGGGACACCTGTTTGATGCGATGTTGTGCGCAGATTTAATGCGGTAATTTTATCCTGTGTGTTTTTGGTCTGTTGGTACATTCCGAACATGGTCAAAAGATTCAAAAGCAAAATTGCGACCATAACGGCGCCCAGGGTTGCGTAGCCGATATACAGAGCCCGACGGTTAACATACGATCGGCTGGCAAGATTCAGGGAAAACTTCATCATTCGCTCCTACATCAACCCTTCAGCCGCACCTATAGCCGCGATGAGATCATGCCGATGTGACGCAGAGATTGAGACATCACGTGCCGTGATGGAGGCAAGATCGATATCCAGAAGGCGGACGGGGCGTTCAAAAAGACTCTCAAGGACGGGGAGCAATTCAGTCGAGACATCGGCCGGAGCATGCAGATAGACGGCTTCACGGCGCAAGCTGCCAAGGCGCGCTCCCTCCCCGGCCAGAACCCGACTTAATTCACGGAAAACAATCTCGGGCGTCAGGGCGGTCTCTCTGGCGCGATGATAGACCAGTTCTCCACTGCGATAAGCCTGAAAGGTCAGGGTCGTCCCTTCAGCAAAAATCAGCAGAAAATCGTCTCCTGGATCAAGCCGATACCGATAAAAGTTGTACTGACAAAGAGAGCGGAAAAGAACACTCTCAGCACCATAGCCGGCGTCGGCAAGAACATCTTCGTATTGACTTAAAATATGTTTGGCAACACAGGCAACGGCGACCCGCTGACGTCCATTTTCGTCGCGCGAAAGAACCTGATAGTCAAGCTGTACAGGCACTTCAGGCGGCAAGGTATCACGTAAATGCCATTGCAGAACTTCGGCACCCTCCTCCCGGGACTTCAACGGAGTGTCAACCTGAAGCAATAACAGTCGGCCACATGCTTCCGGCAGAGCCAACGCAATGCGATCTTCGCCTGCAGACATCGGGTCCAGCACCTCACGAACCGCCGAGGAGAATGTAGCCGGATCGAGGATATTGGCTGATTTCTGACCAGGGGAGAGTACGTGTTCAGATAGGCCGAGTACTCGGCCAGCGACAAGTTCTGCCGACGTGCGGTGACGGCGCAAAACGACAGCGCGAAGCGCATTCGATTGGAGATCAAGACCTATGTAGTTACGATAAATCACGTCAAACCTGTTCAATGAAAGTGACCCGGTTGATCTCCGGGATAGTGGTCAGTCCCTGAACAACCTTTTCAACGGCTGCTTCACGCAAAAACACGGTACCCGCTGCGCGGGCGGCTTGTTTCAGCTGTGTAATCGGCGCCTTGCTGACAATCAGCTCGCGGAGTTGGTCTGTCATGTCCAGCAGTTCCATGATTGCACCCCGCCCATGATAACCGGTTCCATGGCATTCATCACAGCCGGCGCCCTCATAGAACGTAACATCCTGATAAGCTGGGGCTCCAAGGCCGGCGGCTTCAAGTGTCTGGCGATCATACTGGACCGGACGCTTACAGTGGGTACAAATTTTTCGGACCAGCCGCTGGGCGGCCACGCAGTTGAGGCAAGAAACAAAATTGTAGGCATCAATGCCCATATGCAGGAAACGGCCCAAAACATCAAACACATTATTGGCATGAACCGTAGTAAAAACCAGATGGCCGGTTAACGCAGATTGAATGGCAATCTGTGCTGTTTCCGGATCACGTATTTCGCCAACCATGATCTTATCCGGATCGTGTCGCAAAACGGAACGCAGGCCGCGGGCGAAGGTCAGCCCCTTCTTTTCGTTGACCGGAATCTGCACAACCCCTTTAACCTGATATTCAACCGGGTCTTCGATGGTAATGACTTTTTCATCCTCGGTATTAATCTCTGACAAGGCGGCATAGAGGGTTGTCGTCTTACCGCTACCGGTGGGTCCGGTGACCAGAATCATCCCGTAAGGTTCGCGTACCATGCGCCGCAAACGGATCAATTCTCGGTCAGGAAAACCGAGGGCCTCCAGAGTCAGGCCTTTAAGGTCGTTGGCAATCGATTCCTTGTCAAGAATACGGATAACAGCATCTTCCCCGAAAATACTCGGCATGATCGAAACACGAAAATCGATCGATTTTGACCCCAGACGAACTTTGAAACGCCCGTCCTGAGGAATCCGCCGTTCTGAGATATCAAGCTCGCTCATGATCTTGATACGGGAAATGATCGGCCCTTGGAACCGTTCATCGAGGGTATCCATCGCCCGGAACAGGACACCATCCACCCGGTATTTAACGACAACACCGTCAGCTGATGTTTCTATATGGATATCACTGGCGCGCTTGTTCAGGGCATCGTATAACGTCGAGTCAATCAGGCGGATTATCGGACTGGTGTCTGCGGTTAGCTTCTCAATGGAGAGAATCTCTTCGCCCTTGTCAGTCTCCTTGACCAGTTGTAGCTTAAAGTCTTCAGAAACTTCACGCAGAACCTGTTTCGAGCCGAGATCTCCGCGTTCAAGAATTTTTTGAATTTTACCCGCCGGGGCAACATGCACCAGCAACGGAGTCTCAAGCTGAAGTTCAAGTTCGTCAAGAGCAGCGACATCAGTCGGATCGGCAACGGCAATTGCGAGACCGGCTTCTTCCTTGCGCAAGGGGAGAACCCTATATTTGAGGAGCAAAGCGGAAGAAATGTCTGCCGTCAGATCGGTGACCGGAACAAACTCATCGAGCCTGATAAATGGCAGGCGAAACTGCTCGGCTAATGCCTGAGCGAGAATGTCCTCATTGATTACCCGCTCATCGATAGCGGTCAGCCCAAAACGCTTTCCAGTCTGGGGCATCCGTGCCAGGACCAGATCGACTTCGGCCGGGGCCATGGCACCGAGAGAGACCAGAATCTCGCCAATTTTTTTGCGGGCAAAGGGCCCTTGTGTCCCGAGTGTCATGAAATTGTCGCCCCCAGCTGAAAAATTGGCAGATACATGGCAACGACAATCATCGCAATCAGCAAGCCCATAACGAGCATGATCACAGGTTCAATCATCGTCGACAACCGGTCAAGACGACGCGCCACTTCGTCTTCGTAGTAATCAGCGACATCTCCCAGCATGTCAGGCAAAGCACCGCTGGTCTCACCTACACCGATCATACGCAGTGCAATTCCGGGAAAAAAAGACGACTGATCAAATGCTTCTGAAAGTGACGTCCCTTCTTCGACCCGTTGAATCGCCAGCAACATTTTTTCTTCAAATACACTGTTGTTTAACGTCCCCCGTGACATCTGGAGCGCGGGGACAATAGGAATACCACTTTGGAGCGTTGTGCCCAGGGTGCGGCAAAAACCCGACAGGGAATAATCAGCTGAAAGACGACCGAAAAAAGGGAGCATGAGCCGGAATCGATCAAGAAGCAGGCGACCGCGCATTGTACGCAAAAAACTGCGCAGCAGGGCGCCACCAATGATAATGGCCGGAATCAAAACCGGCAAACCGGCAATCAGGCTATTAGCAACCCATATAACGATCCGAGTCGCGATTGGCAACTCGACATTCGCATCGACATAAATTTGGGTAAACCGTGGCACAACGTAGATCAACATAATAAGCAGAACAATAATAACGAATCCGGTGAGTAACATCGGATAAAAGGACGCACTGCGAATTTTCTCACGCAACTTCTCCGCGCGCTGCTGGTAGACAATGTAACGACCGATTGTGACAGCCAGATCACCGGTGCGTTCACCGGCGCGTAAAGAGGCAACATACAATGGCGGGAAAAATTTCGGAAAATTTGAAAAGGCCTCGGAGAGAGCACTCCCACCTTTAATTGACTCCCTGATATCGCGCAACACAGTCAACAAGGGCCCAGACTCTAGACGATCAGTAATGGTATCCAACACCTGCAAAATCGGCAAACCCGAACGCAAGAGAACAACCAGTTCCTGATTAAAAGAAAGGAAACGGCGACCGGAAAAACGGCCACTCCCACTCCCGCTCGAAATGCCCTGCCAAAACCGGCGGCGAACACTAAAGACATGGAAGCCCTGAGCTTCCAAACTCTCACGTAAAGCACCCGGGTTCAGAGCGTCGAAATCTTTTTCGACGACGCGCCCGTCCGCAGTTCCAATCTTGCAAAGGTAGTTCGGCATAGCTGCGGATATTAACATAACGTCTGCAAAAAATCGACGCTAACCTTTCAGTTTCTGGCCGATCAAACATAAAAAGAATAACCGGCCGGACGAGTAAACATTTCGTGTTCTTCCCAAAAAAAACGGCCGGCAACGGAAAAAACCGCGCCGGCCGTTTTAGACAGGAGACCCGTTGGTCAATAGGAACGATCGAGATGCTCAACACCATGACAGAGCAACGTACATGAGCCGCTGCGAGAAGAGGCACTGACCGTTTTATATTCAAGCTTGCCTGTCACAGTGGGGCGCACAACTTGATCATTAAAGCGTATAAGGGCCTGATAGCGGGGGCTGCCATGTGCATCGTGACAGGTAAAACAGGAGGTGCCGACCCCCGAAGGTCCGCCGGTGACATGAAGGGAGTGCTTGGGGAAACTTTCATCACCAAGGATGCTGTTGCGCTCGTGACAACGGTAACACAGCGCATAGGCGTATTGGCTTTCGGAATTACCGTCACGCATTTCGTACGCGTCAATCAATAGCCCCTCGTAATTAGAACCATGTGGGCCGCGAGGACCTGAAGGGTCATCATTACCGTGACAATCACGACAGCTGATAATGGAAACATCTCCAGGGTGGTCAGCTCGTGCCGCATAAGGCGCCTTCAGACTGATGACGTATGAGTTAGCGCCCTCCCCTTCTACCGGGTGATAGGAGCGATTGGATGTTTTAAACTCAGTACGCTTGTTCGTTGAACCACCAGGGAGATTGGCGCTATCGGCATGACATTTATAACAAAGCTCGTATTCATGCTCGATTTCAACGATAGTATTGACAATGCGACGGCCTGGAATGCCACGAAATGGGGCATCGACAGCAACCTGGTGTGGATCATGACAATCGACACATTCAGCATGTCGGGCAGCAGAGACGTTCTCCTCCGGTAGTTTTTCCATTTGCCGGTGGACATTGGCGACGGTGAGGACCGGATGGTTATAGGGTTTAGCCAAAACCGCAGAAATGTCCGCCAACTCAGCCGTCTGGCCAACCAGAAAACCACGGCTCCGCATCTGGCTGCGAGATGAATCAGTACCATGGCAGGACAGACAGATCGCCTCTTCACCGGTAACAGTCATACGCATTCCGCGATGACAGGCCCGACAGGATTTCGGCATGACGCTGGAGACAGCGTGCGCCCCTTGAAGCAGAGACTCAGAGCTTATTGCGTCAGTAGGGGCCCAGATGAAAATGGACACACACAGAAACAAGAGGGACAAATTCAATTTGCGGATCAAAGCATCCTCCGAAGGAAGTGCAAAAAAAAATCAAGGGATTGTATGCAACTGATCCTTGGTCAAAGAGTCCTGAAACAGACCGGTACTGCCTGCGCCACCGATATGGCATTCCCCGCAGGTGTCGTCGTAATCAGCGCCGTCGTTGCCGGTATAATGCCGCCACATCGGCAAAGTGTACCCAGTAGGCCCTTCATAAGTATCTATATGCGGGTCGTGGCAGGTCGTACACTGCATACGACCATCAGCATCGAGGATATCGAGGGCCGGCAGTTTATATTGCCCGGGAATGACAGTGAGGGTACCGGCATCATTTTGGGTCTTGGTGTTGACTGCGGTCATGACATCGGGATCATTGTATACAAAGGAGATCGGATGCGAGGTTGAAAGATCGACAACCATGGTCGTCATTGCGCCAAGAGACGGCGCGATCTCGCCTCCACCCCAGGCAGAGATGACTGTCCCCACTGCAGTCACCCCGTCATGGCAGGAGAGACACAACCGGGTAGAACCATTCGGATATGTGTTTGTACCACCGTATTTCGCTGCGGGTGTGTCATCGATCACGATCTGATCGAGGTGGCCATAAAGCGGAAAGGCGCCGCCGCCAAGTGCAGTTGTAATCTCAGGGCGATTCCAGAGTGGGCCAGCAGCGGAAGAATTGTGTGGTGCATGGCAAAAAATACAGATCTGGTCAGTCTCAAACGGACCAGCGTGTATACCGGAACTGGTGTTCGAAAGGTTGTGAGGGTTGTCAGGATCAGAAACCTTTCTTTGTTCGGCATGGATGACCAGAGGCTGAAAAAAGATTAGAAGAAACAGTAGCACTCCGGAAGCAGTCAATACGATAGGACTTCCGTGCAGCCTTCGATGCTTGCTGATCATGTAATATGGCCTCTCCCGCAAAACGGAGAAAAATTGATGTAGCATAATACGGCTTACAGCATGCAAAAAAAACACCAAAGAGAGTGCACGACGACGGCGGCACTCATGGCCTCAACGAGAATCGAGATACTGAAAGACCTGAAAGCGCTGATTACATGACTCTGCCAGATAAATCCGATCGGCAGTGTCAACATATACGCCAGAAGGCATACAGAACTCGCCGGCACCTTTTCCTGGTTGGCCGAAAAAGAGAAGCAATTGTCCCGCCATATCGAATATCTGTACGTTGTCAAATGCCGCATCAGCGACATAGACATGACCATGCGAGTCAACCGCAACGCCACGTGGGCGGGCGAAGGTACCGATCCCGGTTCCGATTTCTCCGAGAATTGATTTCAGCTCACCGGTTGGTGATAAAACTACAATGCGAAAATTCATTGAATCATTGACATAAATCAGCCCGGTAGCATCGACCGCGACACTGATCGGAAGCCGAAAGCGGCCGTCTTGATTGTCCGGGCTGCCGATACTACGTAGAAACAGACCGTCTGCAGCAAAAACATGAATCAGACCAGCCGTTACATCAGCAACATAAAGCCGACCATCCTGATCGAGTGCCAGACCGGCCGGTCGGCCAAACCCCCCGGGAACAAAACGCTCTCCGATCAGACGGCCATCGGCTGTTAGCAAAAAAACCCGATTGAGAACACTATCGGCAATGTACAACTGATCGCTGGCCGTATTGTATACAACCCCGACCGGAGAGACGAGAGAAACCTCACCGGCGCGGATAATGTACTTTCTTTCACCGGATGCGAGGTCAAAAAGGTGGACGGCGCTACTGCCGGGGTCTGCTAGCCAGACGCGCCCGCGCCCATCTGCCGTAATCCCGTATGGAGAAACCACCGGTAGCTCATTACGATTCTCACCGAGCAACCAATCAAAAAATTGACGCCCGCCTGACTTTTGTGCCGGGGGACCAGACCCTTCTACGCGCAGCAGACGGATACGCGGAGGTTGCGGCACGGCAGGCCAGACGGCATTTAATGCCTGGTCCTGCCAAGAGCTCGGCAGCATAACCGGACGGGCACAAGCGGTCAGCAACAACACGACAAAAACGATAAAAAGGCGGCCCGAAAGAGGCATCACGGGCTACTCAGGTGTTCCACCGGGTACTTGGCCCGCAATGACTGCAACAAATCGGCTTTGAGTTTCTCTGCCTGCGCCTTGCGCTCACGGGCAACAAGCTTTTCACGCATGTCATCAAACGACAGTTGAGTTGCCGGTTTTGTGTCAACCAGTTTGACAATCTCATAACCATAGAGCGTACTAATCGGTGCCGAAATTTCGCCAACCTTCATTTTAACAACAACAGCTTCGACATCCTTATCCATCTGGCCAAGGTGAAAATAACCGACATCGCCACCGACCATCGCTGTTTTATCGTTGGAATTATAGTAAGCAAGATCATGAAAATCTTCGCCGGCGACAGCCTTTTCATAGAGGGCCTGGGCCAGATCCTTCTTTGCCCGTTTTTCTTCAGCAGACGATGCGGGATCTACTTTGATCAGGATATGACTGGCGCGAAATTGCCGCGGTCGCATATATTTTTCCCGGTTCTTTTCAAAATCAGCTTTTAGGGCCGTCTCATCAATCTCCACTTTATCATCCACGGCAACCTTGAGCGCTTTTTTTGCCAGTAAATGTCGCGCCACAGCAGCACGAAACTCTTTTTCGGACTCCTGGCCGAGAGCAGCCTGAAACGCGTCATCGGTCTTGAACCGTGCTCGCAACGGCTTCACCATTGCATCAATATCAGATTTACTGACAGCAATTTCTTCACTGTAGGCATACTGGACCAGATATGACTGTTCAATCAACTCATCAAGCGCCTGCGTCCGCAATTCGACGATTTTTTCTGGTTTAACCCCGCTGTGATAACTCCCCTGCAACGGGATCAACTTCTGCAGTTGACGACCAACATCAAAGGCTGTGATCGGAACACTGCCGACACGTGCGATAACGGCCTCCTGAGCCAGGGCGGGTGACACGACGATGCTGGACACTGTTAAGACAAAAAACAAACCTATAAGTTGACGGGACAGCATATGCATACATAATCTCCCAGTAAATTGATATGACCGCTGATGTTACCGGAGACCTGGCCAGCAGTCAATTGATTCGTAAACAATCGTGTTGCCAAACGCTGCACATAACAGATGAGGCGAGCCAATTGGCTCGCCTC